>NZ_JEMO01000024.1:0-63324 GCF_000582475.1 Nesterenkonia sp. AN1
ACCACGACGCGTCTTCCACCCAGCGGTAGGTCAGCGGCGTCGGTGACGGTGTAGCCGGTCAGGTTGAACACCACCGATGCCGCATCCCGGCCCCGGTGCTCTCTGGCCTGTTCGGTGGTGTGGTGGGCAGACAGTGTCGAGGGTGCGCACGTATTCTGAGACATGGCTCGTGTCCTTCGTGGTCGAGGGCAGATTCGTCGCAAAATCCATCCTCAAGCAAGGGCACGAGCCGCTTGACTCACGACACCCCCACGCTCAACTGGGAAGAGCCACTTTAGGTGACCCCAGGCTTGGGGTCGTTATACCCAAGTAGGTGCTCGCTGAGGGTCCGTCTTGCGGGCACTCATGCTTCATTCCGGGACTCAGTGCACGCTGAGGGATCGGCTTACGGGCGGCGCGGGTGGTTCATCTCTGATGGTCCGGGAAAGGGTCGAGTGCCTGTGAGGCCTGATCGAGCGTTCTGCCTCGAGATCGGAGGGGGCTTAGGAATCTCTCCGGATTACGACCACGGTGACGTCGTCGGGGACCTGAGCTTTTCGAGCCCGTCGCAGGGTTTCCTGCACCGCCTCGTCGACGCCGTGTTTGGCAAGGACGTCGTCGGCCTGGGCGAAGGGGTCTTGAAGGTCGAGCAGGTCCAATACCCCGTCGCTGCAGCACATGAGCGCATCACCAGGGTGCAGCTGGGCTGTGCCGAGACGGTGGGGCTCACCCAGGCCCATGGCCAGCGGCAACCCGGTGGAGTTCAGATGATCCCAGCCGCCGTCGGCCCGGTGGATGAAACTCAGACTGTGGCCACCATCCACATAGCTGATGTCGCCGGACGCGGTGTCGATGTCGGCGCAGAACAGGGTGACGAACATACTCAAGTCCCCGACGTCCTGCTCGAGAAGCTTGTCGGTCTCTGCCACGGTGGCGAGCAGGGAACGCCCCGGGGTGGTGCGCATGGAGGCCCGGACTGCCGACGCGATGATGCCGGCACCGGTGCCTTTGCCCATGACATCAGCCAGGGTGACGCGCAACTTGCCCTCCCGGAGGATCACGTCGTGGAAATCGCCCGAGACGCAGCCCGCGGGAACAGTGCCGGCCGTCACCGTAAACCCGGCCGGCTGGGGCAGATCGCGGGGCGCCAGCGCCCGCTGGATGACGACGGCATGATCAAGCTCCTGCTGCTGGGCCAGTTCGGTCTGTACCCAGTGGGCAAGATCTTCCAGCAAGTCGCGCTCATGGTCATCGAGCTGGCGTGGCTTGGTGTCCATCAGGCACAGGGCCCCTACATGTTCGCCGCCGGGTGCCTCGATGGGGTGTCCTGCGTAGAACCGAAGATTCGGGGCCTCAGTGACATAAGGGCTGGACGCGAATCTCGCGTCTTCTTCGAGATCCTCGATGACCAGAGTCTCAGTCTGGTTGATCGTGACTTCGCAGAAAGCGCCCTCTCGGGGTACTTCTGGAGCATCGAAGCCGGCTGAGGATTTACTCCACTGGCGCTCTCGATCCAAGAGATTCACGCTCACCATCGGCACATCGAAGATCTGCTGGGCCATGCGCGTGATCCGGTCCACGCGCTCATCGGGGGGCGTGTCGAGGACATGGAGGGAATCAAGTGCTCGTTGTCGACGCTTTTCATCCAGCATGAGATAACCCTCTTCACTGAGCGGATACATGTCTGCGTATCCATGCGTCTGAAGCTAGCACAGGTTTTTGGGTCTGGATGCTCTTGTATAAAAATCCGGTATAAGTATTGGAATCAACTCTAGGAGCGAGTCGAAATCGACGCTCTGAACCTAAGATGTCTAGCCAGTCCAGGTGCTGGGTGTATCTCGGATGCGAGTTAGGGCCCAGGATTTCTTGCGCCAGCCCGGCACGCCCGGCCGTGACTGCGCTGCCAGGCGCAGATCAGTGTCGCATCCGAAGCGCTACTGCCCGGAGCACGCTCGCCGCGACATGATCGGACGAGCTTAAACGTCCTCAGCGCGACTGACGTGCCCCATGGTGCGGTTTCCACTCGCTCTGACTAGCTTCCGGCGATGAGAGCATTCTTATCATCGTGGGCTTTGCAGTCTTCCCTTGGGAGTAGGGGTGCTTGCCAAGGGTTTGCTGAGACCATCACCAGATTGGGAACCGACGACTCCTCCGGGGCCACACGATTTCGGAGCGAGTAACTAGATGGAGGGCAGGGTCCGAGCGGCGGCGTTGACGCGATGAGTGTTTAGAGAGATTCTGCAGCGGGTCCTAGCCGATGGCGACCGTTTCAGGAATGGTGGAAGCGGTGACGTGCCCGCAAGACCATGGGCTTACGTGCAGGGAATGAGATCTAGCGCCGCGACGAGACCTCCACTTATCGCTATGCGCCACAGGAATGGGCTAGCTCATCGAAGTCGCACGAAACCCTCCGTCGCACGGGCTAGACCTGGAACCACGATTACGTCAGCTTCACAGGGCGCCGCGTGTGCCTCGGCTGGTTTCGACCGCTTTCCCACGGCACGAGCCTTCGTACCTGTCGTCGCTGGAGCAGAGGGATCAGGTCTCTTTCTGCACGGCATGCCCGTGATCGCGGACAAAATGATCGAGGATCTCTCCGGTTGAATCCCCGGAGAGTCCGAATTGGGTGGAAAAGTGTCGCGTGAGATCATCTAGCGCTGACTGGAGCAGCTCTCCATCGGCCCGGATTTCTCTCACAGTTGAGTCCCGTGCGGCGACGCTGAGCTTCTGAAGATAGGGCATGGACGCGGCAAAGGACATCCGGGGATCCGTCTCCCGAAAATAATACGTTTCAGTGTTCTGCGTCAGATCAACCCTGACTTCGGTGATGCTGGCAGCCACCTCTTCGAGGAGACGATTTCCCGTTGATGCTTCAGGTTCGCGCAGGGTCTCCACGTACCCGTTGTCTTCCAGCAGGTGCACCCGAATGGATAGTGTCCGCCTGCGCCCAAGAGCAGGGTATATCTGGCCGAACCACGACAGTGCCGCGGTGAGAAGGGCGAATCCGGTCAGAGCCTGAATGGGTGAGAAGAGACGGATCCAAGGATCCACGGGTATCACATCGCCGAAACCGAGGGTGCCTAAGGTGACCAATGAGATGTAGAGGGCTTCGGCGAATTCGCTATACAACCCAGGATCGATGTCAGCGGAGTAGGAGAATCCTTCCGGCACGTGGGGGTAGTAGATCAGTGCCCATCCCAGTCCCTGCAACAAGGTCCACGAGACCACAGCCACCACCATGGCTGTGGGTCCGGCGATTTGTCCGAACCGATGACCGGTCAACTTCGAGACCCGCCAAACTCCGCTGGCAATCCATTGACTGAACCAGCCCTTCCCGATGGGGTGAAGCAACGTGTGGAAGATGTCGTTCAGCCCCAGGACCACGACGGCGATTCCGAGGAGTGTCAGAAAGGTGTCCAAGAATCACGCGCTTTCTGCAGAGATTCGGGCAGGGGTTGGCCACCCCGGCGTCCCAGTGACGGTTTCAATGCCACCCTACTGGTAGCAGCGACTATCAGACTCGCTTTGGCACGAGATCCGCCGCCATCGATGATGTTCACGTCTCAGCAGCGAACGCACATCCGTCCGCGCCCGATGACGAGGGTCGCGGCCTGAACCCCGTCATACAGTAGTGGCCATGATGAGGGGTCGTCGCTCAGAGCGCAGCAGCAGTGACACGGACACAGTCTTGGCCCGGGTCAAGTGGTGGATGAGACGCCTGACCGCCACGACCCCAGCACGGGCGGCGATGTTGATCTTCGCCGTGACCATCGCCGTGTTCACGTCACTGTTGAACATGCCTTGGGCCACGGTTTCAGGTTCCTCTGCGGCGTTTCATGATGCGCTGTTCGTGGCCACCTCCGCAGTCACCGTCACCGGTCTGACCCCGGTGAACACCGCGGAGCACTGGTCCTTCGCCGGTGAACTGGTCATCCTGATCGGCATCCAGGTCGGCGGCCTGGGCATCATCACGATCGCCGCGCTGCTGGCCATCTCAGTGACCCGCAACCTCGGGCTGCGCACCCGCCTGGTCGCCCAGGAGGGCGGCATCTCCACCGGCTCGATGGGAGAGACCGGCCAGGTGATCCGGACCGTGGTGATCTGCTCCGCCGTGGTGGAGGCGATGCTGATGCTGGTGCTGATCCCGCGCTTCATCGTGATCAACGGCGGCGACGTCGCGGCCGGACTGTGGGACGGAACCTTCTACGCCATCTCAGCGTTCAACAACGCCGGCTTCGTGGCGCACGCCGAGGGCTTCGCCGGCTTCGACAATGACCCGGTGGTCATCTGGACCATCATGGTCGGGGTCTTCCTGGGCAGCCTGGGCTTCCCGGTGCTGTTCATGCTCTGGCGCAACCGCTGGCATGTGCGCCGCTGGAGCCTGCACACCAAGCTCACCCTGGAGGTCACGCTGCTGCTGCTGGTCATCGGCGCGGTGCTCTACGGGGTCATGGAGTGGTCCAACAGCTCCACCATCGGGGAGATGAGCCTCGGGGAGAAGCTGCAGAACTCACTCTTCGCCTCGGTGAACATGCGCTCGGGCGGCTTTGCCGTGGTGGAGTCGAACCTGGAGAACTCCGAGACCATGCTGATCTCCGATGCGTTGATGTTCGCCGGCGGCGGCTCGGCCTCCACCGCCGGAGGCATCAAGGTCACCACCATCGCGGTGATCTGGCTGGCGTTCCTCGCCGAGGCCCGCGGCGACGCCGAGTCCACCGCCCATGGTCGGACCATTCCTGCTTCTGCGGTACGGATTGCGGTTTCCGTGGTGGCCATGGGCGCGACGCTGGTGCTGATCTCCACGGTCTGGCTGATGTACATCACCGGACTGGATATGGGACGCCCGCTGTATGAGTCCATCTCCGCCTTCGCGACCGTCGGGCTCACCAGTGGGCTCACCGAGGAGCTCCCGCCGGAGGGGCTCTACGTGCTCGCGGCGCTGATGTTCGCCGGCCGGGTCGGGATCATCACCTTCGCCGCCTCGCTGACCGTGCGCCAGCGCAGCCGGGTCCGGTACCGCTACCCCGAGGGCCGCCCGATGATCGGCTGATCCAGCATCGCCCGACGAGCATGCTCCCGGTGACACCGGCCAGGCCGAGGGGGTTTACCCTGGAGTCAGCACTTCAGGACTCGGCCCCGCAGGTCGAGCAGGTTCATTCGCGGAAAAGGACGCATTCGTGGCCAAGCTGAATCCCCAGAGCAACAAGCCGGTCCTCGTCGTGGGGCTAGGCCGCTTCGGCATCGCGCTGAGCAACCAGCTGGTGAGCCAGAACAAAGAGGTCCTCGCCGTGGAGCAGAACCGCGGTCTGGTCCAGAAATACGCCGATATGCTCACCCACGTCGTGGAGGCTGACGCCACGGACATCGAGGCGCTGCGTCAGGTCGGCGCCCAGGAGTTCGACGCCGCCGTCGTCGGCGTCGGCACCTCCATCGAGTCCTCGGTGCTGATCGCGGCCAACCTGGTGGACCTCGGAGTCAGCCAGGTCTGGGCCAAGGCCATCAATCCGACGCACGGCAAGATCCTGACCAGGATCGGCTGTCACCATGTGATCTACCCCGAGCACGACGCCGGCGTGCGCGCCGCACACCTGGTCTCGGGTCAGATGCTGGACTTCATCAAGTTCGACGACGACTTCGCCATCGTGAAGATGCGCCCGCCGCGCGAGCTGCACGGCAAGACCATCGACCAGTGCCAGCCGCGCAGCCGGCACAAGGTCAACGTGGTGGGCGTGAAGTCTCCGGGAAAGGACTTCGTCTACGCCCAGCCCGACACCCTGGTCTCCGCCGGAGACACCATCATCGTCTCCGGAGACGTCTCTCAGCTGGAGTACTTCGCCGACCACGCCTGAGGAGGCCACCGTGGGAGAACTTCCCGCCGCCGTCGTCTGGGACGAGGCGCTGCTCGAGTACCGATTCAACGCCGACCACCCCATGAACCCCGTGCGGCTGGAGCTCACGGCGAGGCTCTGCGAAGAGTTCGGCCTGTTCAGCGGGTCCAATGTGAAGCGGCTGGAGACCGCGATAGCCTCCGACGCGGTGCTGGGCACGGTCCACAGCGCAGAGTACATCGCGGCAGTCAAGAACGCCGCCGAGCATGGGCACTCCTCCCAGGACCATGGGCTGGGCACCGAGGACACCCCGGTGTTCAGCGAGATCCATCTCGGCGCCGCCAGGATCGTCGACGGCACCGTCCGGTGCGCCCAGGCGCTGCTCGAGGGCACCGCGGTGCGGGCGCTGAACTTCGCCGGGGGGATGCACCACGCCGCAAGGTCCCGGGCCGGCGGCTTCTGCGTCTATAACGACTCCGCGGCGGCCATCGCGCTGCTGCTCGAGCAGGGCACCCGCCGAGTGGTCTACATCGACGTCGACGCTCACCACGGGGACGGCACCCAGGACATCTTCTACGACGACCCGCGGGTGATGACCATCTCGATCCACCAGACCGGCGTCGCGCTCTACCCGGGCACCGGATTCCCGAACGAGACCGGAGGCCCGGGCGCCGAGGGCTCGGCCGTGAACATTGCGCTGCCTGAGACCACCGGCGACGCTGGCTGGCTGCGCGCCTTCCACGCCGTCATCCCGCAGCTGGTGGCCGCCTTCGAACCCGAGGTCATCGTCTCCCAGCACGGCTGTGACTCGCACCGGGAGGACCCGCTGTCTGACCTGCAGCTCAGTGTGGACGCCCAGCGGCAGAGCGCCCTGGACATCGCGCACCTGGCCGACGAGCACTGCGAAGGTCGCTGGATCGCCACCGGCGGAGGCGGCTACGCGGTGCACACCGTGGTCCCGCGCAGCTGGACCCACCTGACCGGCATCATCGTCGGATCGCCGGTGTCGCTGAAGACCGCGGTGCCCGGCTCCTGGCGGAACTATGTGCGCGAACGCCACCACGTGGAGACGCCCGAGACCATGGGCGACGACGCGCAGCTATGGTGGCGCTCCTGGGAGCTCGGCTACGATCCCTCGGACGCCGTGGACCGCGCGGTGATGCAGACCCGCAAGGAGATCTTCCCGCTCTACGGGCTGGACCCCTGGTTCGACTGATTCCTGGTTCGACTGACCCCCGGTTGGACTGATTCCTGGTTCGACTGACCCCCGGTTGGACTGATTCCTGGTTGGACTGATCCCCCGGGCGAGACCGGCCCCTGGGCGCACCGGTGCCGGGAGTCGCCGGGGCCCGTGCTCCCGCGGTTTCGGCCACAGACGGGACCTTCCCCCTCGATTCTGTGCCAGCACTGCCTTGCGGCTACACTGTTCCGAGACCTTTTTCTCGTTGTTTACCTACAGACAAGGACTGCACCCCATGGGCTCAGTGATCAAGAAGCGCCGCAAGCGCATGGCGAAGAAGAAGCACCGCAAACGTCTGCGGAAGACTCGTCACCAGCGCCGCAACAAGAAGTAAGAGTTCTTGTCAGCGTGAAGAAACCCCGGCAGCCAGCAGGCGGCCGGGGTTTCCTCGTCCCACCCTGAGGATCCCCGAGCGAAGGAGAAGGCGTGAGCCGGTCAGTCGAGGTTGAAGTACTCGTCAAGCAGGGCTGTCACCTGTGCGAAGATGCCGTGACGGTGGCCCGAGAGGTCTGCGCAGAGTTTCCGGTGGAGCTTCTCGAACACGACATCACCGAGAAGCCGGAGCTGCTCTCCAGCTTCGCCGAGGAGATCCCGGTGCTGCGGATCAATGGTCAGGTCAAGGACTTCTGGCGCATCGACCCGCAGCGGCTGCGCCGGCTGCTGCGTGAGGCCCTCGCAGGCTCCTGACGCGGGTGCTCAGCGTCGCCGCAGTCCACGAGCGTCGCCGGAGTCCACTAGCGTCGCCGGAGTCCGCCGAGCGGCGCCGCAGAGCGCGCGCACATACAGAGAGGGCCCGCTTCCAAGGAAGCGGGCCCTCTTCTGTATGTGCGCTCAATGCCCGAGCGCTGTGCGGCGGTTCGGCCGCAGCGTGGGTGGGGCCTGGGTCAGTGGCCGTCGTCGCCCGAGTCGTGGTGCGCCGCGCCGCTGCCCCAGGTGTCGGGACCGTGCACGAGGTGCTCGGTCATGGACTCGTCGTAGCCGTCGGGGAGCAGGTGCCGGTATTCCGGCAGGACCCCGTCGAAGACCGAGGCCATGACCTGCTTGGACTCGCCGTCCACGCTGACGGTGATCTCGTGCATCTGGCCGGGGTCGGCCTGGAAGGATTCGACGACGAGCTCCTCGTCGAGCTCCAGGGACACCTTTTCTCCGGCCGGGAGGGTCGCGGAGAAGGTCTCGCCGTCGACGTCGAGCTCCACCTCGGCGTCCTCGGTGCCGCTGTTGATGATCGAGCCCATCGCCCGCGCGGGGTTGCCGGCCTCATCAGTGATGAAGGCCATGTGGCGGAACTGCACCTCCCCGACGTCGGCACGGGTGCCGTCGGAGGCCGCGTACTGCTGGGTGGTGGCCTGGTAGTTGACGGCGCTGCAGCCGCTGGCGCCCAGGAGTGCGGCGGCAGCCACGGAGACCGCTGCCAGGCGGCGGGTCTTATCGGCTGAGAACTTCACGTGGAGAGTCTCCTCACGGGCTTGGAGCGATGCGGATCAGCTCCAGGGTACGCGGTGCGGGACCCCGGAGATTGGCATGCAGCGCAGATGTCGTCCACGTCAGCGGAGAAGTCTCTGCCCACGTGATGGTCTGATCTGGAGGTAATTCTACAGGATGTCGAAATCCGGTGGCGGCGAACCCTATGTCGTGACGCCGGAGGGGATCCGGAGCGACACGCGGAGGCAATTGTGACGCGTGATAAACTTGAGGTCGGGAAAGGGGAATCATTACATGAATTTTGAGGTCGGCGAGACGGTCGTATACCCGCACCACGGTGCTGCGACGATCGAAGAAGTGAAGACCCGCACCATTCGGGGCGAAGAGAAGATGTACCTCAAGCTTCGGGTCTCCCAGGGAGACCTGACGATAGAGGTACCGGCAGACAACGTCGATCTGGTCGGCGTTCGCGATGTCGTCGGTGCAGAAGGCCTGGAGCACGTCTTCGACGTGCTGCGTGCCGAGTACACCGAAGAGCCCACGAACTGGTCACGCCGGTACAAGGCGAATCTCGAGAAGCTCGCCTCCGGTGACGTGAACAAGGTCGCCGAGGTCGTGCGTGACCTGTGGCGGCGCGAGAACGACCGCGGTCTCTCCGCAGGTGAGAAGCGCATGCTCGCCAAGGCCCGGCAGATCCTGGTCTCGGAGCTGGCGCTTGCGAAGAAGCTCGACGAGGAAGAGGCTGCGAAGCTTCTGGACGAGATCCTCGATCAGGCCCCGACTCCGGCAGAGCCAGAGAAGGTCGCAGAGTAGAGATGAGCCAGGTGGGACCACAGGTCGCACCGGCAGCCACAGATGCTCCAGCAGGAGCACCGTCGATGAGTCGCCCGGACGCCGGGACAGGGAAACCTGTCACAGCGCGCCGGGCGCTCATCGTTGTGGCGGCCGGCAGCGGAGAACGGCTGGGACACGGACGGCCCAAGGCCTGCGTGGATCTGGGCGGACGCCCGATCCTCGCCCACGTGATGGAGCGCCTCCACGGGCTGGCCCAGGGCCTGCCGACACAGGACCCCGCGCACCAGGACCCTTCGCGCCAGGACGGAGCGGTTCGCGGACTGGACGCCGTGGTGCTGGTGCTGCCCTCGGACCAGGTCAGCTATGACCAGCTGGCCACGGTGGGGGAGCAGTTCAGCGCCGCCACCGGCGTGTCGGTGCACCACACCCGCGGCGGAGGCAGCCGCTCCTCCTCGGTGCGTGCCGGGATCCGAGAGCTGCTGCGCGCCGCGGCCGCAGACTGGGACCCAGCGCGCACCACCGTGCTGATCCAGGATGCGGCCCGCGCCATGACCCCCGAGGCGGTCTACGCCCGGGTCTTCGCCGCCGTGGAGGCCGGCGCCGCCGCCGTCGTCCCGGCTCTGCCCGTGACCGACACCATCAAGCGGGTGCATGCCGAGCCGTCCGCGACGCCCGGCGCCGAACGGGTCGCCGAGACCGTGCCGCGCTCCTCGCTGCGCGCCGTGCAGACTCCGCAGGGCTTCACGCTCGAGCTGCTCCAGCAGGCCTTCGACTTCATCGGGGACCTCCCCGACGCCCAGGCCGAGACGCTGACCGACGAGGCCATGATCGCCGAGGCCATGGGGGTCGAGGTCACGATGGTCCCCGGTTCCCAGAGCGCCCTGAAGATCACCACCGCCGAGGATCTCGCCGCCGCCCAGGCGACGCTGGCGCAGCGCGAGACACCCGCCCCGAGGAGACCGGTGCTGCCGCGGGTGGGAATCGGCCACGACGTCCATGCCTTCGCCCCTGCACAGGAGCCCCGGGACCTCTGGCTCGCCGGCTTGTTCTGGCCCGGCCAGCAGGGCCTGACCGGGCACTCCGACGGCGACGCCGTGGCGCACGCCTGCTGCGACGCGCTGTTCAGCGCCGCAGGCCTCGGCGACCTGGGGGTGCACTTCGGGGCTGACACCATCGGCACCGCGCGCCCCGAGCTCGAAGGCGCCTCCGGGGCGCGGCTGCTCGCCGAGGCCGCGCGCATCCTGGCGGCGGAAGGCTTCGGCATCGGATCCATCGCGGTGCAGTTCGTGGCGAAGCGACCGAAGTTCGGTCCGCGACGGGAAGAGGCCCAGCAGGTGCTCAGCGCGGCAGCCGGAGCGCCGGTCGCGATCAGCGCCACGACCTCGGACGGACTCGGCTTCACCGGTCGCGGCGAGGGCATCCTGGCCACGGCCACCGCCGTGATCTACACGATCTGAACCGAGGACCGGATAGGCTGACCGCGTGGCACTGCGACTTTATGACACCAAGACGGCGACCGTGCGAGATTTCGAGCCCCTCGAGCCGGGCAGGGTGTCCTTGTACTACTGCGGCGCCACCGTCCAGGGGCGACCCCATGTGGGCCACGTGCGATCGGCAGTGGCCTTCGACATCCTGATCCGCTGGCTCGAACACAGCGGCCTCGACGTGCTCAGCGTCCGCAACGTCACCGACATCGACGACAAGATCTTGGAGAAGTCGGCGCTCTCCTACCTGCCCGAGCACACCCCCAGCCCGGACTACCCCGCGCAGGAGCCCTGGTTCGCCCTGGCCTACCGCTTCGAGCAGGCCTTCCACCAGGCCTACGACGCGCTCGGGGTGAAGCGCCCGCGCTACGAGCCGCGCGCCACCGGGCATATGACCGAGATGTTCGCGCTGATCCAACGACTGATCGACGCCGACCACGCCTACCCCGCCCAGGACGGCTCCGGTGACGTCTACTTCGACGTCCGCTCCTGGCCCCGCTACGGGGAGCTCACCCATCAGCGGGCCGAGGACATGCAGGACGCCGCCGACGCCGATGCCCGCGGCAAGCGCGACCCGCGCGACTTCGCGCTATGGAAGGGCCACAAGGCCACCGACCCGGAGACCGCGCGCTGGGACGCCCCCTGGGGCGCCGGCCGGCCCGGCTGGCACGTGGAGTGCTCGGCGATGGCGACCAAGTACCTGGGCAGCCGCTTCGACATCCACGGCGGGGGCCTGGACCTGCGCTTCCCGCACCACGAGAACGAGCTGGCCCAGTCCGGCGCCGCCGGCGACGACTTCGCCCGGTTCTGGCTGCACAACGGGATGGTCACCTACGCCGGGGAGAAGATGTCCAAATCCGTGGGCAACACCATCGCCCCGGAGGAGATGCTCAGCGCCGCCCGGCCACGCGCCGTGCGCTACTTCCTGGGTCAGGCCCATTACCGCTCCCAGCTGGACTACCGCCCGACCTCGCTCCAGGAGGCCCAGGCCGCCGTCGAACGTATCGAGACCTTCCTGGGCCGCGCGGCGGAGGCCCTCTCCGGCCAGCGTCTGGGCTCCCATGACGCTGTCCCGGAAGCCTTCACCGCAGCGATGAACGATGACCTCAATGTCCCGCAGGCGCTGGCGGTGCTCCACGAGACCGTCCGGGCGGGCAACATCGCCCTCGACGCCGAAGACACCGAGCAGCTCGTGCGCAGCGCCGGCGCCGTGAGCACCATGGTCCAGGTGCTCGGGCTCAGCGATGTCCCCGAGGTAGGGGCCGCCGGCGGTTCCGAGGCTGAGGCCGCGCTGGGTGAACTCATCGAGGCGCTGCTCACCGATCGCGTGGAGGCCAAGTCCGCCAAGGACTACGCCCGCGCCGATGCTGTCCGCGACCGGCTCACCGCAGCCGGAATCGCGCTGGAAGACTCCAAAGATGGAACTCGTTGGGCGCTTGCCCGGACGAGTTCGACCACCAGCCCCGCCACCGGGGCTAGGAAAGGCTGAACATGGGACAAGATTCACGGCCGAAATCGGCTGCGATCCGCAGAGAGAAGAAGGGCCCGCAGACCGGGTCCGGAGGTCAGGGACGGCGCGCGCTGCGTGGGAAGGGACCCACGCCTAAGGCGGAGGACCGGGTCTACCACAAGGCGCACCGGCAGAAGATGCTGGCCGATCGGGCAGCCACGAAGACCAGCAGCAACCAGCCCCGCCAGCGCGGCTCCGGCTTCGGTGCCGAGGACATGGTCGCCGGACGCAACTCAGTGCTTGAGGCGCTGCGCGAACGGGTCCCGGCGAAGGAGCTGCATGTCGCCACCGACGTGGAATCCGACGGCCGCGTCCGGGAGGCGCTGCAGTTCGCCGCAGAAGCCGGGGTCCGGGTCCGCGAAGTCACCCGTCGGCAGCTGGATAACTCCACCGGAGGTGCGGTCCACCAGGGTCTGGCGCTGCTGCTGGAACCCTACGACTACATCGACGCGCTGGAGCTGGCCGAGAACGAGCTGGAGCGCGCGGCCAAGGGCCACATCCCGCACCAGCCGTTGTTCCTGGCATGTGACTCGATCACCGATCCGCGCAACCTCGGCGCGATGCTCCGCGCCGCCTCGGCCTTCGGCGCCCATGGGGTGCTGATCCCGGAACGGCGCAGCGCCGGTGTGACCGCCACGACCTGGAAGACCTCCGCCGGAGCTGCGGCGCGGATCCCGGTGGCCCGGGCGAAGAACCTGACCCAGACGCTGAAGGAGGCGAAGCAGCTGGGCTTCTTCGTGCTGGGGCTCGACGGCGAGGGCGACATCTCGCTGCAGAACATCGAACTGGCCCAGGAGCCGGTGATCATCGTGGTCGGCTCGGAGGGCAAGGGCCTCTCCCGCCTGGTCCGTGAGACCTGCGATCAGATCGTCTCGATTCCGATCACCTCGGCCACCGAATCCCTCAACGCCTCCATGGCTGTAGGGATCAGCCTCTACGAGATCGCGATGCGACGCCAGGGGGCACGGCAGTAATATGGCGAGCTTCCGAGGCGAGGAACAACCAGGATTTCGAGACCTGGTCGGAACCTGGCTGTCCCAACAGTCCTGGTTCCAGGCTGCACCAGGTCGCCGGGTGATCACCCGCGTCGGTGGTCTGCGGCTCCCCGCCCCGGAAGGGGACCCTGATCAGGGTCTGCGCCTGGAGCTGCACATCATCCAGGTGGACCACGCCGCCGGACAGGCGCGCGTGGCCGTCCCGATGGCGCTGCGCAGCCGACCTTCGGCGCTGGCCGGCAAGACCGCGTTCATCGGTCGCCTCAGCGCGGCCGCCGGAGACCTCTGGGTCTACGACGGCGCCCGCGATCGAGCCTTCCTCGCGGCCTGGCACGAGATGGCTCGCCGCGGACAGGGCAGTCGCAACGGCCGGTCCCGAGGGGAGGCCTTCGCCGAGTTCAACACCTGGCCCGCATTCCCGGCCAAGCTGCAGCGCACCCCCCTGGATGCGCCGGCGCCGGCGGTGGCCCGCACTGCGGTGACCGTCGAAGGTGGAGCCGAAGAGACCTCCAAGACCCTGGTCGACTTCATCCGCCGTCCGGACCAGCATCGCCCCGACGCTCTGGACACCGTGCTGCAGATGAGCAGGAACGGCAGCCGCACCGTGGCACGAGTCCTGGGCGTGGTCACGGGCAGCTGGCCAGAGCCGCACCCGGGCAGCGGAGAGCCCCAGTGGGTCACCGGTGATCTCGGGATCATCCGCGAGGTCTCCATCAGCGGCGCACCAGCATCGACGCGGGCCCGCGCCGCTCTGGCGGAAGGATCAGACTTCCTTCCCGAGGCCACCGCGCTGGGTCGGATCCTGGGTGACTTCCACGCAGACCTCGCCGGAACCTTCGGGGCACACCCGCAGACCGCCGCGCAGCTCGAAACCAGCAAGGACCAGGCCGCGGAGCAGTTGGAACAGGCTTGGACGAAGGTGCGTGAGGACTCCGATGAGACCGCGACTCCCGAGCTGGGGGATCTCATAGGCCGCCTAGGCACAGCGCTGCGCAGCGTGGACCAGGTGATGGACCTGCAGAAGATCCATGGGGACCTGACCCTTGAACGACTCCGCCAGCACGAGACCGGCTGGATCATCGACGAGGACGGCGGGATGATCGATCACGCTCAGCCGCTGCGCGACGTGCTCTCCTTGATCGCCTCGCTCGCGGAGCTCGTGCGGGAGGTCACCCAGAGAGACTCCGATACCGCACCGGCTCAGCCGGAGGCATCGATCAAGGACCTCGGGCTCTGGTACGAACAGGTGACCAAGGCAGTTCTCCAGGGCTACCGGGACAGTGATGCCAGCAGTTCGGGAATCGACACGCCCCTCTTCGAGGCCGCCATGGTCACCGAATCCCTCGAGCTGTTCCACCGGTGGGGCGCCCGCTGGGTCTTGGGACCTTGCCTGTCGGACAAGCACCAGACCGGATCCGGTAAGCACGAGACCTGATCCGGAGAGGACCCAGGACAGAGTCCGCTGGTTCGACCCGGATGCTCTCGGTCGTAGGATCCGGGCCGGCTGGTCCGCAGTGGGGGAGGCGGCCCAATTGAGGCCACCCGACTGCGGAAGCCTGACCGGGACGGCACGGAGTGTAGGGCAGGGCTGGGATCCCCGGGATCCCAGCCCCGTCCCCGGGGCGGGCTCAGCCCCGATGGACCAGCGCGAGGTTCTTCTTGCCCCGGCGGACCAGCAGGAACTTCTCATGCAGCCACATCGCCTCGGTCACCAGGCGTCGGGGTCGGTGATCTTCTCGTTGTTGACGTAGGCGCCGCCGTCGTTGATCGCACGACGAGCCTCGCCGTTGGACTTGACCAGTCCGGTGTCCACGAGCAGGCGCACGGCCGTGGCTTCCTCCGCCGGGATGCTGGCATGCGGAAGCTCTGAGGCGACCGCGTGCAGCGTGGGCTCATCGATCTGGTCCAGCTCACCCTTGCCGAAGATCGCACCGGAGGCTTCGATCACCTTTTTCGTGGCGTCTTCGCCGTGGACCAGGGAGGTGACGTCCCAGGCGAGTGCCCGCTGGGCCTCGCGCTTGAAGGGCGCATCCTGCACCGAGCTCTCGAGCTCGGCGATCTCTTCACGGGTACGGAAGGTGAAGACCTTGAGCCGGTCGATCACATCGGCATCGGACTGGTTGAGCCAGAACTGGTAGAAGGCGTAGGGCGAGCACAGCTCGGCGTCGAGCCAGATGGCGTTGCCCTCGGACTTGCCGAACTTGGTGCCGTCGGAGTTGGTGATCAGGGGTGTCCCCAGCGCGTGCACCGTGGCGCCCTCGGCCCGACGGACCAGCTCGGTGCCGGAGGTCAGGTTGCCCCACTGGTCCGAGCCGCCGAACTGCAGCGTGCAGTCGTACTGCCGGAACAGCTGCAGGTAGTCGAATCCCTGCAGGACCTGGTAGCTGAACTCGGTGTAGGAGATGCCCGTCTCGGAGTTCAGCCGCTTGGCCACGATGTCCTTCTTGATCATCGTGCCCACGCGGAAGTACTTGCCGATGTCGCGGAGGAACTCGATGGCGCTGACCCCCTGGGTCCAGTCGAGGTTGTTCACCATCGTGGCCGCGCTGTCTCCTTCGAAGGAGATGTAGTTCTTGATCTGGGACTGCAGCGAGTCCACCCAGCCGGAGACCACCTCGGGGGTGTTCAGTGTGCGTTCGCTGGAGGGACGCGGATCTCCGATCAACCCGGTGGAGCCGCCCACCAGGGCCAGCGGCTTGTGCCCGGCCAGCTGGATGCGGCGCATGGTCAGCAGCTGGACCAGGTGACCCAGGTGCAGGGAGGCCGCGGTGGGATCGAATCCGCAGTAGTAGACGATCGGCTCACCGGTGAGCGCCGCTTCGAGCGCGTCCGCGTCGGTGGAGACCTGAACCAGGCCTCGCCAGTTCAACTCCTGCCAGAGCGAGTCGAAGCTTGGATCGTTGCGCTGAGCGGCCAGCGCCGGGTTCGTGGATTCGAGGCTCATCTGGGTCACACCAGGTACGTTACCAATCTTCTCCTGCCGAACCGCTCCGAAACGTCGGAATCGTTGGGGACCGGTCAGAATCCTGCCGGCAGGTCGCGGGCGGCGATCACATGCAGCGCATGCGTGGGCCGGGTCAGGGCCACGTAGAGACTGCCCACCCGCCCGGCGGTCTCCTCCAGGATCTCGGCAGGCTCGATGAGCACCACGGCGTCGAACTCCAGGCCCTTGGCCTCATCGGCGGAGAGCGCCAGGATGTCCTCGGTCAGCGAGCCGGCGCCGCGGCCGACGCGGGCGCCGAACTCGGCGACCAGGGCGCTGCGGGTCGCGGAGAGCAGCCGCTGCGGCACGATGGCGGCCACCAGCCCCTCCCCCAGGCGCTCATGCTCGGCGCCCATCGCGGCGATCGCGGCGCTGACCAGCTGATCAGCCTCGACCTTCTCGATCACCGGCGGGTGATCACCGTCCCGAACCGTGCGCAGCGAGGTGGTCTCCAGCCCGTTGGCCGCGGCGACGCGTTCTGCCAGCTCCACGATGGTGCCGGGGGTGCGGTAGTTGACCGTGAGCTCCTCGACCCGCATCCGGTTGCCGACGAAGGGAGCCATCGCCTGCTGCCAGCTCGGGGCGGCCGAGGGCGTGGAGCCCTGGGCGATGTCTCCGACGATGGTGAAGGACTTCAGCGGGCAGCGCCGCATCAGCACATGCCACTGCATGGCCGAGAGCTCCTGCGCCTCGTCGACCACCACGTGGCCGTAGGTCCAGCTGCGGTCGACCTGTGCGCGCTCGGCGGCGGTCAGCCGGGGGCCGGACTCGGCGTTCATGTCCACCACGGCCTGGGCGTCGAGGAACCCCTCGATGCCCATCTCTTCGAGCTGCGGGGTGGCGTTCTCCACCGCGCGCTGGGCGTTGTCCAGGGAACGGGCAGCGGCGGCCTTCTGCCGCGCGGCCTCGCGTCCGGCGGACTCGTCCAGCGCGCCCAGCAGCTCAGCCGCCTCATCGAGCAGCGGCACATCGGCACTGGTGAAGGCGCTTCCAGGCTGGCGCTGCAACAGCTCCCGCTCCTGCGCGGTGAGCTCGGGCGCGACGTCGGCGAGGTACTTGGGCTTGCTGAAGAGGTCCTCGAGGAGTCCCTGCGGGCTGCGCGGCATCCAGCACAGGTTCAGCAGCACCCGGACATCGCGGGCGGTGCGGACGTCTTCGAGCAGATAGGACCGGTCGGCGTCGTTGCCTTCGGAGCGCTTCTCGATGATGCGTTCGAGCTTCTCAGCGATCTCCTTGACCAGGACCTTGACGAAGGTCGGGCGAGCCTCGTTATAGGGCTTGCCGGTGGCGCGGGCCCGTTCCAGAGCCCGGTTGACCATCTTCGGGGTCACCCCGACCCGGGTGCCGTCCACGGTGATGTCGCGGACCTCGGGGATGGTGCGCTGGCGGTGGGCGACGGCGGCGTCGATGATCTGCACCCAGTCCAGGCGTCCCTTGATCTCTTCGACCCGTGGGTCCTGCTCCTGAGTGCCGCGCACCCCGGGGAACAGCTCCGCGAGCGAGGACAGCACCACGCCGGTCTCCCCCAGGGAGGGCAGCACCCGGTCGATATAGGACATGAAGGTGGAGTTCGGGCCCACGATCAGCACACCGGCGGACTTCAACCGGTCCCGGTGGCTGTAGAGCAGGTAGGCCGCGCGGTGCAGCGCCACCGCCGTCTTGCCGGTGCCGGGTCCGCCCTGGACCACCATGACTCCGGGCAGATCGGCGCGGATGATCCGGTCCTGCTCGGACTGGATGGTCGCGACGATGTCGCCCATCTGTCCGGTGCGGCGCGCGGTGAGCGCGGCGAGCAGGGCGCCGTCGCCATGGTTGTGGCTGGCTTCTTCCAACATGCTGGCGTCGAGCACGTCGTCCTCCACCCCGTGCACCTCGCGGCGCTTGAGCAGCAGGTGCCGACGACGGCGCACGCCTTGGCGTTCGAAGGCGGTCGCCTGGTAGAACACCCCGGCTTCGGGAGCGCGCCAGTCCAGCATCAGTCGCTGGTGGCTCGCGGAGGTCAGGCCGATCCGCCCGATGTAGCGACACTCCCCGGAGTCGTGATCGAGGCGGCCGAAGACCAGCCGATCGTCGACCGCGTTGAGCTGCGCGAGCCGGTCCTCATACATCGCGGCGAAGGCATCGCGCTCGGAGGCGTTCTGCATGGTGCCGCGGGACCCGACCCGGCGGACCTTCGCGAGCTGGACCTCTTTCTCGGCCCGCAGCTCATCGAGCCGGGAGTAGAGCACCCCGACGTACTCGCGCTCCTGCTCCACGCCGGCCTCGAGGCCGGGCATCGGAACGTCGTGGTCTTCGGGCATCATCTCGGCCGTGGCCGAGGACTGTGAATCACTCATCAAGCAGCGCAGCTCTCCGTCGCGAATTTGCTGACCACCAATCATACCTCTATTCAGGTGAACCTGATGTGGCCAGATTCGGTGCAGGTCATGAGCTGACCTCCGCAGGAACATTGCGCCCGGCCCGATAGACCGAGACCGTGGGATCGGCGTCGAGCCAGTAGCGCCAGGGATAGGCCCGGCTGCCCCCGGCGCCGGAGACCCCGACGCGCGGTCCGCGACGGATCCGGTCAGCGCCCACGGGATCCGCCGGCGGGCTCAGCGTGAACCGGGCCGGGTCGTCGTGGCCGGCTGACTGCTCGAAGTTCACCGGCAGCGCGTCCATCGGCAGCGTGATGCCCAGACCCTGGCCCAGTCGACCCGGACCCGAGAGCAGCTTCGCCCCGGTGTCACGGCCGCCGCGGCGCTCGATCGCCAGGTCCCGGCCGGTCAGCACCTCACCGGCGCGCAGGAGCACGCCTCCTGCGGTGTCTTCGGCCGCGCAGGCGAAGTTCAGGCAGCGGTGGATCCCGTAGTTGAGGTAGACGTAGGTGTGCCGGGGCGGCCCGAACAGCGCCGCGTTGCGGGCGGTCCTGCCGTTGAAGCTGTGCGCCCCGGGGTCCTCGCCCTGATCCCCGTAGGCCTCGACCTCGGTCAGCCGGACCCGCACGGATCCACCGGCGGTCGCGACCGTGAGCTCGCAGCCCAACAGCGCTGGGGCCAGCTCGGTGGCATGGGCGTCGAAGAGGGAGTGCAGCCGTGCGGAATCCATCTGCCCATGATCGCAGAGACCTCCCCGAGCAGCTGACCGGTCAGTCCTCGGTCTCTGTGACCGACTGCCAGAGGGGAAAGGGGTCAGCGAAGGTGCGCCAGAGCGGGGGCCCGGCCGTGAGCTCGGCATCGGTGAGCGTGGCCTCGTCAAGGGCTGCGGCGAGTCCTGCCACCTCGAGGTCCATCCCGATGAAGGCGATGTCCTGACCGAAGGCCAGCATCTCCTCGGGGTCCTCGATCTGGTGATCAAAGGCCAGCGGAGCCAGCGAGATGATCTGCCCGATGTGTTCCCACTGTGCGGTGACGTGCGGGCGGGTCGCGAGGCGGGCGAAGCCTGCCGAGCGGATCACCCGGCCGAACTCCTCGGTCTCGACGCGCAGATCCAAGAGCTGCTTGAGCCGGCCGGGATGGAAGGGACGATGTTGTTCGTAGCGGAAGGCCGAGACCCGATTGTGTCTGCGGCGCGGATGGAAGTCCCTGTTCAACAGGCAGGTCCAGCCGGCGCGAGTCTCCTGCCCCGAGTAGCCGGGCACGGTGGAGCGGTGAGTCCGAGCCGCGGGCTCCCCGTCGAACCGCACCTGGGCCAGCGGGCTCAGGTGCGCCACCAGCGCCGCCAGCATGGCCAGCTCGTCCGGGTCGATCCGCTGCCAGTTCATCATCATCACCGTCGAGGCGTATTCGATCTGCTTGACGATCACCTCGGCGCGGCAGACGTAGGCCAGCTCCCCCGGGTGCGTCCAGCGCTGATCGGCCTCCAACACCACGTAGTCGTCGCGGAAGAGATCATCAAGCAGGTGGGCGGCATCGACCACGCAGATCACCTCGGACAGCCGGGCCTGCGGCTCAGGGTCACCGCCTGAGCCGGTCAGTGAGCCGATGACCTCGGTGATCGCGCTGGCCAGCGGGTACTCCACGACCAGTTCGGTGCTGCTGGGCACGAGCTGGAGCAGCCGCAGCGCTGACTCCAGCGCGGTCTCGTCTGACGCGATGCGGTCCGCCTGCAGCAGCACGGAGTCGCGCTGCCGGGCCAGGGCCGCGGCGAAGTCTTTACGCTCTGGCCCGCAGGCCCCCATCACCGCGACCACTCGGACAGCTGATCCCTCACCTGACATCGTCATCGTCGCTCCCTTCGAGTAGTGTTAACGCTAATGCTACTCATTCTCACTAGGAGGTCATAATGAAGGTCCGGAACTCACTGCGTGCATTGAAGAACAAGCCGGGGTCACAGGTGGTGCGCCGCCGGGGGCGCACCTACGTGATCAATAAGAAGAATCCGCGGCTGAAGGCGCGTCAGGGCTGACGTACTCCTGAGCCCGGGCAGCGACGTCGTTGACGTAGCGCACCGACTGGTTATAGGCGACGACGGCGTCCACCCAGCCTTCGTCGCTGCTCAGGTCCTCCCCGCTCTCGCACAGATACACCGCGGCGGTCAGCGCGGCGTCGTCGAAGTGGTGCGGATCTGAGTCGCCGCTGCGGGAGCCGTCCTGGGCATACAGCGCCCAGGTGGCCGGGATGAACTGCATCGGTCCCACCGCGCGGTCCCATTCGGTGTCTCCGTCCAGGGTGCCGCCGTCGGTGTCGGGGATCTCCGCCAGTCCCGGGGACCCGTCCAGCGGGATCCCGATGATCGCGGGGGCGACCTGTCCATCCGGCTCGACCTGCGCCTCGGCGTAGGTGCCGTGATGGGACTCGACCTGACCGATGCCGGCCAGGGTGTTCCAGCCCAGTCCGCACTCCGGCCGGGTCTGCGCCACCAGCAGGGCCGCCCCGCTATAGGCGGCCAGGGCGCGCTGCGGAATGCCGGTGCGCTCGGCCACCTCCTCAAGCCACGCTTCGTCGGCGAGCCCGGCGATCGGTGCCCAGGGCTGACCCGGCGCCGGGTCCTCGGCGGGGGCAGCGGCTTCTGGGAGCCGCTGATCCGGCGCGCTCGGGTAGTCCAGGGCCGGAGCCTGCCGCGGTTCGGCGCATCCGCTGAGCGCAAGCAGGAGCGCCCCGGCCAGCACGGCCGGGGCGCTCCTGCTTCGCCTCGAAGGGCCTCGCGTCATGCTGTGCTCACTCCATCGTCAGGTTCTTGAGTCAGCTCAGCTGGCCAGTTCGGCAGCCGGTCCAGCGGCCAGCTCAGCTGACGCTGTCTGGACCGACGTTGCTGCCCGCTGAGCCGATGAACTCCTTGATCGGGCTCAGCTGCAGCTTGAGCTCGTCAAGCTGCTCCGCCACGGCGGAGGGTGCCGTGCCGCCCCGGGAGGACCGGGAGTTCAGCGAGCCGAAGGTGGTCAGCACCTCACGCACCGCCGGGGTCAGCTGCGCCGAGATCCCGCTGAGCTCCGCATCGGTGAGGTCCCAGAGCTCGACGTCGCGGGCCTCCGCCACCCGGACAGCCTCGCCGGAGAGCTCGTGGGCCACCCGGAAGGGCACGCCCTGCCGGACCAGCCATTCGGCGATGTCGGTGGCCAGCGCGAAGCCGCGCGGGGCCAGCTCGGCCATCCGGTCGGTGTGGAAGACCAGGGTGGCGATCATCCCGGAGACCGCCGGCAGCAGCAGCTCCAGGGTGTCCACCGCGTCGAAGAGCGGCTCCTTGTCCTCCTGCAGATCCCGGTTATAGGCCAGCGGAAGGCCCTTGAGCGTGGCCAGCAGCCCGGTCAGGTCACCGATCAGACGGCCCGACTTTCCGCGGGCGAGCTCGGCCACATCGGGGTTCTTCTTCTGCGGCATGATCGAGCTGCCGGTGGAGAAGGCGTCATCGAGGGTGACGAAGCCGGCCTCCTTGGTGGCCCAGAAGATGATCTCTTCGCTGATCCGGGACAGATCCACGCCGATCATGGCGCTGACCCAGGAGAACTCCGCGTAGACGTCTCGTGCCGCGGTGCCGTCGATGGAGTTCCAGGCCGCCTGGTTGAAGCCGAGCTCCTCGGCCACGCGCTGCGGATCCAGGCCCAGCGAGGACCCGGCCAGGGCGCCGGAGCCGTAGGGCGAGGTGGCCGCGCGCCGGTCCCAGTCCACGAGGCGCTGCAGATCGCGCAGCAGCGCCCAGGCGTGGGCCAGCAGGTGGTGGCTCAGCAGCACCGGCTGGGCGTGCTGCAGATGCGTCCGGCCCGGCATCGGCGCGTTCGGGTGCGCCTCTGCCTGGCTGATCAGCGCCTCGATGGTGCCCAGCACCCCGGCGCCGACGACCCGGGCGTGATCGCGCAGGAACATCCGTCCCATGGTGGCGATCTGGTCATTGCGTGAGCGCCCGGCGCGCAGCTTCCCGCCCAGGTCCTCACCGGCGCGTGCAAGCAGGCCGCGCTCCAGCGCCCCGTGCACGTCCTCATCGCTCGGCGCCGGAGTGAAGTCCCCGGAGAGCACATCGGCCTCGAGCTGATCGAGCGCAGAGAGCATCCCCGCCAGCTCGGGCTCATCGAGCAGCCCGGTGCGGTGCAGCACCCGGGCGTGTGCGCGGGATCCGGCGATGTCGTAGCGGGCCAGGCGGAAGTCGAAGTGCGTGGACTTGCTCAGCGCCGCCAGCGCATCGGCGGGTCCCGAGGCGAACCGTCCGCCCCAGAGCGCGCCCTCGTTGGTGCCGTGCCTGCTCTCCGAATCCTGCTGATCCAGGCTCGTCGGCGTCGTGCTCTCCGAGCTCATGCTCAGCGGTCCAGGCTGCCGAGGCCGGAGAAGTCCGGCTTGCCGTGGATGCGCTGCTCGCGCTGGGAGGCCACCTTGGAGGAGAGGCCGAAGATGTCGATGAATCCTCGGGCGCTGGACTGATCGAAGGCGTCGCCGGCGTCGTAGGTGGCCAGGTTGAAGTCATACAGGCTGGTCTCGGAGCGGCGGCCCTGCACGGTGGCGCGGCCTCCGTGCAGCTCGAGCCGGATCTCACCGGAGACGTACTTCTGGGTCTCGTCGATGAAGGCGTCGAGGTTGCGCTTGAGCGGGGAGAACCACTGGCCGTCGTAGACCAGCTCGGTCCAGCGCTGGTCCACGGTCTTCTTGAACCGGGCCTGCTCACGCTCCAGGGTGATGTTCTCCAGCTCGCGGTGCGCAGCGATCAGCGCCATCGCGCCGGGAGCCTCGTAGATCTCACGGGACTTGATGCCCACCAGGCGGTCCTCGACGATGTCGATCCGGCCCACACCCTGGGCGCCGGCGCGGCGGTTGAGCTGCTCGATGGCCTCCAGGGCGGTCACGGTCTGCCCGTCCAGGGCCACCGGCACGCCCTGGTCGAAGGTGATGGTGACGACGTCGGCTGCGGGCGGGAACGAGGGGTCCTCGGTGTACTCATAGACGTCCTTGGTGGGACCGTTCCAGATGTCTTCCAGGAAGCCGGTCTCCACGGCACGACCCCAGACGTTCTGGTCGATGGAGAACGGGTTCTTCTTGGTGGTCTCGATCGGCAGGCTGTGCTTCTCGGCGTATTCGATGGCGAGCTCACGGGTCAGGGCGAGGTCGCGGACCGGGGCGATGCACTTGAGCTCCGGGCCCAGGGTCTGGATGCCGACCTCGAAGCGGACCTGATCGTTGCCCTTGCCGGTGCAGCCGTGAGCGACCGTGGTGGCGCCGAACTGCTGGGCGGCCGCGACCAGGTGCTTGGTGATCACGGGGCGGGAGATCGCCGAGACCAGCGGGTAGGAGTCCATGTAGAGGCCGTTGGCCTTCAGCGTGGGCATGCAGTACTGATCGGCGAACTCGTCGCGGGCATCGGCGACATAGGCCTCCACGGCGCCGCAGTCCAGTGCGCGCTGGCGCACCGTCTCCAGGGATTCGCCGCCCTGTCCGACGTCGACCGCGACCGCGACGACCTCCTGGCCGGTGGCTTCGGCGATCCAGCCGATGGCCACCGAGGTGTCGAGGCCGCCGGAATAGGCGAGAACAATACGATCAGTCACAACGAATCTCCTTGGGGAACGGAATTTTGGCTCGGATACAGACTACATAATTATTCGCAGGTCTGCATAAAGCGTGTCGGTGAGGTTCGGGGTCCCGGTCAGGTTATCGCCTTCGCGGGCCTCAGGGATCCGGGCGCCCGCGCCGGTCTCCGATAGACTTGCGGCCATGTCACAGGACTTCCAGCACGCGGCCGATCCCTCTGAGAACCAGCATCCTCCCGCAGGCGGCGCGCCGGAGCTGACCGAGGAACAGATGGAGTTCCTGGCCTCGATGTTCGGCCTCGCTCGAGCGGGCAAGACCGAGGAGCTGCTTGACCTTGTGGACCGCGGCGTGCCGGTGAACCTGAGCAACGAGAAGGGCGACACGCTGCTCATCCTCTCGGTCTACAACGATCACACCGAGCAGGCCCAGGGACTGCTGGCCCGCGGCGCCGACGTGGACCGGGTCAATGATCAGGGCCAGACCGCGCTGGGCTGCGCGGTGTTCCGGCAGAACGAGGTGGCCACGAAGGCGCTGCTCGCCGCCGGCGCCGATCCCCGCCTGGGTCGGCAGAGCGCCTATGCCGTGGCGGAGATCTTCGGCCTCGACGCGATGCGCGCGATCCTCGACGCCCACACGGGCTGAGCAGCGGGCACCCGCCCCCGAACTTCGTCCCGGGCGCGGAGCGGGGCTGAGTCACCAGCGGTCAGACACTAGCAGTCAACCGACATGGTCGAGGACGGATCGGGAGATCCGCCCGACCATGGCATTGACCGCTCGCAACCGCAGCGGGGTGATCACCCGGGCAAGGCCCAGGTGAGAACCCACATCCGCCTTCAGGCCCAGTATCGCCTCGTAGCCCTGACCGCTGAGTCCGTGTTGCAGGATCGAGGCGAAGCCCCGCGTGGTGGGCGCTTCCGGCGGAGCGGCGAAGTAGATGTGCGCCACCCGCGCCGCGTCGTCGAACTCGGTCGCCAGGAACAGCGGAGACTGACACTCCACGACCTCGTTCATGTCTTGGAGGCTGTCCCGATAGGCCTCGGGGAGCTCCGGCAGGCGCTTCGCGTAGTCGAGCAGCAGCATCAGCCGCTGCTGCTCCCCCACGGACTGGAACTCCTCGAAGATCCGGGCAAGCGGCGCGCCGGACGTCACGAGGCCGGCGCCTCACCCGGCTCGGCGCCGACGGTGATGGGCAGCCGCACCGCGTTGCCCCACTCGGTCCAGGAGCCGTCGTAGTTGCGGACCTCGTCGTAGCCCAGCAGGTGCTTGAGCACGAACCAGGTGTGCGAGGAACGCTCACCGATCCGGCAGTAGGCGATGACGGACTCGGAGTTTCCCACCCCGGCCTCCTCCTGGTAGATCACCGCAAGCTCTTCGCGTGACTTGAAGGTTCCGTCCTCGTTCGCAGCCCATGCCCAGGGCACCGAAACGGCGGTGGGGATGTGTCCTGCGCGCAGGGCGCCTTCCTTGTCCTCGAAGCCCGGCGCCGAGGTGACTTCGCCGGAGTACTCCGCGGGGGAACGCACGTCGACCAGCGGGGTGCTGCCGATGGCCTCGAGCACGTCCTCGCGGAAGGCCCGCCACTGCGGATCGTTGCGCGTGGCCGGGACCGGGTACTGCGCGTCACGCGGCTGCGGCACCTCGGTGCTCAGCTCACGGCCCTCCTGCGCCCACTTGGCCCGGCCGCCGTCGATCAGGCGCAGGTCCGCGTGGCCGAAGAGGGTGAAGACCCACAGAGCATAGGCGGCCCACCAGTTCGACTTGTCGCCATAGAAGACCACCGTGGTCTCGGGCGTGATCCCCTTGGACGCGGCGAAGGCGGCGAACTGTTCCGGATCGATAAAGTCCCGGGTGACCGGGTCGTTGAGGTCCGTGTGCCAGTCGATCTTGTGTGCCCCGGGGATGTGGCCGGTCTCGTAGAGGAGGACGTCCTCGTTCGATTCCAGCAGCACCACCTGCGGGTCGTCCTTGTGCTCGTCCGCCCAGTCAGTGCTGACGAGCGCGCCGGGGTTGGCGTAGTGCGAGAAATCCTGGTCTGAAGACATGTCGAGTGCCCTTTCGTCGATCGGCGTCCGTGAGTGCGTGGTGGTGGTGGTGCACAATCTCCCACGACACCACCGAGCGTACTTTGTTTTTGAACACTTATGAACCTATATGACGAATTACTAGTGATGCGGTGCGACTTTGTCTACGGTGGGGCTATCACCTGAACATCACCGAGGAACGAGTTGTCCACGCATGAGCACAGCAGCAAGCAGAGCGACTTACTTAGCGGTCTCTGCTGTCCTCGGCGCAGCTTTGCTCACCAGCTGCGCAGGCGAGCCCGACGGGCAGATCACCCTCGTGGGGTTCGCGGCGCCCGCCGAGGCGAACGATGAATTGTTCAACTCTTTCACAGAGACCGCGGCGGGTCAGCGGGCACAGAAGGCGGAATCCTACGGAGCCTCGGGAGATCAGTCTCGAAGCGTGGCGAACGGGCTGCCCGCGGACCTGGTGCACCTGAGCATCTCCCCCGACCTCGAGCGCCTGGTCGAGGCGGGACTGGTGGCGGAGGACTGGGACGACAACGCCTGGGGCGGCCAGCTGACCACCTCCGTGGTGGTCCTGGTGGTCCGCGAGGGCAACCCACTCGGCATCACCGGATGGGAGGACATGATCCGCGAAGATGTCAGCATCGTGACCCCCAACCCGGGATCCTCCGGTGCCGCCCGCTGGAACATCCTCGGAGCCCTCGCGTCACAGCTGCAGGACGGCAGCACCCCGGCGGAGACGCAAGACTATATGGAGCAGTTCGTCGACAACGTCGCTGTGTTCCCGGGCTCCGGGCGGGACGCCACCATGGCGTTCCTCGACGGGACCGGTGACGTGCTGGTCTCCTACGAGAACGAGGCCATCCTGGGCGTGCAGCAGGGAGAAGAGCTCGACTACATCGTCCCGCGCACCTCGGTGCTGATCGAGAACGTCGCCGCGGTCACCGAGGACGCCCCGGCCCAGGCCCGGCAGTTCCATGATTTCGCGCTCTCCCCCGCGGGTCAGGCGATCTACGCCAGCTTCGGGTTCCGCCCGGTGGAGCACGGCGGCGCCGCGATCGAGATCGACGAGGTCCGCGGAGCCAACGATCCCGCCCGGCCCTTCCCCGCGGTGGAGCACCTGGCCACGGTGGACGAAGACTTCGGCGGTTGGGACCAGGTGATGGCCGACTACTTCGACGAGGACGGGTTGATCACCCGGCTCATCGAGGATTCGGGACGGAGCTGAGATGCCAACCCGCGCGCTGAACAACCCAGCTTCCGCAACTCCCAGGATTCCTTTCTCACCGGGCAGAACCCGGTCCAAGCGCCGGCCCAGGAGTCGGCGGCGCACCACGCTGACCCGCCCCGCGGGGCTCGCCCTGGGGATCTCGGTGCTGTGGTTCAGCCTGTTGGTGATGATCCCGCTGGCCCTGCTGCTCATCTCCTCAGTGGAGGACGGCTGGTCCACGTTCTGGGACACCTTGACCAACGTGCAGACCGCCCACGCGATCCGGCTCACGCTGGTCTCCGCGCTGGCCGCCACGGCGGTGAACCTCGTGATGGGACTGCTCATCGCTTGGGTGCTGGTGCGCGACCGTTTTCCGGGTCGGTGGCTGATCGAGCTGATGATCGACATCCCCTTCGCGCTGCCCTCGCTGGTGGCCGGGCTGGTGCTGCTGAGCCTCTACGGGCCGGAGAGCCCGCTGGGGATCAACGTGCTGGGCACCCCCGCCTCGGTGTTCCTCGCGCTGCTCTTCGTGACGCTGCCCTTCGTGGTCCGGACGGTGCAACCGGTGCTGGGCGAGCTGGATCGCGACGTCGAGCGGGCGGCCCATTCGCTCGGAGCCAGCCGCGCCACCACGGTGCGCCGGATCATCCTCCCGGCGCTGACCCCCGCACTGGCCGCAGGAGCCACGCTGTGCTTCGCCCGCGGCGTCGGCGAGTTCGGTGCCCTAGTGATCCTCACCGGGAATCGTCCGAACATCTCGGAGGGCGCACCGATGCGCATCCAGAGCTACATCGAGGTCGACAACACCGCCGCTGCAGCGACCGTGGCGGTGCTGCTGCTGGCCACGGCCCTGACCGCGACGCTGCTCGTGGAGGTCCTCACCTCCCAGGAGCGCCACCGGTGAGCGTCACGCGGACGGCGCTGCGCACCGTGGTGATCGCGTACCTGTTCTTCCTGGTCGGCTGGCCGCTGTGGATGGTGGTCCAGGAGACCTTCCTCTCCGGGGAGAACCACCTGGTCTCCACGCTGCAGGACCCGGCGGTGCGCAGTGCCCTGCGGGTGACCCTTGCTGCCGCCGCCTGGGCGGTGGTGCTGAACACGGTCTTCGGGATCACGCTGGGGATTCTGCTGGTGCGCCACGACTTCCCGGGAAAGCGGCTGCTCGGACTGTTCGTGGACCTGCCGATCGCAGTCTCGCCGATCGTCGTCGGCCTGGCGCTGCTGCTGGCCTACGGCCCCGTTCAGGGCTGGCTGGGCCGCCCGCTGGCCGAACTGGGCATCCTGGTGGTGTTCTCCTTCCCCGGGATCGTGCTCGCGGTGACCTTCGTCAGCCTTCCGCTGGTGCTGCGCGCAGTGATCCCGGTGCTGCGCGAGATCGGCATAGAGCAGGAGGTCGCCGCGCGAAGCCTCGGAGCCCACGCCGTGCAGATCCTCTGGCGGATCACAATGCCCTCGATCAGGGGGGCGGTGACCTACGGGATCATCCTGACCCTGGCCCGCGCCGTCGGGGAGTTCGGGGCCGTGCTGATCATTTCCGGGGGCCTGGTCGGTCAGACCGAGACCGCCACCATGGCGGTGCAGCGATTCCACCAGGGATTCGCCACCGGCAGCTCCTACGCCATCGGATTCCTGCTCGCACTCATCGGCATCGCCGCACTGGCCATCGTCACCGTGTTACGACCAAAGGAGCACACCCGTGGGAATTGAGATCCACCACGTGAGGAAGACCTTCGGCAGCTTCACCGCCCTGGAAGACATCCGCCTCTCGGTCCCCTCCGGCGGACTGACCGCCCTGCTCGGCCCCTCGGGGTCGGGCAAGACCACGCTGCTGCGGATACTGGGCGGTCAGGAGGAGCCCGATGCCGGCTCGGTGTACCTCGCGGGGCGCGACGTCACGCGGCTGCCCGCCCAGCAGCGGAACATCGGATTCGTCTTCCAGCACTACGCGGCGTTCACGCACATGACCGTGGCCAAGAACGTGGCCTTCGGGCTGGAGGTGCGCAAGACCCCGAAGGCACAGGTCCGGCGTCGGGTGCAGGAGCTGCTCGAGCTAGTCCAGCTGGAGCGCTTCGGCGACAGGCTCCCCGCCCAGCTCTCCGGCGGCCAGCGGCAGCGCATGGCGCTCGCCCGCGCCCTGGCGGTGGACCCCTCGGTGCTGCTGCTGGATGAACCCTTCGGGGCCCTCGACGCAAAGGTCCGCAAGGAGCTGCGCGACTGGCTGCGCCAGCTGCACGAGGAGGTCCATGTCACGAGTGTCTTCGTCACCCACGACCAGGAGGAAGCCCTGGAGGTCGCCGACACCGTGGTCGTGATGAATCAGGGGCGCATCGAACAGGTCGGGACGCCCGAGGAGATCTACGACCATCCGGCCAGTGACTTCGTCTTCGGATTCATCGGGGAGGTCACCCGGTTCGGGGAGCTGCGGCTGCGGCCCCACGACGTGGAGGTGACCCTGGACCCCGAGAGCGGCTCGCACCCCGGGCGGATCACTCGGCTCACGCGGATCGGCTTCGAGGTGCGCCTGGAGGTGGTGTTGGACTCAGACCCGGGGTCCCCGGGCGGGGCGCACCCACCGGTGAACGTGCAGCTCTCTCGCACGGAGTCCCAGGCACTGGACCTGCAGCAGTGGGACGCCATCTGGGTGCGACCCCGGGCCGCGGCCGGCGGGCGCGAGGTCGAGGTTCTCCGGGTCGGCGCTGGGCGCTGACCTTGACTCCGCCATCCGGGGTCGGGCTCGTCGGCATGCCCTGTCGCTGCGGGTGAACCTCTATAACTATCGGCCGCATACTGTCTGTGGTGAGATGGGGTGGGTCTGCCGCGCCGATAAGTGACAGTTTGACCTGACCTACAGTTTGGTTTCCACGATCTCTCGCTAGCCGATGGCCTTCATGGAAGGCTGATCACCATGCCACGCCCGTATCCTCCAGAGTTCAGGGCCCGCGCCATCTCGCTCGTGCGCGAGGGTCGACCGGGCCACACCCCCCAGGAATCGGCCGAGCTGCGCGCAGCCCGCGCCAGGGTCCAACAGCTCGAGCAAGAGATCTCGATCCTACGACGAGCATCCACCTGGCTCGATGAGGATCCCCTTGACCCAAAAGAGCGCACCCGGTGATCGACCGTCTCGTCGACGCCGGGGAACCCGTGAACACCTGCTGCCGCCTACTCGGAGTCCCCCGGCAGGGCTACTACCGCTATAGACGGCGCCCACTAGCCCCACGGAACTGCGCCGACGCTGGCTCGCCGGCCTCATAGGCGAGGTCCCTATCGCATCCAGGGGCACCTACGGTTACCGGCGGATCCACGCCGAACTCACGCTCGGAATGGGGATCACCTGCTCCAGCCGGCTCGTCTGGATACTGATGAACCGAGCAGGACTCGGAGGGCTACCAGGACCCACCAGGGTCAAGCGTCTCAAGGGCGTGGCCACAGCCGATGACCTGGTCAAACGTAAGTTCCACCGCTCGGACTCAACGAACTCTGGGTCACAGACATCACCGAACATCCCACCAGGGAAGGCAAGATCTACTGCGCAGCAGTCCTGGACGCCTGCAGCCGCAAGATCATCGGCTGGGCCATCGACTCCAAGCAGGACTCAAACCTGGTCATCAACGCTTGAGGCTATGGCGATCCGAGTACGAACCCCCAAGGCAGGAGGGATCGTGCATGCAGATCACGGAGTTCAGTTCACCTCGTGGGTGTTCACCCAGAAGATCCGCTCAGCAGGGCTGCTGCCCTCATTCGGGACCGTGGGTGATGGGCTCGATAATGCGATGATGGAGTCCTTCTGGTCCTCGATGCAGATCTAGCTGCTCAATCGCAAGAAGTGGAGGGCCAGGGTCGAGCTGGCGCACGCCATATTCGAGTACATCGAGGTGTTCTCCAACCGCCGACGCCGCCACTCCAGCCTCGCTTACGCCACGCCGCATGGTTACGACCTCGCCCACAACATTCAACCGCTCATCGCCGGAAGCTAGTCAGAGCGAGTGGAAACCAAGCCATGGGGCACGTCATCATGTCACCTATCGGTGCGGCAGACCCCAGCTATATGAGACACGGTCGTTTCGACGAGACCGGACGATCTCTCACTGCCGTGACCTGGTTGAGTTCAAGTCAAGCGTCGGGCTTCTAAGGCGCGCTCCAACGGTATGCTGCCGTCCTGCCAGGGCGTCAGAACCCACACCAACAGATACGCTCCGACTCCCAACACCGGAAGCAAGAAGGACAAGAGGATCAACAAGCGGACCAACCACACGTTGACTCCGAACTTCTTGGCAAGGCTTCCCCCGATGCCTGCGACGACGCGCCCAGGTCCACGACGGAAACCGATCCTACGAATAGATTCGAAGAGTTTTTCCATGCCGCCCATAGTACGCGCGCCACACCCTGCCACCCCGGCGCCGCCGAATCCCCTCGGCACCTGATGACTCAGATCCCGCCGGTGCTGACCACCCGATCCTGGAAGTCTGTGAGCGCTGCAGGTCAGTCAGCGCTGTGGCGGCAGTCCCACGATGACCTCGTGGTCCTTCTCGATCAGCCCGACCTTGGCCGCGCCGCCGGGGGACCCGACCTCGTCGAAGAACTCGACGTTGGCGCGGTAGTACTCGGACCACTGCTCGGGGACATCGTCTTCGTAGTAGATGGCCTCCACCGGGCAGACCGGTTCGCAGGCGCCGCAGTCCACGCATTCGTCGGGGTGGATGTAGAGCGAACGCTCGCCCTCGTAGATGCAGTCCACGGGGCATTCGTCGATGCAGGCCTTGTCCTTGAGGTCTACGCAGGGCAGCGCGATGATGTAAGTCATCGGGTTGCCTCCTGCAGGGCCCGGGAGATCTCCACCATCTCCTCGCGTGAGACCACCTTGACCCGTTCGCGGGTGGAACCGTCCGCGAGCTGGTGCTCGGCGCCGAGGCTCTGCTCGTGGGCGTCCAGGGCCAGCCATCCGTCCCAGGAGGTCCTCTGCACGCCGCGCTCCTGGAGCAGCTCGACCACATCGGCGTCCGGCGCCTCGGGGTCAGTGAGCTGGTCCAGGTCCTCGAGCAGATTCCCGATGGTCTCGGCAGCGTCGCTCTTGGTGTGGCCGATCAGTCCCACCGGACCGCGCTTGATCCACCCGGTGGCATAGAGCCCGGAGATGGGCTCCCCGTCGGCGTCGATCACTCGACCTCCGCGATGCGGGATCACGCCGCGGTCGGCGTCGAAGGGCACCTCTGCCAGCGGGCTGCCGAAGTACCCGACGGCTCGATAGACGGCCTGGACCTCATACTCCAGCTGTTCTCCTGTGCCGCGTGCGTTGCCGCTGCCGTCGAGCTGCTGGCGTTCGAAATGGATTCCGGTGACCTCGCCGTCCTCCCCGGTGATCTCCACCGGGGAGTGCAGGAAGTGCAGGTGGAGTCTGCGCGAGGCCGGATGCACCTGCGGGTCTGACTGCCGCTCCTCCTGCTCGAGCAGCCAGTTCGTCAGCGTGCTGACCATCGTCTTGACCTGGTTGCTGGACTTGATCAGGGCGTCCGAGGCCTCGTCGAACTCGAAGTCCTCCTCGTAGAGGATGATGTCGACGTCGCGGCTGTGCGAGAGTTCGCGCAGCTCCAGCGGGGTGAACTTCACCTGGGCCGGGCCGCGCCGGCCGAACACATGCACATCGGTGACGGCGGAGGATCTCAGGCCCTGATAGACGTTCTCCGGGATCTCCGTGGTGAGCAGGTCATCAGCGTGCTTGCTCAGGATCCGTGCGACGTCCAGCGCCACGTTGCCATTGCCCAGCACGGCGATCTGCTGGGCGTCCAGCGGCCAGCTGCGCGGGTAGTCGGGGTGACCGTCGTACCAGGACACGAAGTCGGCTGCGCCGAAGGATCCTTCCAGCGCGATCCCGGGGAGGTTCAGCTCCGCGTCACCGATGGCGCCGGTCGCGAAGATCACTGCGTGGTAGCGCCGCTGCAGGTCGTCCAGACTCAGGTCCGTGCCGTAGTCCACGTTGCCGATGAAGCGGATCCTGCCGCGGTCGATGACCTTGTGCAGCGCCTTGACGATGCCCTTGATCCGCGGGTGATCAGGTGCGACGCCGTACCGGATCAGCCCGAAGGGCGCCGGGTATCGATCGAACAGGTCTATCGCGATGTCCTCCCCCTCCTCGGATCGGGAGAGGAGATCTGCGGCGTACACGCCGGCCGGTCCGCTGCCGATGATGGCGATGCGAGGGGTCTGCTCAGTCATGGTGGGATCTCTCCAGGGAAGCGCCTGCCATGGAAGGGGCGGGGATCTCGGATGTGGGGACCTTGGATGCGGGGATCGTCGGAGCGGGGAAATGTGGCCAGTCGTGGGCGAGGGTGACCACGTCGCCGACGACGATCACGGCGGGGTTCTGGACGCGGCGCTCAACGGCCAGGTCCGCGATCCCGCCGAGCCGGCCCAGCGTCACCCGCTGCTCCGGGGTGCAGCCGGACTCGACGATGCCCACCGGGGTCTCGGCATCGAAGCCGTGGACCATCAGCTGCGTGGCCGAGCGGCGGAGGGTCTTGACCCCCATCAGGATCACCAGGGTGTGCCCGGAGGCACGCGGCACGACGTCGAGGTCCTCATGCCCGGAGATCACGGTGAATCCCCGGGAGAGGCCGCGGTGGGTCAGCGGTATCCCGGCGGCGGCCGGGACCGCGATCGCCGAGGTGATGCCCGGGACTACCTCGGTCTCGATGCCGAAGCGGCGGCAGTGCTCCCGCTCCTCCGAGCCGCGGCCCAGGATGTACGGATCGCCTCCCTTGAACCGGACCACGCGACGACCGGCGAGCGCGTGGGTGACCAGCAGGGCGTTGATCTCATCCTGGGTCGCGGCGTGGTTTCCCGGCGCCTTGCCCACGTCGATGACCTCCACGTCCGGAGCGAGTTCCTCGAGCAGTCCGCGCGGTCCAAGCCGGTCGGCGATCACGACGTCGGCGAGGCCGAGCAGCTCACGACCACGGACCGTGACCAGAGCGTCGTCGCCGGGCCCGCCTCCGACGAGCGCGACGAGACCGATTGTTGGGCTTGTCGTACCGGTCATGAGTTCAGCCAATCTTCGTCGCTGTCCGGCGCGGTCGCGTCGGCGTCCTGCGGATCGGGAAGGTGGATCATCGCCGCGGCCAGGGTGTTGCCGTCCGCGGGGTCGATCAGCAGCCCGGCACCGGTGCGTTTGGAGACCGAGTAGTCATCCACGGGAAGCACCGAGGCGAGCCGGAGGGTCACGGTGCCGATGTCGTTGAGCTGAAGCTGATCTGCCGGCCCGGAGCGCAGCGTGTTCAGATCGAGACGATCGCTCACCTCGGCGACCAGGGCCTTGATCGTGGCGGTGCCGTGTTTGAACAGCACCCGGCTGCCAGCGACAGCGGGCCGTTGATGCAGCCAGGCCACCTGCAGGGTCACCTCGTCGAGTTCGACGGCGGGGCGCTGCGGATCGGTGAGCACGCTGCCACGCGCGACGTCGTGGTCTCCGGCCAGGCGGATGGTCAGCGACTCCCCCGCCGCGGCTACCTCTGATGCCGTGGCGGATGTCCCTGCTGTCGACATCTCAGCGGCGTGCTGCTCCTGCAGCGTGGTGCGTTCCAGTCCCGTGACCTGGGTGAGCTGGATGCCGGGCTGGATCCGCACCGTGTCGCCGACCCGCAGTGTCCCCGCGGCGATCTGCCCCGCATAACCCCGGTAGCCGCCGTGGGCGCGGATGACGCTCTGGACCGGGAGTCGCAGCGGTTCGGTCCGGCGCGCAGAGGCGTCGGCGTCGGGGAGCTGCTCCAGGATCGGCAGCAGCGCCTGTCCGCTGTACGCCGAGGTACCCGGGGTGTGCGGTGTGTACCAGGGGGTGCGGGTGGAGGTGGTGACGACGTTGTCGCCGTGCAGCGCGGAGACCGGCACGACGATCGGCTCGGGGCCGCCTGGGGACCCGGTCCGCTCAGGGCCGCGCAGCTCCCGGGAGACCTGGACGATGTCACGCTCCACCGCGCGGAAGGCCTCCTCGCTGTAGTCCACCGCGTCGATCTTGTTGACCGCGACGATCACATGCTCGACCCGCAGCAGGGTGGCCACGGCGAGATGCCTGCGGGTCTGCTCGACGACGCCGTGGCGCACGTCCACCAGCAGCACCACGGCATCCGCGGTCGAGGCGCCGGTGACGGTGTTGCGGGTGTACTGGACGTGGCCGGGGCAGTCAGCGAGCACGAAGCTGCGCCGATCGGTGGCGAAGTAGCGGTAGGCCACGTCGATGGTGATGCCCTGCTCGCGCTCATCGCGCAGCCCGTCGGTCAGCAGCGCGAGGTCCAGCGCCGGCCCGGCGTCGGGGTCGTCCCGGGTGTCAGAGCCCGCCGGGGCGGCGCCGAAGCCTCGCTCCGCGGAGCTGCGGGTCACGGCGGCGAGCTGGTCGGAGAGGATGGCGTGGGCGTCGTGGAGCAGCCGGCCGACCAGGGTGGATTTGCCGTCGTCGACGCTTCCGGCGGTCGCCAGGCGCAGCAGCGTGCCCGGAGTGGGTGTGTGGGTCATCAGAAGTATCCGTCCTTCTTGCGGTCCTCCATGGCGGCCTCGCTGAGCCGGTCATCGGCGCGGGTGGCTCCGCGCTCGGTGACCGTCGCGCTGGCGACCTCGTTCAGGACCAGGTCATTGGTGGTGGCGCGAGAGCGCACGGCGCCGGTGCAGGACATATCCCCCACGGTCCGGTAGCGCACCCAGAGCCGTTCGACGGGTTCGTGCTCCCCGGGCAGGCTGTGTGGTCCGACGGCGCGGACCATGCTGTCGCGGTGGAAGACCTCACGTTCGTGGGCGTAGTAGAGCGAGGGCAGCGCAATGTCCTCGAGCGCGATGTAGCGCCAGATGTCGAGCTCGGTCCAGTTGCTGATCGGGAAGGCGCGGACATGCTGACCGGGCCGGTGCCGACCGTTGTAGAGGTTCCACAGCTCCGGACGCTGGTTGCGCGGATCCCACTGGCCGAACTCATCGCGCAGCGAGAGGATCCGTTCCTTGGCCCGGGCCCGGTCCTCATCACGGCGCGCACCGCCGAAGAGCGCATCGAATCGGTGCTCCGCGATGGTGTTCAGCAGCGGCACGGTCTGCAGCGGGTTGCGGGTTCCGTCGGCGCGTTCCTGCAGGGCGCCGGCGTCGATGAGCTCCTTCACCGAGCCGATCACCAGGCGCAGACCGTGACGCTCCACGGTGCGGTCCCGGAACTCGATGACCTCGGGGAAGTTGTGCCCGGTGTCGATGTGGACCACCGGGAAGGGGACGGGACCCGGAGCGAACGCCTTGATCGCCAGGTGGAGCATCACCACCGAATCCTTGCCGCCGGAGAAGAGCATCGCGGGGCGATCGAACTCCGCCACGACCTCACGGATGATATGGATCGCTTCGGCTTCAAGTCGTGCCAGCACCGCGGTGCCCGCAGGTGCCGGCGGAGCGGTCGGTGCCTCAGCGGAGAGAGCACTGGTCATGAGGGGGCCTTTCGGTATGGTCAGGCGGGGCAGAGGATGGTCGGTCAGACGACGCCGCCACCGCCGGGGAGTCGGTGGAGCGTCTGCAGGGCTGGGGGCGCCCCGCGGCGGGTGCGGCTAGGCCGTCGCCTCGGTGGTGTGGATGCCGCATTCGACCTTCCCGGATCCGGCCCAGCGGCCCGAGCGAGGATCCTCCCCCGGCGCCACCGGGAGGGTGCAGGGCTTGCACCCGATGGAGGGGTAGCCGTTGTCGAGCAGCGGGTTCACCGGCAGGCCGTTGCGCTGCGAATGCTCCACCAGGTCATCGAAGGTCCAGGTGGCCAGCGGGTTGACCTTGATCAGGCCATGCAGTTCGTCCCAGGTGACCAGGGGCGTGTCGACCCTGGTGGGTGCCTCGTCGCGGCGGACGCCGGTGAACCAGAGCCGGTAGCCGGTGAGCACCTCGCCCAGCGGGTCCATCTTGCGCATCCGGCAGCAGGCGGCCGGATCGGTCTTGAAGAGGTCCTTGCCGTGGACGCGGTCCTGCTCGGCCACGCTGAGCCGGGGCAGGACATCGACGACGGTGACGTCGAGCGCGCGAGCCACCTCATTGCGTGCAGCGATGGTCTCCACGAAGTGATATCCGGTCTCCAGGAACAGCACGTCCACACTGGGAAGCTGGTCGGCGACCAGGGCCGGCAGGACCGAGTCCTGCATGGAGCAGGCCACCGCGACCTCACGGGCGGAGAAGTTCTCGGCCACCCAGGCGATGACGTCCTCAGCGCGGGACTCCACGCCCAGCGCCTCAGCCCCGGATGCGGCGAGTTCTCGGGACGCGTCGGCGCTGGTGGTGAGGTCGGTGCTGGAACTGGCGGTTCTGGTCGAGCTGACGCTGCTGGTGGAGCGGCTGGTGCTCGGGGTCGGGTCCGTCATGAGACCGCCCCCTTCGCGGGTTCCTGCAGCTGCGGCTCTGGTTCCTCCAGCTGCAGCTGACCCTCCTCCACCCGGTGGGCCCAGGCTGCGAAGGACTCGCTGGAGCTGTCCCGGGTGCGCAGGTAGCGACGGATCAGCGCCTCGGTGTAGTCGACCAGCCCCTCCACGGTGACCTTCAGGCCGCGGACCGTCCGACCGAGCCCTGGATCCTCCCGATCGGAGGAGGCCAGCCCTCCGCCCAGGTGGACCTGGAAGCCGGGCGTCTTCTCGCCGTCGGGGTCGGGCAGCAGCTGTCCCTTAAGCCCGATGTCGGCGGTCTGAATGCGGGCGCAGGAGTTCGGGCAGCCGTTGATGTGCAGGGTGAGCCGCTCGGGAAGCTGATCGGCCACGTCCGCGAGCCGGATCTCCAGTGCGGAGATCGTCTTCTGGGCGGTGGTCTTGGTCTCCACGATCGCCAGCTTGCAGAACTCGATGCCAGTGCAGGCCATCGTGGATCGGCGGAAGACGGTGGGATCGGGGTCGAGACCCAGGTCGCTCAGCCCGGCCTTGACCGTGGCCAGGTTCTGCTCGGGCACGTCGAGCACCACGAGCTTCTGGTGCGGGGTGGTGCGCAGCCGGTGAGACCCGTTGGCCTCCAGCAGCTCGGCCAGCTTCACCAGCAGCTCCCCGTTGACCCGGCCGACGACGGGAGCGGCGCCGATGTAGTAGCGCCCGTCCTTCTGCCGGTGGACGCCTACGTGGTCCCCTGGGCGGCTCGGCGCGGGAGCAGGCAGCCCGTCCCGGAGCCGGTGGCCCAGGTATTCGTCCTCGACGACCTGCCGGAACTTCTCCGGGCCCCAGTCATTGAGCAGGAACTTCAGTCTGGCCTTCTGCCGCAGCCGTCGGTAGCCGTAGTCGCGGAAGACCTGGGTCACCGCGTGCCACACATCCGGCGCCTCGTCCTCGGTGGTGAAGACCCCGAGGCGTTCGGCGAGCCGGGGGTTGGTGGAGAGTCCCCCGCCGACCCAGACGTCGTAGCCCGGGCCGTGTTCGGGGTGGACGACGCCGACCAGGCCGAAGTCGTTGATCTCGTGGACCACGTCCTGGCTGGGGTGTCCGGTGATCGCGGTCTTGTACTTGCGTGGGAGGTTCGAGAGCGTGGAGTCCCCGATGTAGCGGCGGGCGATCTCGGCGATCACCGGAGAGGGGTCGATGATCTCTTCTGCGCAGATCCCAGCCACGGGAGAGCCCAGAATCACCCGCGGAACGTCTCCGCAGGCCTCCGTGGTGCCCAGGTCCACGGACTCGAGGCGGCGCCAGATCTCCGGGACGTCCTCGACCTGCACCCAGTGCAGCTGGATGTTCTGCCGGTCGGTCAGGTCCGCAGTGTTGCGGGCGAAGTCCACGGCGATCTGACCGACCACGCGCAGCTGCTCGGTGGTCAGTGCGCCGCCGTCGATCCGGACCCGGAGCATGAAGTACTTGTCGTCGACCTCCTCCGGGGGCAGCGAGTTGTGCGCACCGGCGGGGACTCCGGGGCGTCGCTGGGTGTAGAGGCCCCACCAGCGGAAGCGGCCGCGCAGGTCATCGGAGTGGATCGAGTCGAAGCCCTCCTTGGAGTAGACCTGTTCGATCCGCTCGCGGACGTTCAGGCCGTCGTCGGCCTGCTTGAGCTCCTCGTTGTGGTTCAGCGGGTCCTTGCCGTCGATCTTCCACTGGCCGTTAGGCCGTGGGGATGAACGGTCGGGCCGCCTGCTGGCGGCGGTCGTGGTAGCTGTATCGGTCGACAAAATGCCTCCATCGTTCCCGGCGTGAGCACCCGGCATGTGCATGCGGTTCCGGGTTGCTGCGGCGTCGTCGAGCCAGGTCTCTCAGCCGCTCTGGATGGTTGGTCGCCCTCGTGCGGTGCGATACTCCACACTAAAATACAAACCTGAACTTATCAAATATATGTGTCATTAAAGTTCATGGACGAAGAGTGGGGTGAACTGTGCGGTCTCCCCCGTGGACCCACTGGCCGAATCCTCCGGGGAAGAGCACCGGGTCGAAGCCCGCAGCGCTGAGCGCGAGCACCGCGTACGCGGAGTGGACTCCGGAGGCGCAGTAGCAGTAGACGGGGACCCCGGGCTTCACCCCGAGCTCCAGGTAGCACTGCTGCAGCTGGGCAGCCGGGAGCAGCCGTCCATGGTCGTCGACGTTCCCGGCGACCGGCGCGTTCAGCGCCCCCGGGATGCGCCCGTCACCGGCGTAGCGCTGGGCGGATCGGGCGTCGATCAGCTGCGCCTCGGATCCGAGGGCCGCGATCTCACCCAGGTCCGCGGTCTTCATCGCCCCGAACCTGATCTCCGCCTCCGTGGCCTCAGGCAGCTCGAAGCCCTCAGCGAGGGCATGCCCGGCCTGGACCCAGGCGCGCAGCGAGCCGTCGAGCACCCGCACATCGGCAAGGCCCGCATGGCGCAGCAGCCACCAGGCGCGCGCCGAGGAGAAGTTCTTCAGGTCGTCATAGACCACCACGGTGTCCTCCGGACCAATGCCCCAGCGGCGCACCGACTCCTGGAACGCGGCAGGGTCGGGCAGCGGATGCGCGCCATCCCCTGCGGGCCGGTCCGGGGTGCTGAGCTCGTATTCCAGGTCGACGAACACCGCACCCGGGATGTGCCCAGCCAGGTATTCGGGAAGGCCCTCCGGGCGGTCTTGCCGCCATCGGACATCGAGCAGCGTCAGCGGCGCACCGGTGCGCTGGAGGGCGCGGAGCTCCTCCACGGTGATGCTGACCTCGGGCAAGGTGGGCACGCCGGTCATGACGCCTCCTGCGGCTGGGGTGCGGAGGCCGGCACGGGCACGGCTTTGGAATACCGCTCCAGCACGAGGTCGACGAGCTGCGCCGGAGCCGTGGGGCGACCGGAAGCCAGCAGCGGCTCGGCGGTCAGGTCGGCGCCGGCCGATTCGAGCAGCGTCTGGAAGTAGCCCGGGGCCAGCAGATAGCTCGCCACCACCACGCGCCGCCCAGGGTGCTCGGCGCGGGCACGCGCCACCGCCGCGGTGACGCTGGGCTGCGCGAAGGAGAGATAGGACTCGTGGACCTCGACTCCGAGATGGCTCCCGAGCATCGCGGCGGCGGTCTCGCAGTCGCGGACCGCCGAGCCGTCGGAGGAGCCTGCCGCGCCGAGGATGATGATGTCCCGGTCGGGATCGGCGCCGATCTCCCCCAGCCGATGAGCCAGCAGCTCGGTCAGTCGACCATCGGGGCCGAGCGCGCGGCACAGCGTGGCCGGTCGGGTGAGGTTCTGCATCGCCTCGCGCAGATCCACGTTGACGTGGAACCCGGTGGAGAGCAGCAGCGGCACGATGGTCGCACCCATGCCCGCAGGAAGGCTGCCCAGGGTGGCGTCAACGTCGGGCTGCTGCACGTCGACGTGGCCGAGTCGCACGGTGGGCGGGCTCGCCGGTGGAATCCCTGGCGAAGTCTTGGGCGGGGTCTCGGAAGAAACGTCCGGTGGAGTCTCGGATGGACTCGCAGGTGACCCTGGGGCGTGGAGCCGGTGGGCGACGTCGTCGATGAGCTGACGCACCACGGCCTGGCCGCGCTTCGATGAGGTGCCGTGGGAAATGCCTACGAGCGCTGTTGTCTGTGTTCGCATAGGTGCACAGTAGTGGCCGACACCAGAGGGTGCACCATTATGAACATTGATATGAACGTTTATTTCCTGGTGCGCCGGTCAGCGCGGTGTGAGCAGCGCCGCGGCTAGCCCCGGCCCTCGGCGAATCCGGTGAAGCGGTGCGCCACCGCGGCTCCCCCGTCGGGCTCGGTGGTGACCACCATGATCGTGTCGTCTCCGGCGATGCAGCCCAGTACCTCTGGGATCCCGGCGTGGTCCACCGCGCTGGCCAGGAACTGGGCGGCTCCGGGCGGAGTGCGCAGGATGACCAGGTTCGCGCTGGGCTCGGCAGAGACCAAGAGGTCCTTGCACAGCGCGATCAGCCGCGCCGTCGTCGTCGCGTCGGTCTGGTCGGCCTGCAGCTCACGGTCATGTCCGTCGGAGGGCACCGCATAGATCAGCGCACCCTGGGCGCCGCGCACCCGGGCGGCGCCGATCTCCACCAGGTCCCGCGAGAGCGTCCCCTGGGTCACCGTGACCCCGGCGTCGGCGAGGCGTTCGGCCAGCTCAGCCTGGGACCGGACCTGGGAGCGGGAGATCAGCTCACGGATCTTCGCGTGCCGCGCGGTCTTGGTGGTCGGTGCCATCTCAGCGTTCCCCTGCCCGGACCAGTTCCGCGGTCTGCGCGTCGGCGAGCCCGGAGCGCACCAACAGCCAGGCCATCAGCGCCTTCTGCGCGTGCAGCCGGTTCTCCGCCTCATCCCAGACCACCGACTGCGCCCCGTCGAGGACCTCGGCGCTGATCTCGACTCCGCGGTAGGCCGGAAGGCAGTGCAGGACGACGGCGCCCGGGTCGGCATGCGCCATGGCCGCCGCGTCGACCCGGTAGTCCCCGAAGAGCTCGAGTCGCTGCTGCTTCTCCTCCTCCTGTCCCATCGAGACCCAGGTATCGGTGGCCACCGCCTCGGCGCCGGCCAGCGCCTGGACCGGATCGGTGGTGATCAGCACCTTGGCCCCGGTCTGCTCGGCGCGGGCCTGGGCGGCGTCGATGATGCGCTGCTCAGGCAGGTAGCCGGCGGGGCCGGCGATGCGGACATCCATGCCGGCGTTGACCCCGGCGAGCAGATAGGAGTTGGCCATGTTGTTCGCCGCGTCGCCCAGGTAGGCCAGGGAGCGACCCTGTGTGCCGCCGAGATGTTCGCGCAGGGTCAGCAGATCCGCGAGCAGCTGGCAGGGGTGGTAGTCGTCGGAGAGTGCGTTGATCACCGGGACCGCGCTGTGCGCCGCCATCTCCTGAAGCCCGGACTGGGCAAAGGTGCGCCAGATGATCAGGCTGACCATCCGGTCCAGCACTCGGGCGGTGTCGGCGATGGTCTCCTTATGGCCGAGCTGGGACTCCCCGGGGTTCACCACCAGCGGGGTGCCGCCGAGCGCGGAGATCCCGGCCACGAAGGAGAACCGGGTCCGGGTGGAGGTCTTGTCGAAGAAGACCGCGGCGGTCTGGGGCCCGGCCAGGGCCTTGATCGCGTAGGGGTGGGCCTTCATATGCGCCGCGAGGGTCAGCACCTGGTCCAGTTCGGCGGGGCTGAGGTCCAGGTCGGTGAGGAAGTGGCGGACGGTCATGAGGTGCTCCTGCGGTGGATCTCGGGAAGGGCATCGACGAACTGCTGGATCTGCTCCGTGGTGATGATCAGCGGCGGGGCCAGGCGCAGCGTGGACGGGCCGGTGGCGTTGATGATGAAACCCGCCTCCAGGGCCGCGGCGACCATGGCAGGCGCCAGCGCCTGACCGGCGGCGGCCTCCAGGTCGAAGCCGATCAGCAGCCCATGGGCTCGGACCTCGGTGACGAAGTCGAGCTCGGCGAGCCGGGCGGCCGCGTAGGCGCTGACCTCCCGGACCTGATCCAGCAGGTCGGTGGATTCGATCACGTGCAGCGTGGCCAGCGCGGCGGCGGTGGCCGCAGGGTTGCCGCCGAAGGTGGTCCCGTGCTGGCCGGGGTTCAGCAGCGTGCTGGCGTGTTCCCCGAAGGTGAGCATCGCCCCGATCGGGAACCCACCGCCGAGGCCTTTGGCCAGGGTCATCGCGTCCGGGATCACCGGGGAGGAGTCTGACAGGGAGGAGTCTGACGGGGCGGAGGCGAACCATGAGCCGGTGCGGCCGATGCCGGTCTGCACCTCATCGAAGATCAACAGCGCCCCGGCGGCGCGGGTGATCTCCCGGGCGGCCTGCAGGTATCCGGCCGGGTGGCCGTGGACACCGGCTTCACCCTGGACGGGTTCGATGATCACCGCAGCCACGGTCTCATCCACCGCGGCGCGCAGCGCCTCGGCATCCCCGGCGGGCACCCATTCCACGCCGCCGGGCAGCGGTTCGAAGGGTTCCCGGTAGCTGGGCTTGTGCGTCATCGCCAGTGCGCCCATGGTGCGTCCGTGGAAGCCGTGCTCCAGGGCGATGATCCGCGGCCGGTCCTGGCCGCCGTGGCGGCGTGCCAGCTTGAACGCGGCCTCATTGGCCTCGGTGCCGGAGTTGGTGAAGAACGCCTTAGAGCCGGTGGGGGCCTGGGCCAGGTGCAGCAGCTTCTCGGCCAGCGCGATCTGGGTCGGGCTGGTGAAGAAGTTCGAGATGTGTCCCAGGGTGCTCAGCTGGGATGAGACCACGCTGGTGATCAGCGGGTGGGCGTGGCCCAGCGCGTTGACCGCGATCCCGCCGAGCAGGTCCAGGTACTCCCGGCCGTCGGCGTCCCATACCGTGGCGCCGGAGCCGCGGACCAGGACGCGCTGCGGAGTGCCGAAGACCCCGAGCAGCGACGCGGTGTAGCGCGCCAGCAGCGCCTCACCGGGTTCCGCCGCGAGCGCCGCACTGTTGAGATCGGCGCTGGTGAGATCCGCGCTGTTCAGGTCAGCGCTGGTGAGGTCAGCGCTGTTCAGATCAGCGCTGTTCAGGTCAGCGGCCTGAGCCTCGGGGGTGTTCTGGGCATTCATGCGGCCTCCCCATCGGGAACGATCTGGGTGCCGACGCCCTCGGTGGTGACGATCTCCAACAGCATCGAGTGCGGTGCCCGGCCGTCGACCACATGGGCGCGTGGGACCCCGGCCTCCACGGCCTTCAGCGCCGCGGTCATCTTCGGGATCATGCCGGATTCCAGGCTGGGCAGCATCGCCCGCAGGTCGCTGGCGCTCAGCGAGGAGATCAGCGAGGACTTGTCCGGCCAGTTGGCGTAGAGGCCCTCCACATCGGTGAGCATCACCAGTTTGGCCGCGCCCAGAGCCGAGGCGACGGCGGCGGCGGCGAGATCGGCGTTGACGTTGAGCACCTCGCCGGTGGGGGTGGCGTCGGCGGCGGTGGAGTCGAACTCCGGGGCGATGGTGGAGATCACCGGGATCCGCCCAGCGTCGAGCAGGTCGGTGATCGCGTCGGGGTTGACCCCGCTGACCTCGCCGACCAGTCCGAGGTCCACGGTCTCGCCGTCGATCTCCACGGTGGTGCGGGTGGCACGCAGCAGCGCGGCGTCCTCCCCGGAAAGGCCCACCGCGTAGGGGCCGTGGCTGTTGATCAGGCCGATCAGCTCGCGGCCGACCTGCCCGGTGAGCACCATCCGGACCACATCCATGGCCTCGGGGGTGGTCACCCGCTGTCCGGCGCGAAACTCGGATTCGATGCCCAGGGTCTGGAGCATCGCGTTGATCTGAGGCCCTCCCCCGTGCACCACCACCGGGTTGACCCCGACGTGGCGCAGGAAGACCACGTCCTCGGCGAAGGCGCGGCGCAGCTCGTCGTTGATCATGGCGTTGCCGCCGTACTTGATCACGATGGTCTCTCCGGCGAACTTCTGGATCCAGGGCAGCGCCTCGACCAGGACGGAGGCCTTCTCACCGGCGGAGCTCAGGCTCCCGGCGTCGCGGGGTTTCATGCTGGAGGTCATCGGGTCCTTCTTCAGCTGGAGTAGGCAGAGTTCTCATGCACATAGTCATGGGTCAGGTCATTGGTGAGGATCGTGGCCTCGGCGGCGCCGGCCTTCAGATCTATGACCACCTTCACGTGGCGCCCGCGCAGGTCCACCAGTTCGCGGTCCTCCCCGATCCCTCCGGCGCGACAGATCCACACCCCGTTGACGCTGACGTCGATGGTGGAGGGGTCGAAGTCCACGTCGGTGGTCCCGACGGCGGAGAGGATCCGGCCCCAGTTGGGGTCCTGGCCGAAGATCGCGGTCTTGAACAGGTTGGAGCGGGCCACGGAGCGGCCTGCGGTCTCGGCCTGCTCTTCGGTCGCGGCGTTGATCGTGGAGATCGCGATCTCGTGGTGAGCGCCCTCGGCGTCGGCGATGAGCTGGGTCGCGAGGTCCTGGCACACCTGGTTCAGCGCCGCCTGGAACTCCGCCAGGTCCACTCCGGAGGGGTCGGCCTGCGGATGCGCCCCGGAGGCCATCGCGATCACGGTGTCGTTGGTGGACATGCAGCCATCGGAGTCGGCGCGGTTGAAGCTGAGCCGGACGGCCTCGCGCAGCGCGGCGTCGAGGTCGGGCGCCGCGATGACCGCGTCGGTGGTGACCACCGAGAGCATCGTGGCCATCCCGGGGGCGAGCATGCCGGCACCCTTGGCCATCCCGCCGATGGTGAACTCCGCACCGGTCGCGGTGGAGACCTTCATGACCGAGTCTGTGGTCATGATCGCCTGCGCCGCCCGCGCTCCGGCGGCCTCGGCCGGTTCCAGCTGCGCTACGGCGGCGCTGATCCCCTCAAGCAGCGCGGGCATGTCCAGGCGCACGCCGATGAGTCCGGTGGAGCAGACCAGCACGTCCCCGGCGGAGATGTCCGCGCCGGCGGCCTGGAGCTTCGCGGCCACGACCTCGGCGCTCTGGTGGGTGTCGGCGAAGCCCTGGGGCCCGGTGCAGGCATTGGCTCCGCCGGAGTTCAGCACCACCGCATCGGCGCGCCCGTCGGCGATGGCCTGCTGGGACCAGAGCACCGGTGCCGCGGCGACCCGGTTGGTGGTGAAGACCGCGGCGGCGTGCTTGTCCGGGCCATGGTTGAGCACCAGGGCGACGTCGCGCGGCGCGTTGCCCTGCGCATCGGGGGATTTCAATCCGGCGGCGACGCCAGCGGCGCTGAATCCTTTCGCGGCGGTGACACTCATGGGGAGACTCCCAGCAGATTGAGCCCGGTGGTCTCTTCCAGACCCAGGGCGATGTTCATGGACTGTACGGCTCCGCCGGCGGTGCCCTTGGTCAGATTGTCCGCGGCCGAGACGACGACGGCGCGCCCGGCGTGCTCATCGACCGCAAGCTGGATGGTGACGTGGTTGGAGCCCACCACCTGCTTGGTGGCCGGCCACTGGCCCTCCGGGAGCAGGTGAACGAAGGCCTCGCCGTCGTAGTGCTCGCGGTAGGCCGCGCGCAGCGCCGCCTCGGTGGTGCCGGGGGCGAGCTTCGCGGTGGAGGTGGCCAGGATGCCGCGCGGCATCGGAGCCAGCGTGGGGGTGAAGCTGACCTGGACCGGGACTCCCGCTGCGTGTCCGAGGCCCTGTTCGATCTCTGGGGTGTGCCGGTGCACCCCGCCGACCCCGTAGGGGCTCATGCCACCGATGACCTCGGCGCTGAGCAGGTGGGGTTTGAGCGCCTTGCCCGCCCCGGAGGTGCCGGTGGCCGCGACGATCACGATGTCGGTGGGCTGGACAAGCCCGGCGGCCAGCGCCGGGGCCAGGCCGAGCATGATGGTGGTGGGATAGCAGCCGGGCACCGCGATGCGCCGGGCACCGGCAAGCTTGGCCCGCGCTCCGGGCAGCTCAGGCAGCCCATAGGGCCAGGTGCCCTGATGGGCAGAGCCGTAGAACTTCTCCCAATCGGCGGCGGATTCCAGCCGATGATCCGCGGCGGCGTCGATCACGATGGTGTCCTCGCCGAGCTGGGCGGCGATCTCCGCCGAAGCCCCGTGCGGCAGGGCCAGAAAGACGACGTCGTGTCCGGCGAGGTTCTCCGCGGTGGTGTCCAGAAGCACCCGGTCCGCCAGTGAGAGCAGATGCGGCTGCACGCTTCCCAGCCGCTCCCCCGCGCTCGAGTGGGCGGTGACGGCGCCGATCTGGACCTCGGGGTGGCCGGCCAGCAGGCGCAGGACTTCTCCCCCGGCATAGCCTGAGGCTCCGGAGACAGCGATCGAATAGGTCATCCCAGCAGTCTAGGCGGATATATGCGCTATATCCAATATTTATGCATACTCTGGGGCCGCAGACTTCGCCGCTCCGGGCCTGTGTTGGGTACGCTTGCCGCCATGAATGAACAGACAGTTTTCCCAGAGGATCTGCCCGACAGAGCACGAGTGGTGCATGCCGAGCAGGCAGGGGGCGCCGAGGTGCTCGTCGAGGCTCAGGTGTCGCTGCCCGAGCCTGGACCGAACCAGGTGCTGGTGGAGACTGCCGCTACCGGGGTCAACTTCATCGAGACCTACCAGCGCAGCGGCGTTTACCCGGTGCAGTATCCCTTCACCCCGGGCACCGAGGGCACCGGGCGTGTCCTTGCCGCCGGCGAAGGCGTGGAGTCGCTCTCCGTCGGCCAGCGGGTCACCACCCTGGAGGCCTCCACCGGCACCTACGCCTCCCACTTCCTGGTCGACGCCGGCAAGGCCGTGCGCGTGCCGGATGAGGTCACCGATGAGCAGGCCGCGGCGCTTCCGCTGCAGGGCATCACCGCGCATTACCTGGTCAACTCCACCTACCGGGTCTCCCCGGGTGAGACCGTGCTGACCCATGCCGGAGCAGGAGGGGTGGGCCAGATCCTGACCCAGCTGCTCAAGGCCAAGGGGGCGCGCGTGATCACCACCTGCTCCACCGAGGAGAAGGCCCAGATCGCGCAGGCCGCCGGTGCCGACTATGTCCTGGGCTATGAGAACTTCGCCGAGCGGGTCCTGGAGATCACCAAGGGCGAGGGTGTCGCCGCGGTCTTCGACGGCGTCGGGAAAGACACCTATGCGGGGTCCCTGGAGTCTCTGGCGATCCGGGGAATGTTCGTGCTCTACGGCGGGGCCTCGGGCCAGGTGCCCCCGCTGGATCCGCAGGAGCTCAACCGCCGCGGCGGGCTCTACGTGACCCGCCCGGCCACGCACTGGTATCTGCGCAATGCCGAGGAGCGCTCCTGGCGCTACGCCGAGCTCTTCCGCGCGCTGACCACCGGAGATCTGAAGCTCAGCATCGGCGCCAGTTACCCGCTGGCCGAAGCGGGCCGGGCCCACGACGATCTGGAGAACCGCCGGACCACCGGCAAGCTGCTGTTGCAGCCCTGAGAAGCACACACCATGCCGAGTCGGGTCCGTCTCCTATGACCCAGCTGATCCTCGCCGAGGCGGCGCTGACCCCGGAGGGGGACCTCGGTCGGTATTGGCTGCGCCTGGCACAGGGACGCATCCTCGACGCCGGACACGGTCACCCGCCGGAGACCCCGGATCTGCACCTCACCGAGGGCGTGCTGGCACCCGGGTTCGTCGATGTCCACGCTCATGGCGGCGGCGGCGCGGCCTTCACGGAGGGCGCGGCTGCTGCCGGGACCGTCTTGACGGCCCACCGTCACCGCGGCACCACGACCATGCTCGCCTCCCTGGTCAGCGCGCCGATCCCGGCGCTGCTGGACCAGGCAGAGCGACTCCGGCCCCTGGTGGAGACCGGCGAGCTCGCCGGGATCCACCTTGAGGGGCCGTGGCTGAGCTGCGCCCATCGCGGCGCCCATGAGGCGTCTCTGCTCAGCGACCCCACTCCGGAGGCCGTCTCGGCCGTGCTGGAGCACCAGGCGGCTGAGCTGCTGCGCTATGTCACCCTCGCCCCGGAGCTGCCCGGCGCTCTCGAGGCCGTTGCGCGGCTGCAAGCCGCGGGACTGGTCGTGGGAGTCGGGCACACCGGCGCCGATGTCGCCCAGACCCGGGCCGCTCTGAGCGCCGGGGCCAGCGCCGCCACACATCTGTTCAACGCAATGTTGGGCCTGCATCACCGGGAACCGGGCCCACCTCTGGCACTGCTGGAAGACAGCACCGCCTTCCTGGAACTGATCAGCGATGGAGTGCATCTGGACCCGGAGATGGTCCGCTACGCCTGGCACTCGGCGGCCCGCAACGGCGGGCCGCGCCGGCTGGTCCTGGTCTCCGATGCGATGGCCGGCGCCGCCGCCCCGGAGGGCCGCTATGCCTTGGGGACGCTGAACGTGGACGTCGCAGACGGCGTCGCCCGTCTTCAGGCACCCGACGGCGCGCAAGGCGCGATCGCGGGCTCGGCGGTGACCCTGGCCGAGGCGGTGCGCCGGAGCATCCTCGACGCGGGCATCGCCCCGGGCGAGGCGCTGATGGCGGCCACCGCCAATCCTGCAGAGATGATCGGGCTCGCCGACGTCGGCAGGCTGCTCCCCGGCGGGCGCGCGGATCTGGTGCTGTTGGATCCGGCATGGCAGGTCAACAGCGTCATGCGCCGCGGTCGGTGGCTGGGAGAAGCTCCTGGACCTGGTCCACAGACCGATGCTCCGGCGGGCTGAACGCCCGCCAGAGCATCTTGGTGACGCCGCTCAGCGGCTGGCGCCGAGCTGAGTCGTCACCTCTGGACTGTCACCGCTGCAGTGTCACCTCTGCACGGCCCCGTGGCGCTGCTGTGCCAGGGCCACGGCCTCGGCGCGGGCCGCGGAGGCCTCCTCGGCGGTGAGCGTGCGGTCCTCGGCGCGGAAGCGCAGCCCGAAGGCCAGTGACTTGTGACCGGCCTCGATGTGCTCACCGGCGTACACGTCGAAGAGCTCGATGCTCTCCAGCAGCTCCCCCGCTCCTTCGACCAGAGTGGCCTCGAGCTCGGCTGCCGGCAGCTCCTGGGCCACGATCAGCGAGACGTCCTGGGTGGTGGGCGGGAAGGTCGAGATCGGCTCGGCGCTGATCTGCTCCGGGGACCCCTCGATGAGCACGGAGAGGTCCAGCTCCATCACCGAGGTCCGGGCGGGCAGGTCCAGCTCCTCGATGACCTTCGGGTGCAGCTCACCGGCATGACCGATCCGTGCTCCGTTGAACCGCAGCTCGGCCGTGCGTCCGGGGTGGAAGGCCTGGTGCTGGCCCTGGACCACCTCGAGGCGAACACGCAGCAGGTCAGCGACCTTCTGCGCCGCATCTACAGCGTCGGCCCAGTCCCGACGGCGTCCGGGCACACCGGGCAGCTCGGCCGACTCGGCTCCGCTGAGTGCGGCCGCGATGTGCAGCGGCTGATCCGGGATGCCGGCGTCGAGCCCGGCCAGAACCTCTTCCCCGGGGTAGGCCCCCAGCTCGGGGATGCTCGGCGAGCCGAGCTGGACCTTCGGGTGGAAGACCGAGCCGGCTTCGAAGAGCGCGACGTCGGTGAAGCCGCGCGAGACGTTGCGGCGCAGCGCCTCGAGCAGCCCGGGCAGCACCGTGGTGCGCAGCGCCGGGTGCTGGCTGGCGATCGGGTTGGCCAGGCGCAGCATCGGCATCGGCTTTCCGGTGTCCTCGGCCTGCCCGAAGCGGGTGTTCGCGGCCTCGGAGTAGAACGGGTAGCTGAGCACCTCGGTGAAGCCGGCGGCGGCCATGCCGGCATAGACGCCGCGTCGGCGCTGATGGGCGGTGGTGAGCCCGCGGCCGGCCGGTGGCACCGGGAGCCGGGAGGGGATCTTGTCGTAGCCGACGAGCCGGGCGATCTCTTCGACCAGGGCGGCGGGGATGGTCAGGTCCGGGCGCCAGCTCGGCGGGGTCACCAGCAGCTGTTCCCCCTCCTGGCCGACCTCGGCACCGATGGCGCCCAGTGTGGAGCTGATCTGCTCCTGCGTGTAGGCCACCCCGGTGAGCCTCTCCGGCAGCGCGGGGTCCAGCCGGATCGGCTGCGGTAGCGCGGCGGCACCGGCGTCGGTGACCTCGCGCGAGTCGGTTCCGCCGGCGAGCTGGACCAGCAGGTCCACCACGCGCTGGGCGGCGAGCGGGGGCAGCAGCGGGTCCACACCGCGTTCGAAGCGCTTGGACGCCTCGGAGGGCAGCTTGTGCCGGCGCTTGCTGCGGCTGACGCTGATCGGGTCGAAGTGAGCGGCCTCCACGATGACGGCCGAGGTGGTCGCGTCCACCTCGGTGCGCGCCCCGCCCATCACCCCGGCGATCCCGATGGGCCCGGACTGATCCGCGATCACCAGGTCCTCGGCGTCCAGCGTGCGGACCTTCTCGTCCAGGGTGGTGAGCTGCTCGCCGATCCGGGCGCGGCGGACCTCGATGCCGCCGTCGAGCTTGGCCGCGTCATAGCAGTGGTTGGGCTGACCCAGTTCGAGCATCACGTAGTTCGAGACGTCCACGGCGATGCTGATCGTGCGCATCCCGGCCAGGCGCAGCCGTGCCGCCATCCACGGCGGGGTGGGCGCCGTCGGGTTGATCCCGGTGACCTTGTGCGTGACGAACCGGCTGCAGCCCTGCACCCCGTAGATGGGGGTGTCATCGGTGAGGCTGACCTCGTGACCGGGTCGGGCGGCGTCGTCGTCGTCTTTCGTGGTGCTGATCTGGCCGGCGGGGTCGATGAACGGGGTCCCGGTGGCGTGGGAATACTCCCGGGCGATCCCGCGCAGCGAGAAGGCGTAGCCCCGGTCGGGGGTCACATTGATCTCCGCGGCGGAGTCGTAGAGGCCCAGCAGCTCCATGGCGTCGGTGCCCGGCTCCGGGTCGAGTCCCAGGCGCGAGAGCACCAGGATTCCGTCGTGGTCCTCGCCGATGCCGAGTTCGCGCACCGAGGCGATCATCCCGGCGGAGACGTGGCCGTAGGTCTTGCGCGCGGCGATCCGGAAGTCGCCGGGGAGCACGGCCCCGGGGAGGGTGACCACGACCTTGTCGCCGACCTCGAAGTTGTGCGCGCCGCAGACCACGCCCTGGATGCCCGAGGGGTCTATGCCCTCGTGGGTCAGGGTCTGGGCGGCGCCCTCGGGCACCACGCGGACCTGGCACCAGTTGATGGTCTTGCCGTTGGACTGTGGTTCGGGGATCTTCTCCAGCACCTCGCCGACGACGATCGGGCCGCTGAGCTCATCGGTGGGACGGTGCACGTCCTCCTCTTCGAGCCCGACCTGGACCAGCTCGGCCATCAGGTCCTCCGCGGTGCCCGAAGCAGGGAACTGGGTGTATTCACGAATCCAAGAAAGCGGAATGCGCATGTCTCAGACCTCCATTCCGAAGTGCTGGCTGAAGCGGATGTCGCCTTCGATCATGTCGCGCATATCGGGGACCCCGTTGCGGAACATCAGGGTGCGCTCGATGCCCATCCCGAAGGCGAATCCGGTGTACTCCTCCGGGTCCACTCCGGCGGCGCGCAGCACGGCGGGATTCATCATGCCGCAGCCGCCCCATTCCACCCAGCGCGGGCCGCCCTTGGCGTGGGCGTGCCAGACGTCGAGCTCCGCGGAGGGCTCGGTGAACGGGAAGTAGCTCGGGCGCAGCCGGATGGCGGCGTCGGGACCGAACATCTGCCGGGCGAAGTGCTCCAGGGTGCCCTTCAGATCAGCCATGGTCAGGCCCTTGTCCACCGCAAGGCCCTCGAACTGGTGGAACACCGGGGTGTGAGTGGCATCGAGCTCGTCGGTGCGAAAGGTCTTTCCAGGGCAGAGCACGTAGACCGGCAGCTCACGGTTGAGCAGCGAGCGGATCTGCACGGGGGAGGTGTGGGTGCGCAGCACCAGGTGCGCCTCCGGGGGCTCCACGAAGAAGGTGTCCTGCATCTCCCGGGAGGGATGGTCCGGGGCGATGTTCAGCGCATCGAAGTTGAACACTCGGACTCCACCTCGGGACCTTCGGCGATCTCCCAGCCCATGGCGATGAAGACGTCGGAGACCCGCTCCTGCAGCACCGAGAGCGGGTGCCGGGCACCGAGCGGACGACGACGCGGCGCGGCGGTGACGTCGACGGTCTCCTCCAGCAGGATCCGCTCCGCGTGCTCGACCTCGAGCACCTGGGTGCGCGCGGCGAGGGCCTTCTGCATCTTCCCGCGAGCGCCGCCGAGCAGCTTGCCGGCGGCGGCCTTCTCGGTCTTGTCCAACGAGCCGATCGCCCGGTTGGCCAGCACCAGCGGCGCCTTGTCTCCGGTGTGCGCGAGCCGTGCGGCCTTAAGCTCCTCGAGGTCTCCGGCTGCGGCGAAGGCGTCAACGGCCTGCTGCACAGCATGGTCGATGGCGGATTCATCCAGCGGATGCGGTGTTTCGGGCGTGGACATTCTGCTCCCGGGTCAGGTGGGTGGAAACAATCCCGGTCAGTTTATGCGGGTCACTGGTAGGACACGAACCACGGTTTGGGCTCGACCTGGAAGGTCTGCTCCGAGGTGAAGGTCGGCGAGTCCTCGTCGTAGAAGTTCTTCCAGCCGAGCCAGATGTCCTCGCTGAGGTCCTGCTGCAGGGTCTCATAGGTCTCGGTCTTCATCCCAGGTGTTCCGTGGCCGTCGGCGTGCAGCAGGAGGGCGAGCTCCTCGTGGGAGGTGTCGATGTCCTCACGGTCCGAGATCATGGAGTGCTTGAACTGGTGCAGCACCAGCATCTTCTGCGGAAGCTCGTGCTCTCGGGTCAGCTCCGCCAGCCAGTCGGAGACCTGATTGATCTCCTCGGCGCTGACCGAACCGATCTGTTCCATGTGTCGCTGACCCTCGCTGAGCCGCCACTCCGGGTCCAGCGCCAGACCGACGTGGGGCTGGGCGAGGAACTCCTCGTATTGCTGGGCCTGGTCCAGGAAGCTTGCGTGGCCCGGCTGCAGGTCGAGCACCACGTAGATGTCCTCCTCCGCGGCCAGGTCCACCCAGGGCTCGATGAGCTCCGGGTCCAGGGCGTTGGTGTAGTTCCCGTCCACGCCAGGCTCGGTGATCGCGATCGAGGTGATGATCTCGAAGGCCGGCTGGACCGGCTCCTCAGAGTGTTCCTGGTACTGCTCGGCGTAGAACTTCACCCGCTCGGCGGCCTCCTGGGGGGTGCCCTCGCCGAGGACTCCGAGCGCGGGGATGCCGGGCGCGCCGTAGGCGGCGAGGAAGCGCCGGTCCGGGAAGAGCGTGTCGCCTCCGCCCGGGAGCTCGGCGGGCTCAGCCTCGGGCTCGGCCTCGGGCTCCTCCCCGTCAGCTGAGCCTTCAGCATCGGATGAGTCCTCCCCCGCAGCTGACTCTTCGGCGTCGCCATCACCTTCCGGGGTGGCGCCGGGCTGTTCCGCGGCGGCGTCCTGAGGAGCCTCGGCGCTTGCGCCGCAGGCTGGCAGGGTCACGGCGAGGAACATGGCGCTGAGCAGGAGTCCCGGGCGCTGGGTCTGGGAGGTCGGGGCGGGGCTGTCCATGGCGTTCACGCTACCGGTGAACCACAGCGACCCTGGAATCGGGCTGTATTCGGGACTACCCAAGCGCCCAGTCAGGTTCGTCGCATCCCTATGCCATGTCCCATGGCTATGCACGGAAATAGCGATGGGACATGGCATGAGGATGCGACAGATGCTCCGGGGAGCCTGCGAGGGCACGGACGGGGCGTCCGGAGGGCCGGGACGAATCAGTGCTCGCGCAGCCAGACCGTGGTCTCCCCCGGCAGCACCTCCGAGTTCAGCGGCTGCGAGCTGACCAGCACCTCTCCGGCGGGCAGCGGGACGGCCTGCTCACCGAAGTTGGTCACGCAGATCCACCCCCCGGGACGGCGGAAGGCCAGCACCTCGGTGGTGGAATCTCCGGCTCCGGGCAGCTCGATCCACTCCAGGGTGTCCTCGCCCTGAAGCTCGCGACGCAGCCGCAGCGCACGACGGTAGAGGTTCAGCGTCGAGTCTTGCGCCGCGTCCTGCGCCTGCACGCTGTAGCGGGAGAACCACTCGGGCTGCGGCAGGTGCGCCTCGGCCTCGCCGAACCCGAAGCTCTGCCCGGCGCTGGACCAGGGCAGCGGGACCCGGCAGCCGTCACGGCCCACGCTGAGCCCGGGGCTGCGGAAGAACGTCGGGTCCTGCCGGTCGGCGTCGGGGATCTCGGCGACCTCGTGCAGACCCAGCTCCTCGCCCTGATAGAGGTAGGCGCTGCCGGGCAGGGCGAGTTCGAACAGCGAGGCGGCACGGGCCTTGCGCAGCCCGCTCTCGGCCTGCAGCTCCGGGGTGGCGCCGGCGGTGAGCAGCCAGTTGGTCCCTGCCTTCTCCTCACCCGAGGCCTTGGCCGGGAGCCCGTAGCGGGTGGCGTGGCGGACCACGTCGTGATTCGAGAGCACCCAGGTGCTGGAGGACCCGGACTTCGCGGCCAGCTCCAGGTTGAAGGTCACCGTCTCGCGGAACTGGGCGGCGTCGAAGCCGGCCTCGAGCAGATCGAAGTTGAACGCCTGGCCCAGGCCCTCGGCGGAGGCGTACTTCGGCCGCCGAGCGGAATCCACCCAGGCCTCGGCCACGCCGATCTTCGGCGGGTCGTATTCGTTGAAGACCCCGCGCCATTCGCGGTAGATCTCATGGACCTCATCGCGGTCCCAGATGGGGTGGGCCCCGTCCTTCGGCGTCGCGTCCAGCTCGGCCTGGCTCGGCAGGTTCGCCGGCAGGTCCTTGGAGAGTCCATGGGCGACGTCGACCCGGAACCCGTCCACGCCCCGGTCGGACCAGAAGCGCAGGGTCTGCAGGAAGTCCTCGTGGACCTCGCGGTTGTGCCAGTTCAGGTCGGGCTGCTCCTTGGCGAAGCTGTGCAGGAACCACTGGCCCGGTGTCCCATCGGGTTCGGTGATCCGGGTCCAGGCGGGTCCTCCGAAGATCGAGGTCCAGTCCGAGGGCGGCAGCTCTCCCGCCTCACCGGCGCCGTCGCGGAAGATATAGCGATCCCGAGCGGCCGAGCCCTTGGGCGAGCGCAGCGCCTCGACGAACCATTCGTGGCGGTCCGAGGTGTGATTGGGCACGATGTCCACGATCAGCCGGATCCCTGCGCCGTGCAGCGCGGCGATCATGGCGTCGAAGTCCTCCAGCGTGCCGATCTTGGGGTCGACGTCGCGGTAGTCGTCCACGTCGTAGCCGCCGTCGGCCAGCGCCGAGGGGTAGAAGGGGCTGAGCCAGACGGCGTCGACCCCGAGGTCCTGCAGGTAGTCCACCCGCTCGGTGATCCCGCGCAGATCGCCGATGCCGTTGCCATCGGCGTCGGCGAAGGAGCGCGGGTAGATCTGATAGACCGCGGCCTGGCGCCACCAGTGGGGGTCGGTGCCGAGTCCGGAAGCCGTGGTCGGGGCTGCTGCGGTGGTGGTGGATGACAAGGGTTTCTCGTCCTTTCGCTGTTGCGGGTGGGTCTCGGGTTCGTGCTTCTCGGAGCCTGCTTCCAGGCCCGAGCCGATCATTTGACGGCGCCCTGGGTGAGTCCGGAGAGCACCCAGCGCTGGGAGATCACATAGGCGATGATCGCCGGTGCCATCGCCATCAGGTAGGAGGCGAAGGAGACGTGGTAATTATTGCTGAACTGGGTCTGGAAGATCTCCTGGATCACTGGCAGCGTCTGCAGCGAAGGGTCCGCGATGATCAGTGAGGGCATCATGAAGTCGTTCCAGGATTTCAGGAACGCGAAGATCCCGACCGTGGCGCTCATCGGGGCCATCAGCGGGAAGACGATCCGCCAGAAGGCTCCTGCGGTGGAGGCGCCGTCCATCCGGGCGGACTCCTCCAGCTCCGCGGGAAGCGAGCGCAGGAACGCGGTGAAGAGCAGCGTGCTGAACGAGATCTGGAACATGATGTGCAGCAGCGCGACGCCCAGCGGGTTCGCCAGCTCGACCATGCCGGTGAGCTTGACCTGGGAGAGCGCGAGCACCGGGAACGGCAGGAACATCGCCGCGAGCAGGTAGTAGAACGCCCAGCGGTAGGCCTTCTTCTCCCAGTTTCGGGAGATCGCGTAGGAGGCCATCGCGCTGAGCAGGATCGTGCCGATCACCGTGGCCAGAGTGATCAGGATCGAGATCGTGAAGGCGCGGGGGAAGTCGGTCAGCGCCCAGGCGGTGGAGAAGCCCTCCACGCTGAACGGGGCCGGCAGCGCGAAGGCTTCGCCTTCCACTGCCTGCTCTCCGGTCTTGAACGCCATCGAGATGGTGACGTAGAAGGGCAGGATCACGGTGAGCGCGCCGAGCATCAGCAGCACCGTGGTGCCCCAGCGGTGCCGGTCGGAGCGTCGCGAGGTCGGCAGCGCGGCGCGCCGAGAGTTGTCTGTGGAGCGGCGCGGGGTGGTGCTGGCGGCGCCGCCGGGAATGGTGGTGGTGGGCAGGGTCATCAGATTCTCGCGTTTCCTCGGGTCAGGCGCAGCTGGATGAGTGCGATGGTCAGCGTGATCAGGAAGAAGATCGTGGAGTTCGCCATCTGATAGGCGTAGTCGCCGTTGTCGAAGCCGGAGAAGATCGTCATCGCCACCGAGCGGGTGGAGGTGCCCGGGCCGCCGTCGGTCAGACCCACGATGATCTCGTAGGTGCCCAGGAAGTCCTTGAACCCGATGATCACGTTGATCAGCACGAATCCTGAGATCAGAGGCAGGGTGATGCTGCGCAGCTGCTTCCAGGCGGAGGCCCCGTCGATGGCGGAGGCCTCGTAGACGTCCCGCGGCACGGTCATGAGCCCGGCGATGTAGATCAGCATGGCCTGCGGGACCGCCTGCCAGGCGGTCACCAGCACGATCGAGATCCAGGCCAGGTCCGGATCCGCGAGGATCGACTCCTCAAGGACTCCGAGCTGCAGCGCCTGGGCGGTGGCAGGGACCGTATTGGCGAAGATGAACTGGAAGACGAAGGCGATGATGATCCCGGAGACCACCATCGGCATCACGAAGATCGTGCGCAGCGCGGTCTTCGCCCGGATCTTCGAGGTGAGTCCGATGGCGAGGGTCAGAGCGACCACGTTGACCAGTATCACCGTGCACAGCGCCACTCCGATGGTGAATCCGTAGGAGGACAGGATCGCCGGGTCGCTGAACATCACCAGGTAGTTGTTGAGTCCGACGAAGTTGAACTCCCCGAAGCCCACCGAGTCGGTGAAGCTGTAGAAGATGCCCATCGCGGCCGGCATGGTGATGCTCAGCGTGAACAGCACCAGGGTGGGCAGCAGGAACCAGAGGTAGACGCGATCCGTGCGGGGCCGACGTCGAGGGGCGGGTCGGGACCTGGGGCTGACCCCGGTGGGGGCCTCCGCGGTCCGCGGCGGGGTGGTGGCAGTGGTCATGTCAGGCCTCGGTCTCTGAGCGTCGAGCCAGTCGGGCCCAGTCCTCGTCGAGAGTCCGCAGCGTTGCTTCCAGACTCTGACCGGTGACTATTCCCTGGGCGTAGTTCTCGAACGGGATGGTGCGCGGGATGGCCTGGGACACTCCCTGGTAGAAGGCGGCGCGGTCCACGAAGCCCTGCAGGTCCTGCAGCCGGGCATCCTGCACCGCGGGGGCATCCTCGCGGACCCCGAAGGCGAGGTTGTCCTGGTTATAGGCGTCGGCGATCTCTGGGGTGATCAGGTAGCGAAGCAGCTCCCGCGCGGGTTCCTGGGCGTTGGATGCCTCGGGCACCCAGAGGGCGAGGTCGAGGTTGACCCGGACCTTCAGATCCTCGGGGTCCTCGGTCATCGGCAGCGGGAAGATCCCGATCCGCGCATCGGGGTTGATCGTGGCGATCTCGCCCAGTGCCCAGGGGCCCTGCAGGTACATCGCGGCATCGCCGCGGGCGAAGCCGACATTGCCGTCTCCGTAGCCTCTGCTGGCGGCACCGGGCTGGGAGAACGCCGCGATCTCGAGCATCTGTTCCAGGGGTTCGCGCAGGGTGCGGGAGAACGAGACCGGCGCATCGGGGCCGGCGTCGGCGCCCTGGGCGCGCAGCTGCTCGAAGAACTCGGCGACGTCGAGCCTGCCTCCCACGCTGTAGTCGACCAAGCCCTGCGCCACGGTCCAGGGATCGGCGTAGGTGGAGTAGATCGGGGTCACCCCGGCGTCCTCAAGCGCGCCGCAGACCTCGAGGAACTCGGAGTAGGTGGTGGGGATCGACAGGTCGTGCTCGGCGAAGATCTCCTCGTTGTAGAGCACCGCGGCGGCCATCATCGAGTACGGGATCACGCTGGTGCGCCCGGGATAGGTCGGGTACTGGTCGATCAGATCCTGGATGCTCGGAGCGATCCGAGCCTCGCCGGCGAGATCTGCAAGGTCGGAGAAGGCACCGCGTTCTTGGAAGCGGACGATCTCGTAGTTGTAGTTCAGACAGCCCAGGTCTGGCGGGTTGCCGCGGGCGAACCCTGCAGAAAGCCCTGAGGAGGTGTCGTGGACCGCCCGCACGCCCGAGGCCTGCTGGTTGAAGTCCTGCACCAGGCCTCCGAAATACGGGATCGCTTCGGGCTTCGACTGATGGAACGAGACCTCTGGGACGCCGCGGCCGGTGGCGCAGCCGCTGAGTCCAGCGGCGAGAGCTGCCCCGGCCAGGCCGCCGAGAAAGGCCCGCCGCGAGGGTGTGGGTGGAGCGTGGCTCACCGGATCCCCCTTCTGTGAGCTGGAACACTAAAACTTCATGTCCGGACTAAATATAGAGTCTTAATATAAGCAATGCAATAATGACTGTGAATTCTCTTTGCGGCATCTCAGACCGGAAGCAGGCCCCCATGAGTCAGACGCCTTCCCCTGGCCCGGCCGGCTCTTCCCAGCTGATCCGGCAGCTCAATGCGCAGCGTGTGCTGGGCTGCATGTGGGGCCGCGAGCCCAGCACCGCCACGGAGCTGATGCACGCCACCGGACTCACCCGCGCCACGGTCCTGACCCTGTGCCGAGACCTCACCGAACAGGGCTGGCTGCAGGTCTCGGAGAACTCCCGGCAGGCCGGTCAGTACACCAAGGGGCGCCCTGCGCTGCGGTATGCCTTCCGCGAGGACGCCTGCCATGTCATCGGCGTGGACGCCGGCCTGCACCAGGTCACCGCGGCCGTGGCGAATCTGCGCGGCGTCGAGATCGGCTGCGCCACTCGACCCTCGAATCCGGAGGGATCCGAGGCTCCGCTGCAGCCGGCCCCAGAACGACGACGCACGATCCTGGACACGATCGACGCTGCCCTGGCACAAGCCGATCTCACCCACGCCGACGTCGCCTGCCTGGTCATCGCGGTGCCAGCGCCGGTGGACTCTTCGGGAGACTCCCCCAAGGGACTCAACGCGTTCTGGGGCCTGATGAACCCCGAGCTGATCAGCCTGGGGGCCGAGCACGGCTGGGACTGCGCAGTGGACAACGACGCCAATCTCGCCGCGCTCGCGGAGTTGGACCTGGGGTCAGGCGCCGCGGAGGACTCCTTCGCCGTGATCCTCTCCGGGGAGCGCCTGGGCGCCGGACTCGTGATGGATGGGTCCCTGCTGCACCAGTCCCGCGGCGGCATCGGCGAGCTCGGCATGTTGGACCTGGTCCAGGGCGTCGAGTCCTCCAACGGCCTGGGCTGGTGGGCGCGGCACCTCGCCCGGGAGGCCCTGAAGCAGGCTCCGGGGCATGCGGGTCCGCTCGGTGCGGTGACCCCCGAGGAGGTCACCAGCGAACACGTCTTCGCGGCGGCCGAACAGGGAGATCTACTGGCCCTGGAGGTCATCGACCAGCTCGCGGACCGGTTGGCGCGGATCTGCGTGGTGCTCGCCGGACTGCTGGACCTGGATCGCATCCTGGTCTCCGGGGCGATCGCTCCGGCGCTGACCGATGTGGCTGCCCGCGCAAAGCACAAGCTCGCCCAGTACCTCTATGCTCCGTGGCTGCGGATCGAGGCCTCAGCACTCGGTGCCGACGCAGTCAGGCGTGGAGCGATCCGCCTGGCCGTGGATCGGATCAAGGACCAGGCGCTGCCCGGCGCCCCTGGGGCTTGAGCCCGGCGGCCCTGCGACATGCGCGTGGCGGCCCTGGGGCTTGAGCCATGCGGCCCTGGGGCTTGGGCCCGGCGGCCCTGCAGGTGAGGCGAATCCCGGCTAGATTATCTGCCATGGACACGACAGGGCGCGACCCCGATCAGCACCGGGACGCGACCCCCGAGCAGGGCCCTCCGGCAGCCGAAGCACCAGAGGGTGGAGCTCCCGTCGGCGCGCCGGTGGGCGGAACCAGCCGTGGCCGGGCAGCCCGGGACGCCATCATCCTGATCCTCGCCCCCGGGGCGGTGGCGCTGGCCCTGGCACTGACTCTGGCTCCGGATGCGGGAATCGGCCTGCTGATCATCGCGGCCGCGCTCATCGCCCCGGTCGTGGCAGCAGTCTCGCTGCTGCGGCGTCGACCCCGGGTCGTGACCACCGCTGACCGGGTGACCCTGCTGCGCGTGGGACTGGTCGGGGTGCTCGCGGGCGCCGCGGTGCTGATCCTCGTCGAGGCGATCCCCTCGCGCAGCTGGGCCCTGGCGATCCTCGCCGGAGTCGCGCTGCTGCTCGATGCCGTGGATGGCTGGGTGGCCCGGCACACGCACAGTTCCACCCCCTCGGCGCCGGCTGGACATGGAGGCCGATGCGGCCGCGCTGCTCGTGGTCTCACTCATCGCGGCGAGCACCGTGGGCTGGTGGGCGGTGGCGATCGGGGCGATGCGCTACCTCTTCGTGGCCGCCTCCCGCGTGCGCCCGGCGCTTCGCGGGCAGCTGCGCTACAGCCTGTTCCGACGCACGGTAGCCGCGATCCAGGCCTCGGTGCTGTGGGTCGCGCTGCTGCCGATCACCCCCGTCCCGTTCGCCGTGGCCGTCACCGGAATCGCCCTGACCCTGCTGGTCATCTCCTTCACCCGCGATGCGATCGTGCTGGAACGTTCGACGCAGACCGAGACGCGGCGCTGATGGCGCAGCTCGCCTTCATCGTGCCCGCCGATCTTCCCGGACCCAGCGGCGGGCTGACCTATAACCACCGGGTGCTCGCGCAGTGGCGGGCCATGGGGCTCGAGGTCGAGGAGATCGCGGTCCCGGGCGCCTGGCCGAACCCCTCCCCCGCGGATCGCCAGGTGCTGGCCCATCACCTGGCCCAGCACCGGCAGGTGCTGCTCGACGGGATCATCGGCTCTGCGGCCCCTCAGGAGCTCCGCACCGCCGCCGCCTCGGGTGCGCAGATCTCGGTGCTGGTCCACCTGCCGCTGCCCGCAGAGTCCGGGCTGAGCCCCGAGGAGGCGCAGCGACTCACGCTCAGCGAGCGTGCCGCGTTGGGCGCCGCGCACTCGATCGTGTGCACCAGCGCCTGGGCTCGCGATGACCTGCGGGCGCGCTACGGACACCCCAGGGTTGCCGTCGCGGAGCCCGGCGTGGACCGTGCTGCGCTTGCCCCCGGCGGCGCCGCGCCACGGCTGCTCTTCCTCGGGGCGGTGACGCCCCGGAAGAATCCCCTGGGCCTGCTGGGTGCCCTCGCACAGCTCTCGGAGCCGACAGGGCACCCCGAGCCGACAGGGTCTCCCGAGCCGCAGTGGAGCGCGGTGATCGCCGGACCCGAAGGTCAGGATCCCGCCTATGCCGCGGCGGTCCGAGCCGCTGCGGCCGAGCAGCCCCACGGACGCGTCTCGGTGATCGGGGCCGCCGCCGGAACGCAGCTGGAGACCCTGTGGGCGGAGACGGATCTCCTGGTGCTGCCCTCCCTGGCCGAGACCTACGGGATGGTGGTCACCGAGGCGCTCGCCCATGGGATACCCGCGCTGGTCGGCGCCGGCACCGGAGCCCAGGACGCTCTGCGTGGAGACCCGGCCGGATCCCGCGCCGAACTGCCCACGCCCGGGGCGGCATTGGATCCGCAGGACCTCCGCGCCTGGTCGACGCTGCTGCGCGCCTGGCTCAGCGATGCGTCGCTGCGGCAGCATGGCGCGACGCCGCGCAGGCCCACCGGGCTAGACTTCGGACATGGTCACACGCAGCGCAGGATCTCAGGACAGCGATCGAATGGTGACCCGACCGGTCCCCGCCGACTGGCTGGGCCAGCGCCGCCGCGCTGATCACCACGCCCGCGAGAAGGCGACCCCGCTGATCGAGACGCTGCTCATGCGACTCCACGAGCTGCTTCCGGCCAGCGCGGAGCAGCCCGGCGCAGCGCCCGACGGCGCGGCCGCCCAGGAGTCCGCCTCGGCATCCG
>NZ_JEMO01000025.1:0-141333 GCF_000582475.1 Nesterenkonia sp. AN1
CAGATCCTGTACCGCCGGAGCGCGCCGGGCGTCCCAGACTCCCGTGCTGGGTCCAGCGGTCGCTGTCCGGCCGCGCTCCTTCTGGGCGTGATCGCGGCGGGGCGGCCCTGGTCCAGGAACAGCACCTGGTCACAGGTGGCGGTGAGGTCGTCGTGCTGGTGTCCGGTGAGCAGCACCGCGCCCCCGGCGTCACGGAACGCGCGCAGGGACCGGGCCAGGCGCCGTCGTGCGCCGGCATCCAGGGCCTGTGAGGGCTGATCCAGCACCAGCACGCTCGGGCGCAGGGTGAGCAGCCCGGACAGCGCGGTGAGCTGGCGTTCCCCGCCGGAGAGCGTGTCCAGGGCCCGCTCAGCCAGGCCTGCGAGGCCCAGCTCCTGCAGGCCGGCCTCGGCGCGCTCCAGGCACTCTGGCAGCGGCAGCCCCAGCAGCCGCCCGGGAAGCGCAGCCTCTTCGCGGACCGTGCGGGTCAACCCGGTGAGCTGGGCCTCTGGGTCATCGCCGAGCATGCCCGCGCGGTGATCACCGCGCAGCGCGCGCACCCCGGTGCTGTGCCCGTGTTCCCCGAGCAGCCCGGCGGCAGCGCGAGCCAGGGTGGAGGTGCCCGCGCCCTGAGGCCCGAGCACCGCCAGGGCGTCCCCGGGGTGAAGTGTGAGGTCCACGCCTTCCAGGGCGGGGGTCTCGGCGCCGCGGTACCGGAAGCCGAACTCGGACAGGCGCAGCAACGGCAGCCGTGAGGAGGTGAGGTCAGGCATCGAAGGCTCTCAGGAGGTCGGTGGCCGAGGGCAGCGGCAGCAGCCCGGCCAGCGAGGCGCCCACCGCGAGCACCGACCCGAGGACGGCGCCCCAGCGCAGACCGCGCTGGCCCGCGCCTGCGGGATAGAACTGGGCCGGGGTGGGGTGCGAGGACTGGCCGAATCCGCGCTGGGTCAGGGCGTCATGGCGCTGATCCAGCTGGGTGATCGCGGTGACCAGCAGACCGGTGAGTACGCCGGTGAGCAGGCGCAGGCGCACCGAGAGCCGGTCGGTGTCCCAGCCGCGGGCAGAGCGGGCGGCCAATGCGGCGCGGACCCGATGCTGGGCCAGCGGGATCAGGCTCATCGCGGCGGCACACACGTAGGCCAGGGACAGCGGCAGCCGCAGCGTGAGCAGGCCGTCGAAGGCGCGCGAAGGATCCGATCCGAACGCGAACAGCGCGCAGACCGCGACCATGGCGGCCACCCGCAGCCAGAGCTGGATAGCCAGGGCGAGGCCCTCCACGGTGACTGCCGCGGGGCCGAACTCGGTGAGGACCTCGGCCTGCTCGCCGGGGTAGAAGAGTCCCTGGATGATGCCGACCATGATCAGCATGGGCCCGGCCAGCACCACCAGGGTCAGCGCCCAGCTGCGGAAGCGGACTCGGGGAGAGGCCGCCGCCCCGACCGCCGCGGCGATGAGCACGGCGGCCGGGATCAGCGGGGAGGGCACTCCGTAGACGAGCAGCAGCGCGCAGCCGAGCAGGACCAGCTCAGTGGCTGGGTGCAGCCGCATGCGAGGATCCTGCGGTGTGCGGGGTCCCACGCCTCGCCGCAGTCCGCTTCACGGCGGAGTGCTCGGTGAAGGGGAACCGGCTGCGCAGCCGGTTCGGGAGTGCGGCGATGACGAGGAAGGCCAGCGCGAAGATGATCGCCTTATCGGCGATATCGCTGCCCAGTCCCTGGATGGTGGCGGCGCCGAGCATGGAGGCGCCGGCGCCCTGCAGGGCGGCGACGATGCTGCCGGTGCCGACGCCGAGTCCGCCGCCGTAGATGAACGCGGCCACCGGGGTGGCGATCAGGCCGGTGGGGATGCCGGCCAGGGCTCCGGCGAGGACGGCCCACCAGATGCGGCGGAAGCCACCGAGCCGGGCGGCCCAGCCGGCCGCGGCGCCGATGAACGCAGAGCCGGCGGTGAAGGCGATGACCGTCGGGTTGATCGTCACGCCCCAGATGACGTTGGTGAGGATCCCCGTCAGGGCGCCGGCGGCGGGGCCGGCGATGACACCGACGATCACGGTGCCCAGGGAATCCAGGTAGAGCGGGATCGGGGTCATGGTGCCCACGATCTGGCCGGTGGCGATGTTCAGTGCGATCATCACCGGCATCAGGGCGAGCACGCTGCGCGGGATCCGCGGGAGCGTGCCGGCGGCGATGAGCGCCGCGCCGAGCAGGTAGCCGACCATCACGCCGAGGGTGGTGTGTCCCAGGTCTGCGCCGAGGGTGGCGGGCTGGCTGGTGAGCACCCAGAGATAGGTGCCGACGATGACGGCGGCGCCGGCGGTGAGCGCCAGGACCGACCACAGCGGGGGAGCGGGTCGGAGGTGGTTCCCGGCGCGGTCGGTGTGGCGGGTCTGGGGGGTGCCGGTCTTCTTCGCGCGAGTCTTCGGGGTTTCTCCGGGATCCGCCGCGGCGACGGACCCCTGCCCAGAGTGCGGGTCAGTGTGAGCCATGATGTTGTGGTCCTTGTCTCAAGGTGATGGTCAGGTGTTCCAGGAACGCCTCGGCGTCCAGGCTGCGGATGATCTCTGCATTGGGCACGCGGCCCCAGCGCCCGAGCCAGTCGGCTACGGTCTCGCCACGGGTCAGGGAGCCGAGGAGCTCGACGTCGACCGCTGCCTTCTCAGTCTCGTGCGCCCAGGGAATTATCCCGGCTGCGCCGTGTGGGGACGAATCCTGCTCAGGTTCTGCCGCCGTCTGGTTCCGGGCCCATGCCACGGCGGCGGCGGTGACATAGGGATCGTGGACATGGGCCAGATAGCCGTGACCGTCGGTCTCATGGAACTCGAAGTAGAACCGCAGCGCCTCGGCCAGCTGATCCAGAAAGCCTGACCACGGCTCCGACCGGGGCCGATCAAGCATCTGCTGCAGCCGCTCAGGCGTCAGCGCCACCGCCTCGGTGGCCTCGATCGGGCCGATCACCGGCAGGTGGGTGGATGCACCGAACGCGTCGATCACAGCCTTGGTGGCCTCGGGGTCGTAGCTGACGTTCCACTCCGTGGTGGGCCGGGTGTTGCCCCGGTAGTTGAAGGCCCCGCCCATGATGAAGAGCCGCTTCAGCAGCTGCGGGAGCTGGGGCTCCAGCTGCAGCGCCAGGGCCAGGTTGGTGGCCGGTCCGGTGAGCACCCCGATCAGCTCACCCGGGTATGCCCGGGCCGCTCGGACCCATGCCTGCGCGGCGGGAAGCTCGTCGGCGGTGAACCCGCCGGTGGGCAGGCGCGCGTACCCGGCGCCGGTGTCGCCGTGGGTCTCCTCGGCGTACTCGCTCGCCCCAGCCAGCGGGTGCTCGGCGCCGGGGTGGACACTGAGCTCGGTGCGCCCGGCCAGCTGCAGCCAACCCAGCGTGTTCGTCAGCACCTGGGCGGTGGAGACGTTGCCGCCGCTGGCGGCGATGCCGAGGATCTCGACGTCGTCCTGGCAGAACAGCCAGCCCAGCGCGAGTGCATCGTCGATGCCGGGGTCACAGTCCAGAAAGAGGGGGATCACCTGCACCATTGTGCCGGGTGCGGCGGAATCTCTCGGCGCAACACAGAGCCTTATTCAATTAAGACACACCAACCTTGCGTAACTTAGGGTAGCCTTGGATCAGATCAGTCAGGCTCGCATCGGTGAGCCTCCGATGCGGAAAGAAGGAACACCTCCATGCGCAGAACCTCCCTTGCGGTCACCCTGGGCGCGATCGTCGCGCTGACCGCGACCTCCTGTGGCGACACCACCGAGCCCGCCTCCAACGGTGACGAGACCTCCGCCGAGCAGGAGAGCCTGGTGCTCTACTCGGGACGCAACGAGGAGCTGATCCAGCCGCTGATCGATACCTTCTCCGAGGAGACCGGCATCGAGGTCGACGTCCGCTACGGTGGCACCGCCGAGATGGCCGCGCAGCTGCTGGAAGAGGGCGAGGGCTCCCCGGCCGATGTCTTCCTGGCCCAGGACGCGGGCGCCCTCGGCGCCGTGGCGGAGGAAGGTCTGTTCGATGAGCTCGACGCCGAGCTGCTTGATCAGGTGCCTGAGGCCTACCGTGACGCCGAGGATCGGTGGGTGGGCCTCTCCGGACGAGTCCGCACCCTGATCTACAACACCGACACCGTCGATGAGGCCGACCTGCCCGAGAGCGTGGACGAGCTGACCGGCTCGCAGTACACCGGTCGCGTCGGCGTGGCCCCCACCAACGCGTCCTTCCAGTCCTTCGTGACCGCCCACCGCGAGATCGAGGGCGAGGAGGCGACCCAGACCTTCCTCGACGACCTGGCCGCGAATGATCCGCAGATCCGCGAGGGCAATGGCGAGATCGTCACCGACGTCGCCGACGGGGTCATCGACATGGGCCTGGTGAACCACTACTACCTCTACGGCCGCGCCAAGGAGCTCGGCGAAGACCCCGCGGAGCTCAACGTCGCGAACCACCTCTTCAGCGGCGGAGACGTCGGTTCTCTGATCAACGTGGCGGGAGTCGGCGTGCTGAACTCCGAGAACCCGGCTGCTGCCTCGCTGGCCGAGTTCATGCTCAGCACCGACGGCCAGACCTACTTCGCCGAGGAGACCGCCGAATATCCGATGATCGAAGGCGTGGAGGGACCCGAGGGCATGCCGAGCCTCCAAGAGCTCGACGCCCCCGACATCGACCTCAACCGGCTCGATGACCTGGAGACCTCCGTGGAGATGATCGTCGAATCGGGTCTGGTGGGCTGACCCATCACCGCCCCGGCCCACGCTCCAACGCGCACCGCCGCCCGTTCCCGCTCCGCCGGGAACGGGCGTGTGGCGGTGCCGCTGTGGCTGCGTGCCGCCGCGGTCATCGCCACGCTGGTCGCGATGCTGCCGCTGTTCTACCTGATCATCCGGATGGCCCAGTTCCCGCTCCCGGACTTCCTGGACACGGTGTTCAGTGCGCGCAGCGCCCGGCTGGCCTACACCTCACTGACCCTGACCGGCACGGTCACCGTGCTGTGCCTGATCCTCGGCGTGGGACTCGCCTTCCTGGTCACCCGCACCCAGCTCCCCGGACGGCTGATCCTCGGCGTTGCCGCCGCGCTGCCTCTGGCGGTCCCCAGCTACGTCGCGGCCTTCGGCTGGCAGTCGATGAACGCCCTGATCAACCCGGGCACCAGCTTCGAAGGGTTCCTCGCCGCGGCGATCGTGATCACCTCGGTGACCTACCCGTACATCTACCTGCCGGTGGTCGCCGCGCTGGTCTCGGTGGATCCCGCCCAGGAGGAGGCCGCCCGGGCGCTGGGCCGCGGACCGGTGGACACCTTCTTCAGCGTCACCGTCCGCCAGGCCGCCCCCGCGATCACCGCGGGCACCCTGCTGTGCGCCATCTACGTCATCGCCGACTTCGGGGCCGTCTCGATCCTGCGCGTGGACACCTTCACCCGCGCCGTGTTCACCAGCTTCTCGATGGGCTTCGACCGGCTCGGCGGGGTGGCGCTGTCCTCGGTGCTGCTGGTCTTCACCCTGTGCCTGCTCATCCTCGAAGGACGGGTCCGCCGCACCGGCACGCGCTACTCCACCATGTCCGGGGAGGGGCGAGCCCGCCCCGCCCGGTTCTCGATGGGACGCTTCACGCTGCCGATCATGGCACTGGCCTGGGCCCCGGTGCTCATCGCGCTGGCGGTCCCGCTCTCGGCCCTGCTGGTCTGGAGCGTGCGCGGCGTCTCCCGGCCCGGCTCACTGGGCGAGATCGGCTCGGCGCTGCTGAACTCGCTCTGGGCCGCCGGGCTCGCGGCGCTGGCCACCACGGCGATCGCGATCCCGCTCGCGCTGTGGCTCGCGCGCCGTCCCTCGCGGCTCGCCCGGCTGCTGGAACGCACCGCCTACCTGGCGCACTCGCTGCCCGGCGTGGTGATCGGGCTCTCGGTGGTGATGCTCGGTATCGCGGTGCTGCCGGCGCTGTATCAGACCATGTGGATGCTGACCCTGGCCTACTGCGCGCTGATGCTGCCGCTCGCTCTGGGCCCGGTGCTCGCCTCCGCGCTCTCGGCGCCGCCAGAGCTCGAGGAGGCCGCGCAGTCACTGGGCAGCAGCCCGGGCGCGGGCTACCTGCGGGTGACGCTGCCGCTGATGCTGCCCGGGATCCTCTCCGGTGCGCTGCTGGTGCTGCTGACCACGATCAAGGAGCTTCCGGCCACGCTGATGCTGCGCCCCACCGGCTTCGACACCCTGGCCACCCGGCTGTGGACCTACACCGGCGGTGAGTCCTATGCGGCCGCCGCGCCCTTCGCCGCAATGCTGGTGCTCGTCGCCGCGGTCCCGGCCTGGATGATGATCTCACGACTGCTCAAGGAGGTTCGATGAACGCCACGGACAACGACACCACGATGCTTCAGGTCTCAGGGATCGAGGTGCGATTCGGTGACCAGCGGGTCCTCCATGACATCGACCTCAAGGTCCGAGCAGGGACGACGACGGCGATCGTGGGCCCCTCAGGCTCCGGCAAGACCTCGCTGCTGCGTGTGATCGCGGGATTCCTGGTGCCCGAGCACGGTGAGGTCCGGCTCCACGGCGAGGATGTGACCAGCGTCGCTGCCCACCGGCGCAGCATCGGTCTGGTCGCCCAGGACGGAGCGCTGTTCCCGCACCTCGACGTGGCGGGCAACATTGCCTTCGGACTGCCGCGCGGCACCTCCCGCCGCGAGCGGCACCGCCGAGTCACGGAGCTGCTCGAACTGGTCAGCCTCACTGCGGACCAGGCCTCCCGTCGTCCGGACCAGCTCTCCGGCGGCCAGCGCCAGCGAGTGGCCCTGGCCCGAGCGCTGGCTCGCCAGCCGGAGATGATCCTGCTCGATGAACCGTTCTCGGCCCTGGACGCGGGGCTGCGCGAGAGCACCCGCCAGGCGATCCGCGACATCCTGCGGATCACCGGGACCACGACGATCCTGGTCACCCACGACCAGGACGAGGCGCTCTCCTTCGCCGATCAGGTGGCGGTGCTCAAAGACGGGCGGCTGCGCCAGATCGGTGCGCCCGAAGAGGTCTACACCCGTCCCTGCGACGTGGAGACCGCGCAGTTCCTCGGCGACGCCGTGCTGCTGCCCGGAGCGCTTACGAGCCAGCTCCCAGGCCAGCTCACCGGCAAGGCCGGTGCGGTGTGGGACTCCACCACCCCGCTGGGCAGCGTGAACGTGGAGCTGGTCTGCCCGAACCTGGCCACCGCGCACCTCACGGTGAGCGGGGCTGCGGGTCAGGTGATGCTGCGACCCGAGCAGATCACGCTCAGCGACCAGGGCGTGGCCGGTACCGTGCTCAGCTCCCAGTACTTCGGCCATGACACCACCGCGTTGGTCCAGCTCGAGGGTGTGGAGGCGCCACTGCGACTGCGCCAGCTCAACGCAGTGCCGCTTGCGGCCGGCACCCAGGTCCACCTCGCCGTGCAGGGGTCGGGCGTCTTCTACCCGGCGTTCAGCGATTGCCGCGCTTGCTCCGCGCGGCCCGTGCCGGTGAGCATCGAGACACGGGGCGCAACCCCGATGCCCAGCTTTCTCTGACTGACGCAGCGGCTCAGCGGAGTATGCCGGGCTTCCGAACGGCTGCCACGACGCTGTGCCCGATGGTGCTCACAGAGGCTGTGCCACTGCTCGAATGGGTGACCCGTCCATGCCTGAGAGCCGCAGCGGGAGCCCTACGAAAGTGACGCGAGCGGGCAGCTGTGTGAGTTCCCTCAGGTTCTCGACGATCAGTCGCTTGCTGCCAAGCACGATGTCGTGCACAGGCAGGCCCTGATCGGCAGCGCGGGTGGAGTCGGGATTCAACGTGTCGACTCCGATCACGCGGGCCCCTACCTCCAGCAGGCGCTCGGCGAGCTGGGGCTCCAGAACCGGGTGATCTCGATACAGCTCGGAGCCCCAGTGCCGATCCCACCCAGTTGCCACCAGGACGATCCGAGCGTCTCCAAGGCCATCGGCGAACTGCTCCTCCACACTCTCAAGAGTCACGGTGGCCCCAGGGTTCAACGCCCCGGCGCGAAGCACGATCGCCTCTCCGATGAGATCCTGGACATCGATGGCATCAACTGTGTGACCGCCGGGAATGACATGGGAGGGAGCATCGACGTGGGTGCCGGAGTGCGTACCCAGGTGCAAGGAGTGCACCTCGAATCCATCGACGGAGACTGTCGCGGCAGGCTGGATCGACACCTGTGGGTCGCCGGGAAACACCGGCATCCCTGAAAGCACCTCATGAGACAGATCAACCCACCGCGCCATGTCCTATCTCCTACTTCGTCGTCGTGAGTTCGAGCTGGTCTGCGAGGTGCTGCGATTCGACGCCCTGGGGTTCAGAGATTCCCGCGATCCTGGTCCACAGCCAGTAGAACAAGCCCGAGAACAGCACTGTCGGGAGGGCGGCCCCGACGGGTGAGAACCAGACGGTCGTCAGGAGCGTGTACAAGCCTGCGCCGGTCGCCCAGACCAGGATCGCGCCGATGTTCCAGCCACCGGTGAACCAATACTTCCCACCCTTGTGATTCAGAATCTCACGGTGGTAGCTGCGTCGACGAGCCAAGTAGTAATCGACGATCATCACAGCGAAGACTGGGATGAACAGCGCGCCGATCGTTGCCAAGAAGTTCGTGAACTGGTCGAGCAGCCCGAGCCAGGTAGAGCCGATCACCGCGACTACGCCGAGCCCGAGCGCGGTCGGCAGGAACGGCAGCGGCCGGCGACGGGGAAAAGCATGCTGCAGCGAGAGGGTCATGCCATACATGACCATCGTGTTCGTCGCCATGACGGACAGGAACATCACCGCAGCCAGGGGTGCTCCGAATGCCATGATGATCACGGTCGGGTCAAACGCGATAGCCTCGTCGCCTTCGAGCAGGACGTAGGAGATCGCAGTGGCGCCGAGCGTCATCGCGAGAATCGTCGAGGTGGTGTATCCGATGGCTGCGCCTGTTGCTCCGGCGCGGACGCTGCGAGCCGTGCGGGTCAGGTCCGCGCTGAGCACCGTCCAGGAGATCGCGGTGGCAAACACGATGTCGAATACCAGCGCGCCGTCCATTCCCAGTGCGGGATCGATCGCGATGGCGAAATACTCGGCCGGGGGGTGCGTCGAGAAGGCGACGGCGAAGACATAGGCGATGATGCTCACAATGACGAGCCCGAAGAGCGGTTCAATGCGGGAGATCCCGACGTGGCCGAAGATGGCAAGGAACACGACGAACGCCTGACACAGCGCTGCGAACAGGATCGGGTTGGAGTACCCGGTCCACGAGTGGATGAGGTAGTCGACCGAGATTCCGGCGAGCATGGCCTGCACCCAGGACCAACCCATCAGGATGACCAGGTTCGACAGCGAGGGAACGATCGAACCGCGCAGCCCGAAGGATCCCTTGGTCAGTGCCATGGTCGAGAGGCCGGTGCGAACACCCATGACCGCGACCAGGGTGAGCACGCCGGCGCCGAGAACGGTGCCGCAGACGATCCAGAGCAGAGAATCGCCGAACGAGATGCCTGGGACGAACAGTGTGCCGGTGAGCAGGGTCGTGACGACGAGGTTTGCGGCCAGCCAGATCAGCATGATTCGACCGCCGCCGAGGGTGCCCCGAAGTGGCACCTGTTCTTCTTCTGCGTCTGCGGTCAACGTTGCGTTCTTCGGGGAGCTGTTCACAGGGCAGTACCTTCCTCGGTGACCGAGGAAAGGTGCTCATGGACGGCGAGCAGCCCCTCCTGGGATTTTTCAAAGACTATGGTTTCGCGTTCGCGGTATGTCTGCGGTTCACCGTCGACGATCGCGGTCGTCTCCAGCACGTGCCAGAAGACGCCGCCTTCGGCGAGGATCCGGACTCCAGATTCCAGCGTGCGACACGAGACGACCCGCCAGCCCGACTCCTGGAGCTTGCCCCACGCAGAGTGCCAGCTCGCACGGTCAGCATGAACGGTATCGTCGGGAGCAAATATGAACGTGCAGGTGGGTGAGAAGCGGCTGAAGTAATCGTTTTCATCATTACGTTCGAATGCCCGCACTATCGCTTCTGCGGCCGACGAGATGTGGTGTGGAAGTATTTCAGTCATCGGATCCAACCCTTCAGTGCGACACCTCGACTCCGCTGTGGGTCGATTGATGTGACGCTCGATACAGGGGTCAGCATGCAACAAGAGTTGTACATGAGTCAACATTGTTCCGCTGCCCGATACGCTGGGGTCTCGGATCGACGAGAAAGAGGATGAATGCGAAACGTCAATCCCGCCGCAAATGACTCACCACCTCCCGTCGGCGCGAAGCTGCGTGCCGCTCGACAGGCTCAGCGACTCACGCTTGACGTCGTGGCCCAGCACTCGAATCTCACCAAGGGTTACATCTCCCGTGTGGAGCGAGATGACACGTCGCCGAGCGTCGCGTCGCTGATGTCCATATGCCAGGTGCTGGGATTATCGCTGGGCCAGCTCTTTGAGGAGCCGGACAGTGCAATCGTGCGCCTCGACGATGCACCGTTGATCAATCTGGGCGGAATCGGGGCAGTCGAGCACATGGTCACACCGCGCGGCCAGTCTCAGGTGCAGGTGATCCACTCGGAGATCGCAAGCGGAGCTCACGGCGGTGAGAATCTCTACACGATCAACTGCAAAGTCGAATCGCTGCACATCATCCGCGGAGAGCTGCATATTCGCTTCGCTGCGTCGAGTGAGGTGCTCTATGCCGGGGATACCATCACGTTTCCAGGCAATGAGCCGCATAGCTGGTGGGCACCCGTGGAGAGTGCCGCGCTCTGGGTGCTCGTGCCTGCGCCGTGGAGCGGGTTGGTCTGATCCCTTGCCGCTGAGGCTGTCTGCTCTTTCGCCTAGGGTGTCTAATAGAGTACAAATATTCTCTATAACTATTCCTGGCCCGGAAGTGGCGAGAGATCGGATGTACCCATGTCAGCGACGGAGTATGTGAAGTTCAGCTCGGGGAACGTCGGCCCCGCCGATGCGAGCAAGTCGCCCAGGTTCGCGGGAATCGCGACTTTTGCTCGGCTTCCCAGGGCAGAGGAGGTGGACCACGTCGATATCGCGGTTCTGGGTGTGCCCTTCGACTCTGGAGTGAGCTACCGTCCTGGCGCGCGGTTCGGTCCGGCGCACGTGCGTGAGGCGTCGCGGCTTCTGCGTCCGTACAATCCTGCCGCCGACATCTCCCCCTTTGCCGAGGTGCAGGTAGCCGATGCTGGTGACATCTCGGTGAATCCGTTCAGCCTCGACGAGGCTGTCCTCGATATAGAGCGCGCCGCCGACGAGCTTCGGGCCGGGGGCACGCGGATCCTGGCGATCGGCGGGGACCACACGCTCGCTCTTCCGATGCTTCGCTCAGTCGCGAAGACGCACGGCCCTGTGGCTGTGGTGCACTTCGATGCACACCTCGACACCTGGGACACCTACTTCGGTGCGCCCGTCACCCACGGCACGCCGTTCCGGAGGGCATCCGAGGAGGGCCTCATCGACATGGAGGCCAGCCTGCACGTCGGGATCCGCGGTCCGCTCTACGGCAAAGAGGATCTTCGAGACGACGAGCGTCTGGGATTCGCCATCATATCCACGCACGACATCGAGGTCGAAGGCGTCGAAGCGGCGATCGAGCGGATGCATCGTCGCATCGGTGATCGACCGGTATATCTGTCGATCGACATCGACGTGCTTGATCCTGCGCATGCTCCGGGCACCGGCACCCCTGAAGCTGGGGGTATGACAAGTCGGGAGCTGCTTCGGATGCTGCGGGCCTTCTCGAACACGAGGCTCGTCGGTGCCGACGTCGTGGAGGTGTCGCCCCCCTACGACCACGCTCAGCTCACGGCCGTCGCGGGCTCTCATGTCGCCTACGAGGTGATCTCTGCCATGGCCGCGCAACGATGATGTGTCGAGCAGCAGTCTGACCGGCGTCCGGTTCTGACTGCCACGAATGAGCGAGAACCCCGCTTCGCGAGCTGAAAACTAGGAGACGATCCATGACACCATCGCACACTTACCACGTCACGAATCCTGCGACGGGGGGAAACGCTGGAAAGCTTTCCAGCCGCAACCCCCGAGGAGGTGGAGGCCGTCCTGGCCGCGGCGACAGAAGCCTTTGCGGAGTGGAAGAGAACCTCCCTGGAGAGTCGAACGAGGACAGCCCTTCGGATCTCGGAGCTGTTTGCTGAGCGAATCGATGAACTGGCGCGGACGATCAGCATCGAGATGGGGAAGCCGCTGAGCGAGTCCGAAGAAGAAGTCGAGTTCGCATCCGCCATCTTCGCGTACTACGCGGAGAAGGCGGCCGAGCTCACCGCCGACCGGGAGATAGAAAGCTATTCAGGCGGACGAGCCGTCATCGAGCACCTGCCGATCGGTCCGTTGCTGGGGATCATGCCCTGGAACTTCCCGTACTACCAGGTCGCCCGTTTCGTCGCGCCCAACCTGATCCTGGGAAACCCGATCATCCTCAAGCACGCGGAGTCGTGTCCCCGCTCAGCCCTCGCCATCGAGCAGATTCTGCACGACGCGGGCGTGCCAGTCGGCGTGTACACCAACATCTTCGCCACTCACGAGCAGGTCGCGACGATGATCGCTGATCCGCGACTGCGCGGCATCTCGCTCACCGGATCTGAGCGCGCCGGAGCGGCTGTCGCCGAACAGGCCGGAGCCCATCTGAAGAAGGTCGTGCTCGAGCTTGGAGGTTCGGACCCCTACATCGTGCTGGACGCCGAGGATGTGGCAGCTGCCGCTGACACCGCATGGGAGACCCGCGTGTACAACATGGGTCAGGCGTGTAACTCTAACAAGCGGATCATCGTCCACGAGGACATCTACGATGTGTTCGTCCAGCAGCTGACGGTGCGCGCTGCGGGCCTGCGGCCCGGAGACCCCTTGGCCCTGACTTCGGAGACGTATTCGCCGATGTCTTCGCGGGGCGCTGTGCGCCTCCTGAAGGAGCAGGTCGATGACGCCGTTTCCAAAGGTGCGCGGCTGCATGCAGGCGGAGAGACCTCCGGCTCCTCGGGGTTCTACTATTCTCCCGCAGTGCTGACGGGGGTCACGCCGGAGATGCGCGCCTATAGCGAAGAACTCTTCGGCCCAGTCGCCGTGGTCTACAAGTGCAGAAGCGACGAGGAAGCGATCCGACTTGCCAACGAGAGTCAGTATGGCCTGGGGGGTGCGGTCTTCTCCGTGGACACCGAGCGTGCGGCGGCAGTCGCCTCTCAGCTTGAGGTGGGGATGGCCAGTGTCAACACGCCCGCCGCGGAAGGTCCGGAGATGCCATTCGGGGGCGTGAAGAACTCTGGCTACGGCCGCGAGCTCGGACCGCTCGGTATGGACGAGTTCGTCAACAAGCGACTTCTCTACATCGCGGATTGAGCGTCGGGGGCGGCTGGGCGCTGCGGTTTCTGATGCCAGCAGTCACAGGGGCTGTGCCCACGGATGGCCAAGGGGAGCTCACGGTTTCGTCTCAGGGTTCTTCTTCAGTGGTCAGCGCTGGGCTTTGCCCGCCTGTCCGTGAGCCGACCTTGATGATGTGATCGGCGATCGCGGAGATGGCGAGCTGCAGTCCACGGAGACTGCGGCCTGCGTCGTCGCCATGGTGAGAGGCGCGGAAAAGCGTTGGTACGTGGACTTCCCCCGGCTGCCAGAGGGGAACTGGGGCCATCGAGTCAAGTGCCGATCCGAGGACTACGATGTCGATCAGAGTGAGCACATCGACTTGTTCATGTTCCTGGATCCCAGCCTCTGCCATGAGGGCAAAGGCCGCCTCGTAGAGTTTCAGCGTCAGGTCGTCGTCTACGGGTTCGCGAACCAGTAATGGGAGCGCCTCAGGGAACAGCGCCATGGATGCACTGTATGCCTCGACCCATTCTGTGAATCGATCACGCCAAGATCGGTCTTGAACTGAGAACCGAGTGAGGTCTATGCGTTCGTAGAGCATTGCCCGCATCAAATGGATGATTTCGTTCTTCCCGCCTTTGACGTGGTGGTACAAAGACGACGGATGGACGCCCAATTCTCTGGCGATCGCTGGGATCGTGAAGTCGTTTTCGCGCTCAGCTACGCTAAGGGCTGCCTCGGCGATGATGCGTCTGGAAAGGATCTTCCGTCTGGGGCGCGGCATGATGACGATGATGGGTCGGTCAGAAGACGATGACGGAGCGCCCGTAAGCGCCAGTGCGGAGAGCCTCGAACGCTGTGTCCACTTCTTCGAGTGGAACCCGTCGCTTGATGAGCCGATCCACTGGCAGTTTGCCACTCAGATAGAGGGATGCCAGCAGGGGGAAGTCACGACGCGGAACTGTTGATCCGTAATTGGAACCGACGAGGCGTTGTCCATGCTCTGCGAGAGCCAGCGCATCGATGGGCACCGGGTGTTCTCCTGACGGCAGGCCAACGACCACTGCGGTGCCCCCGCGTTTCAGGTAGCCGGGCATCTCTGCGATAGAAGCTGGCCGTCCGATAGCTTCGAATGCGAAGTCTGCTCCCATATCGGTCACTTCTTTGACATGTCTGGCTGTATCGCTGTTCGCCTTGAAAGTGTGTGTGGCTCCAAAAGATCGTGCCAGCTCGAGCGCTTCGTCAGTGACGTCGATGGCGATAATCGGTGTCGCTCCGGCGAGGTGGAGACTCATGATGATGCTCAGTCCGACGCCGCCAGCACCGATGACGACTGCGGAGCGGCCAGGGGGTACCGCCGCGTCGTTAACGACAGCGCCGAAACCCGTAGCCACCGAGCAGCCGATCAAGCAGGCCACGTCGAACGGTACTTCCCGAGGGACCGCGATGGCTGCCTGCTCGGGCACCAGGGTGTATTCGCTCATCGACCCTATGCCCAGATATGGATACACCGTCTCGTCCTCTCGGGTCATGGCAGAAGTGCCGTTGGGGAGAAGGCCGGTCTCAGAGTGTGACCCCGTACATACCCATGTCTTGCCTTCGGCGCATGCCTGACATTTCAGGCAAGGAGCGAACCAGGCAAGGATCACGTGGTCTCCGGGGGTGACCGAAGTGACGCCCGCACCGACAGAAACGGCTACGCCGGCGCCCTCGTGGCCCATGACAGTCGGCGAGGGCATTTTCCACTCGCCGTCGAGGACGTGTCGGTCCGAGCCGCACACTCCTGAGGCTCCCATGCGTATGAGGACTTCACCCTCGCCGGGATCTTTGACCCTCAGATCAACGATGTCGATATTTGGTGTGCGTGTGTGTAGTGCTGCACGTGAAGGAGTGGACATCATGCCTCCTGAAGGGGGGACGGGCGCGTAGGTCGCCGCCGGTAGAGGAGGTGGAACAGTACGAGGTAAGCGACTGCCGCCACAAGAGCTGCGGGAAGGCTGGCTGTGACGATCGAGAAGACTGCAGCGGTCTCGAGGGTGATTGGGTTGTAGAGCCACAGATAGAACACTGCTCCGATGAGCACTGCTGCGAGGCCCGCCCAGTTGACACCCCCGGCGAAGGCGTATAGCTGGCCGCGGTTGGCCAGGTGCAGCTGCCGCAAATCGATGCTCTGCCGCCGGAGGAAGAAGTAGTCCGTGAGGGCAACACCGCAGATCGACGTCAAGAAGGCACCGGAGAGTAGAACGAAAGTCATGAACTGCTCGTACATGAATTGCGGGAAGAAGGACATGATCGCAGGCAGGATGAAGAATGCCGCTGTCAGCAACTTCCACGGCACGCGGGCCAGTAGGCGGCCGGAGGACTGGCGCAGGGCCAAGATTGTTGAATAGACAATCGAGGACATCGAGGTGATGTTGGCGAAGGCGATGAACGCCAACACCGCCACGCCCAGAACGGGTCCTCCGAATGGGACCATCCAGATGGTTGGGTCAGAATCGCCGATGGTCAGTGCTGCAGCCATGCCAACGACCTGTGCAATGAGCGTCGCTACCAACAGGCCCCCATAGGCCGGCCAGAGTGCGGCCTTGCGGTGGCGAGTCATGCGACTCAGCGAACCCATCACGGGGTACCAGGAGACTCCGACGCCAACGTTGAATTCGACGGCGACCATGAAGTTGAGCGTTTCATCGTCGAAAGGCGCCAACGGTGCGGCGGAGAGCAGAGTGTCCCAGGATGTAGCGCTGACCAGTACGATCATCATGGCGATTGTGATGATGACGAGGCCTGGAGCGACGATCTTGTTGAGTCGCCCGATGACAACTGGACCTCGGGAGAGGACGAACCAGGAGATCAGGATTGCCGCTAGCGCGCCTACGGTGACAATCGGCCCGTATTGGTTCATCTCTGCCCCAGTGATGGAGCCGGCTACTTCATTGGTCGCACGTCCCGCCATGACCGCGAGCAGTGAAGACCACCCCATCTCGGTGATCAAGATGATGGTGAAGACGATGGCTCCGACGCCGACGACCCCGAAAGCCCCGCGCAGAAGTGTGTACTGCTCCGTGCCGTACCGCTGGGAAGCGGGGACTGCGGCCAGCACCATGAAGCACAGGCCGATCGCATTGCCGATGAGCATGGCGGCGATGCCGTCTTTGAAGCCCACCAGCAGGGCCGTTGAGCCTCCGACCAAGAACGCCCATGTTGCGATGGCTAGGGCAGTGTTGACCCAAGTGAAATCCCAGCCCGACCATTTTCGTTCGGACTCCAGCAACGGGAATGTGCCGTAGATATGCTCCCGACGAAGTTCCTCGGAATCGACTGGCAAAGCGTCAGCGTGTGCGCCGGGTGTCTTCTTCACAGCGCCATCACTGCCAATCCGATCAGGCAGGCCAGAACGGTCGCGGCCACGTAGACGCCAATGTCCGCGATGGACAAGGGTTGCCGTGCATCCTGGTGGGCTTCTGCCGATTCTACGATCTCGATGCGGCGCTCTAGCTCCTCGGCGATGCTTCTCGGTGTGCCGCTACTTGTCATCGTCTCTACGAAGTTGACCGGCGGTGAAGGTGGCCGTGTCATAGGTGCTCCTTAGGAACAAGGCGGCGCCGCTCGGCGTCGCTTAATCAAACTGCATTTGGTTTAGAATCTTCACATGTGACCTACGTCTCGTCAAGAGGTGCCGGGTGGATTAATGTCAGCTCGATGGCAGGCAGGTTCGAGCGGAATGGGAGGATGGCGAAGTGCCCAAGAAGACGACACCTCAGAGCAGTCCGTGGACATCTTGCGCTGTAGTCGCAGTGGCTCAGGGGGAGGCCTCGATCGGTGACATCGAGGAGAACCTTGCTGTCTTGGAGCGGCTGATCGCCTGCGCGGCGAATGAGGGGGCTGATGTCGTGGTTACGCCTGAGCTCTTTGCGACAGGTTACGATCCAGCCGAAGCCGTGCTTCATGACGGTGAGCGGATCCGTGCTCAGATAGCCGATCTCGCGCGACGCCACCATGTGGCAGTCGTTGGATCGACTATCGAAAGCGGGTGCGTGGGGGGTGAGGCAAAGTACTACATCACCGCGTCGTTCGTAGATGCTTCGGGTCATGAGCTAGCGCGCAGCAGGAAGGCTCACCTATTCGGCCCAATAGAGCAAGGGTGCATCGATACGATGGGGTACGGTTCAGTATTCTCCTGGCGCGGACTCCGCTGTGCTATGGGCACCTGTTACGACATTGAGTTTCCGGAGTTCGTGCGACATGGTGCGCGGTTGGGGGCGCAGGTGTTCTTCGTTCCTACGGCTGTCCCGACGCTGAACTTTCAAGATCCTCACCGTGATGCCGCGTGGAGCTACGACGCAACACAGACCTCCCTGCTGCAGGTTCCTGCGAGGGCACTCGAGAATGGTGTCGTAATTGCTTATGCGAACCATGCGGCACCTGGCTTCACGGCCCACAGCTGCATCGCGACCCCCTACGGCCGCCTGGCTGCGCTCATCGAGGACGGTGAAGGCGTTGCGCTTGCGGAAGTAGATGTTGCGTCCATCGAGCAAGCGCGGTCCGTCAACACCTACCTCCAGGATTTCGAAAGACCCGGATTGCGACCCTGAAGGTGAAGATCCAGAGTCGCGTGAGTCGTCGGACGCGATGACCTGGGCGACCGACCAGGCGACATGCTGCGCGACGGCGCAAAGGCATCGTGTAGGTGCCCACTGCGGGTCCGCGGCTTTGTGCAAGGGCAGAGTTCCTTGCATCATTTCACCGCTGGTCAACATGTGTCTGTGGACATGTCTTCCAGGGTGTCGTCCTCCGGGGCTGGGGCCGTGCTCCGGCCGTATCGGAGCTGGCAGAAGTCGCGCAGCCGCTGCGCCATGTTCAGCAGCATTGCGCTTCCATGGTGATCCCTCCGCCAGGCGGCGTAGAGGTGGAATCGGAGAGCCTGCCCCCGTTCGTCGAGAATCCTCAGGGGGTGCAGAGCGAAGTGTGTGTCGTCCGAGAGGACCGCGACTCCTCGTCCGGCTGCGGCCAGGGCCTGCGCCAGCCTTCCCTGTGAGACTTCAATGGTGTTGCGGGGTGCAAGGTTCGCGAGGTTCAGTGCGGCGTCGAGCATCTGTCGGGATTTCTGCATTGTTGGCACGAGGATCAGCGCCTGTTCACACAGAGACCCGAGGTCGATCGAGTCTCGAGACGCCCATTCGTGTGACCGGGGCACGTAGGCCCAGATGGGAAGTGTGGCAAGCAGAAGTGACGCATGGTCATTGGCCGCTCGCTGTGGCGTGATGATCAGATCGTGATCGGAGCTGTCCTTGGTGATCTCTGGGCTGAGCGCAATCTCGGAGACGTGCGGGGTCGGGTCGTTCTGGGAGAAGGTCGCGACGAATGGGGCAACGATGTCGATCAGGGTGGTCTGCGGCGCACCGATCGTGAGGTTGCGCATGGTGCCTGAGGCGAGCGTCTCGGCGATCATCTCGGCGTGGCTGTGGACGCGCAGCACCTCTCGGCTGACCGAGAGGAACTCTGCGCCCTCTGACGTGAGGATCAGTCGATTGCCCCCGCGGCGGAACAGCTGAAGTCCGAGGTTCTTCTCGAGCTCCCTGATCTGTCGGGAGAGCGCTGGCTGGGTGATGTGCAGGGTCTCTGCGGCCGCTGACACAGTCCCCTCATCAGCGACAGCGGCGAAGTACCTGAGCAGTCTATGGTTCACCTATCCAGCATCCCATGCGCTTAAGGCATGGTTTGTATCAGCACTAGGCATTCGACAGCATGCTCCCGCCTAGGTGACCATCAGATCAATGGTCATCTGACCCCCACCGTGTAAGGAGTGCCCCATGGAACAGACTCGACGCCTCATTACTGAGCTGCCTGGCCCGAAAGCTCGCGCGCTGATGGAGCGGCAGGACGCTGCGGTGGCCCGCGGTGTCTCCACCTTGATGCCCACCTTCGCCGTCCGAGCCCAGGACGGGATCCTTGAGGATGTCGACGGGAACCAGCTCATCGACCTCGGGGCGGGCATCGCCGTCACAAGCGTTGGAGCCAGTGCGCCGAAGGTGGTCGAGGCAGTGCAGCGGCAGGTCGCTGAGTTCACCCACACCTGCTTCATGGTGACCCCCTATGAGGCTACGTGGCCGTGGCCGAGAAGCTCGCGGAGATCACCCCCGTCTCAGGTCCGGTGCGCACCGCACTGTTCAATTCCGGCGCCGAGGCGGTGGAGAATGCGGTCAAGATCGCCAGGGCGTACACCGGGAAGCAGGCCGTCGCGGCCTTCGACCATGCCTACCATGGACGCACCACGCTCACGATGGCGCTCACGGCCAAGTCGATGCCGTACAAGCACAGCTTCGGCCCTTTCGCTCCCGAGATCTACCGGGTGCCGGGCTCCTACCCATACCGGGACCAGCTCGATGGTCATACGGCCGCGGCCCGCGCCATCGCGCAGCTGGAGACGCAGATCCGCGCCGAGAACCTTGCGGCGGTCATCATGGAACCGATCCAGGGTGAGGGCGGATTCATCGTTCCAGCACCCGGGTTCCTGAAGGATATCGTTCAGTGGTGCAACGCGAACGATGTCGTGTTCATCGCGGACGAGATCCAGACGGGATTCGCCCGCACCGGTCGTTGGTTCGCCTCAGAATACGAGGACGTGCAGCCAGACATCATCACCACGGCCAAGGGCATCGCCGGAGGCATGCCGCTCTCGGCGGTCACTGGACGGGCAGAGATCATGGACGCGGCTCACCCTGGGGGTCTCGGGGGAACCTACGGCGGAAACCCCGTCGCATGTGCAGCCGCCCTGGCTGCCATCGAGACGATCGAAGAGGGTCGTCTGGATCAGGAGGCGCTGCGGATTGAGAAGCTGGTCCTCGCGCATCTGGAGGAGATCCAGCGCCAGGACCCCCGCATCGGAGAGATCCGCGGGCGAGGGGCGATGCTTGCCTTTGAACTTGTAGATCCCCAGACTCAGGCACCCGACGCGGCGCTGACCTCCGCGGTCGCGTCCGCGGCGCGCCAAGCGGGTGTCATCGCCCTGACCTGCGGGACCTATGGCAATGTGGTTCGGCTGCTTCCCCCTCTGACCATCAGCGACGAGCTGCTCGAAGAAGGCCTCACAGTCATCACCGACGCGCTCACCGCAGCCTGAGCTCGCCGGTCTCCCCATCCGCCACCTCGCGCCAGGTCCTCCGGCTCGGACGTGCCGTGGCGCCGATCAGAAAGTCTCATAGATGAACAGCTCAGACCAGACCCCGCTCACGCAGGGGGTGCAGGACCGCATAGACGCCTTGCTCGCTGCCACCCCTAAGGGGCTCCTCATCGATGGCGTCTGGGGGGAGTCCTCTGACGGCTCGACCTTCGAGGTGGAGAACCCGGCCACCCAGGAGGTCATCGCGACGATGTCCTCGGCCACCGAAGAAGATGCCCGTGCGGCCATGGACGCGGCTGCCGCGGCCCAGGAACCATGGGCGAGGACCCCGGTCCGGGAGCGGGCGGAGATCCTGCGGCGAGCCTTCGATCTGGTCCAGGAGCGGGCCGAGGAGCTCGCACTGCTGATGACCCTCGAGATGGGCAAGCCTCTGGCCCAGTCCCGGGGGGAGGTCGCCTACGGTGGAGAGTTCCTGCGCTGGTTCTCTGAGGAGGCCGTCCGTGATTATGGCCGATACGCCCAGACCCCCGAGGGCAGTCTGCGCATGCTGGTCACGCGGAAGCCAGTCGGGCCCTGCCTGCTGATCACTCCGTGGAACTTCCCGCTGGCCATGGCGACCCGCAAAGTAGCCCCCGCGGTCGCCGCAGGCTGCACGATGGTTCTGAAGCCCGCTGCGTTGACGCCGCTGACCGCGCAGTATTTCGCTCAGATCATGCTTGATGCAGGACTTCCCGATGGCGTGCTCAACGTCGTCTCGACCAATAATGCCTCAGCAATCTCCGAACCGATCATGCGGGACCCCCGGCTGCGCAAGGTCTCCTTCACCGGCTCCACGCCGGTGGGCAAGCACCTGATGAAGCTGGCTGCCGAGAACGTGCTGAGAACTTCCATGGAGCTCGGCGGCAACGGACCGCTGATCGTCTTCGAGGATGCAGATCTGGACAAGGCCGTCGCAGGGGCGATGGCGGCGAAGATGCGCAATATGGGTGAGGCCTGCACGGCGGCGAACCGCCTGCTGGTCCATGAATCGGTGGCTGATGAGTTCGTCGCCCGGCTCGCTGAGAAGATGTCTGTGCTGACGCTGGGTTCCGGGCTCGAGGACGGTGTCGATGTCGGGCCGCTGATCGATGCCAGGGCTTGCGAATCGATGGAATCGCTCGTGGCCGATGCTGTTGGCGGCGGTGCGCAGGTGGTCACCGGTGGCAGGCGCGCAGAAGGCGCCGGGTACTTCTTCGAACCGACGGTGCTGCGTGACGTCGCCTCGGATGCCCGGGTGCTCCGGGAAGAGATCTTTGGTCCAGTCGCCCCGGTAATCACATTCCGCGATGAAGCCGAAGCGGTGGCTCTGGCCAACAGCACCGAGTACGGCCTGGCCTCTTACGTATTCACCGAGAACATCTCGCGTGGCCTGCGCATCGGAGACCGCGTCGAGTTCGGCCTGATGGGGCTCAACGTGGGCGTGATCTCCAACGCAGCCGCCCCCTTCGGCGGTGTGAAACAGTCCGGACTGGGCCGCGAGGGAGGAGCGGAAGGCATCGCGGAGTACACCAGCACCCAGTACATCGGGGTGGAGAATCCCTGGGGCACTCTCTGAAAGATGCGGGCGGTCTGGCAGCACCGCATCGGGGAAGCTCTGTATCGGCGCCCATAGGTGCCGGCGCCGATTAGCTCCGAAGCCTCGGCCGTAATCGTGCCAGCAGCACCTTTCTATACGTCTCCGAGATTCAGGCGTATCAATGAGGTATGAAGGCACTCCTTGCGGGCCTCAGACGCTATCCGATGGTCCTGGCGACCCTTGCCGTCGGTTTGCTCGGCGGTGCCTTGGAGCTGAGTGCTCAGGGACCTGCGGCTCGCTGGCTGATCTCCGGATTCGCCGTGGTCATCGCGCTGCTGCAGGTCCGTCGAATGGTCAAGGACCTGCGCGCCGGAACCTACGGCATCGACCTGCTCGCGGTCACCGCCATCGGCTCCACCGTAGCGGTGGGGGAGTATTGGGCCGCACTGGTGGTCTGCCTGATGCTCTCCGGCGGCGAGGCGCTCGAGGACTACGCCGCCGGCCGTGCCCGCCGGGAGCTGACCGGCCTGCTGGAGAACGCCCCGCACACCGCGCACCGGCTGGGCCCGGAGAGCGGCCCCGACAGCGGCCCCACAGATATCCCGGTGGAAGCGGTCCGGGTCGGTGACCGGCTGCTGGTGCGGCCCTTCGAGGTGGTGCCGGTGGACGGCGTGCTCACCTCTGCCGCCGCCACCTTCGATGAGTCCTCACTCACCGGGGAATCGCTGCCCGTGGAACGTGTCCGCGGCGAGGACCTGCTCTCCGGAGTCGTCAACGGCGGTGAAGCCATCGAGGTGCGCGCCACCGCCGGCGCCTCGGAGTCCCAGTACCAGCGGATCATCGCGCTGGTCCGAGAGGCCCAGGAATCCAAGGCCCCCTTCGTCCGGCTCGCCGACCGGGTCGCGGTGCCCTTCACCCTCGGCGCGCTGGGACTGGCCGCCGGGGCCTGGGCGCTCTCCGGGGACCCCGCACGCGCAGCCGAGGTGCTCGTCGTCGCGACGCCCTGCCCGCTGATCATCGCGGCGCCGGTGGCGTTCATGGCGGGCATGTCCCGTGCGGCCAGCAACGGGATCATCGTCAAGAGCAGCGGCACGCTGGAACAGCTGGCTCGGGTGAGGACCGCCGCCTTCGACAAGACCGGCACCCTGACCCACGGCAGGCCAGAGGTGACCCAGGTCCACGCGCTCGGCCTCGCCCCAGAGCTGATGCTCGCGCTCGCCGCGGGAGTCGAGCAGTACTCCTCGCATCCACTGGCCGCCGCCGTGGTCGCCGCCGCCCGCGCCGGCGGAGCAGGCGTGCCGCCCGCGGAGGAGGTCACCGAAGTCCCGGCCAACGGGGTGCGTGGGACGGTGGAGGGTCGCGTCGTGCTGGTCGGCAGCGTCCGGTTCATCGCCCGGGAGACCGGCTCGACCCCGGACACCCCGCCGGTGGGGCACAGCGGGGTCCACGTGGCCGTGGACGGCCGCTACGCGGGCTATATCGCCCTGGCCGACGAGCTGCGCCTGGAGACCCGGGCCACGATGTCCTCGCTGCACCGGGCGGGGGTGAACACCACGATGATGCTCACCGGCGACGGAGAGCACGTGGCCCGCCATATTGCGCAGCAGGCCGGCATCGACGACGTGCGCGCCGACCTGCTGCCCGAGGACAAGGTCACCGCGGTGCAGGCCGCGCAGCCGCGGCCCGTGATGATGGTGGGCGACGGGGTCAACGATGCGCCGGTGCTTGCGGTCGCCGACGTCGGGGTGGCGATGGGGGCGCGCGGCTCCAGCGCCGCCAGCGAGTCCGCCGACGTCGTCATCACGGTCGATGACCTCGGCCGCAGTGCACGCGCGGTGCACATCGGTCGGCGCACCATGCGGGTCGCCTGGCAGGCGATCTGGATCGGCGTGGGCATGTCCGTGGTGCTGATGCTCATCGCCGCGGCCGGCCTGCTCCCGGCCATCGTCGGTGCCTGGCTGCAGGAGGTGGTCGACCTCGCCTGCATCCTGTGGGCGCTGCTGGCGATGCGCCCGAGCCGGTCGGAGCGGACCGAATCCACCCGGATGGCGCGGGAGCTGGCGGCCGCTGGCACGGCGCCGGGGGACCCCGCGGCGGCGCTGCGGTGAGCGGTGCCCGGGGCAGTGATGACGCCGTTCGAAAGAATCTTTGAGAATCTGCGTGCCGCGAGGCGCTCACCGCCACCACCAGTCAGCTCCTCGGCGCCGGGGACGCCGAGGACGCCGAGGCCACCGTGGTCGACATCGTCACCCAGGGATCCGAGGTGCTGATCTTCATCGACATGTACACCGACGGCTCACGCCCCGCAGGAGACATCGTTGAGGACGTCTACGACCGGGTGCACAGCCTGGTCGCCGCCGAACAGCGAGACTCCACGACCTTGAAGATACGGATTCTCGGGATCACCCGGGATCACCCGGGATCACCAGCGATCACCGAGCGCAGGCAGCCCGCTTGCGGCTCAGCGGAGCCCGTTCTCGCTGAGCCAGTCCTCCGCGATGCCCCGAATGTTCTCACCGTCGGTGGCGCGCTGATTCATGGTCATGAGGTCATCGGTGCTCAGCTCGGCCGAGACGGCGTCCAGCGCCTCTGCGACCTCTTCCGTGGCGGCCCCCTCCGAGAGGATCGGCAGAATGTTCTCCGCGGCGAAGAGCGACTGGTCATCTTCGAGGACCACGAGCCCGTTCTCCTCGACCTGGGGATCGGTGCTGAAGAGGTTGGCCACGTCGATCTGCCCGCTGGTGACCGCGGTCAGCGTCAGCGGTCCGCCCGCGTCGAGGACCTGGAAGTCCTGGAACTCGAGTCCGTAGACGTCCTGAAGCCCGACCACGCCGTTGTACCGGTCGATCCACTCGGGCGGTCCGCCCAGGACGAGCTCCTCAGCGTGCGGCTCGAGGTCCGAGAAGGTCTCCAGCTCGTACTCCTCGGCGGTCTCCTGCGTGACCGCAAGGACGTTGCGGTTCTGCGCCTCGGCGGCGTCGAGGCCTGCCAGTCCGCGCTCCGGGAGCAGCTCCTGGAGCGCGGTGAGCACGTCCTCGGTCTCGGTGGCCTCGGACTCGGCGTCGAGGTGCATCATCAGCGCCCCGGCGTAGTCCGGGACCAGATCGATGGAGCCATCCTGGACCGCCTCGATATAGACCTCGCGGCTGCCGATGTTGAAGTTCTCGGACACCTCGATCCCGGCGTCCTGCAGCGCGAGCGAGTAGATGTTCGCGATCAGCTGGCTCTCCGGGAAGTCCGCCGAACCGATGGTGACGGCGCCCGGTTCGGAGGCGTCACCGCCAGCGGCGTCGTCGTTCTCCAGGGGATCTCCGCCACAGGCGGAGAGGGTCAGCAGGCCGGCTGCGGCCACAGCGGCGGAGGTCAGGGTCAGTCGTCTCAAGGGTTCTCCTGTGCGGGTGCGGATGTCGTTGTCTGGGGTGCTCTGGTGTGTGGGTGTGTGGATGCGTGTGTGTGGAAGCCTCGGTGTCGGGGCTGGCCCTCAGGTCGCCGGCGCGGCGCCCGCGGTGACCTTCAGGCGCCGCTCGGAGCGGCGCAGCCCCGGAGAGATCGTCAGGCGCCCGGCGAGCAGGAACCCCAGCTCCAGGACCAGCGCGACGACGGCGACCAGTGCGGCGCCGGCCGCCATCTGGCCGAAGTCGTTGTTCGCCCGCCCATCGATGATGTACCGGCCCAGCCCGTTGAGTGAGACATAGGCGGCCACGGTGGCGGTGGAGACGATCTGAAGCATGGCGCCGCGGACGCCCGAGATCATGAGCGGCAGCGCGCAGGGAAGCTGGACCCGGGTCAGGACCTGCATCGGGGTGTAGCCGAGCCCGGTGGCGGCGTCCACGGCGCTGCGGTCTGCGGTCTGGATCCCGGTGGAGGTCCCGGTGAGGATCGAGGGGATGGCCAGCAGCACCAGGACCAGGATGGCCGGCGCGGTGAACACCAGCGAGCTGCTGAACAGCGGGGCGGCGAGCATCACCACGACGATCAGCAGACCCAGGGTCGGGAGCGCGCGCAGCGCATTCGCCATCCCCGCCACGACGGCCTCGCCGCGTCCGGTGTGCCCCACGTAGATCCCCAGCGGGACGGCGATCGCGAGCGCGAGGCCGAGTGCGATGAGCGAGTAGAGCAGGTGATATCCGATCCGGACCGGGATCCCGGTGCTCCCGCTCCAGTTCCCCGGATCCGCGAAGAATTCGATGAGTCCGCTCATGACAGGACCCCCTTGCCGGATCCCTCGGAGGGTGATGGCCGGCTCGGGCCTGTGGTGGCGCCCGCGCTGGCGGGCCGGGTCTTGGTGGCGCTGGCGGACCGGGCCGTGACGGACCGGGCTGCGGCTGGCCGCCAGGGGGTCAGCATCCGGGAGAGCCCGAGGATGAGCAGGTCCAGGACCACGGCGATCAGCAGGCACAGGATGATGCCGGTGACGATCGGGGTCATCAGGCCCAGCGAGTAGCCCTGGGTGAAGAGCGAGCCGAGCTGCTGGACGCCGATGATCGCGGCCATGGTGACGATGCTGATGTTCGAGACCACGGCCACCCGCAGCCCGGCCAGGATCACCGGCACCGCGACCGGAAGCTGCACCCGGGTGAAGCGTTGGAAGGCGCGATACCCCATCGCCTCAGCGGCCTCCACCGTCTCGCGGGGCACTGCGGCGAGGCCGTCGGCGACCACCCGGACCATCAGGGCCAGGGTGTAGATGGTCAGCGCGATGACCACGTTGATCGGGTCCAGGATCTGGGTGCCGATCACTCCGGGCAGCAGGACGAAGAAGGCCAGGGAGGGGATGGTGTAGAACAGCCCCGAGGTGCCGACGATCAGCCCGTAGAGTCGCGGAACCTGGTGGGCCCACCAGCCCAGCGGCAGTGCCAGGGCCAGTCCCACCACGGTGGGGATCAGCGTGAGCCAGAGGTGCGCGAGCGTCAGCTCCAGGATCCAGGAGAGGTTGGAGCTGAGCCAGGTCAGGTTCACGACGCGGCCCGGGTGGCGGCTGCGGCACCCTTGGCGCGGCGGATGGCTGCGACTACGTCGTCGGTGCTGACCACCCCGAGCAGGGCGCCCTCGGCGTCGGTGACGATCCCGTCCCGTTGGGGCTTGAGAGGGCGGCGTCGAGGAAATCGCGCAGCGGTGCGCCGAGCGAGGCGGTGGAACCGGCGTGGTTGATGGCGGAGTCCTGCAGTGCGGCGCCCACCTGGTCACGGTGCGCCCAGCCGATGGGACGACGCTGGGCGTCGACGGCGACGAGCCACCCGTCCGGGCGGAAGCGCAGCGCCTCGGCAGCTTCGCCGAGCACCGCAGACGCCGTCTGCAGGATCGGGGTGTGTTCATCTGCCCCGGTGAAGCCGAGCGAACGGTACCCGCGTGAGCGGCCCACGAAGTTCGCGACGAAGGCGTCGGCCGGATCCCGGAGCAGCACCTCCGGTGACGCGACCTGGGCGAGGTGACCGCCCTGGCGCAGCACCGCGATCTGATCGCCGAGGATGAGCGCCTCATCGATGTCGTGGGTGACCAGGACGATGGTCTTGCCGATGCGCTCCTGGAGCCGGAGGAACTCCTGCTGCAGCTGGGCCCGGACGATCGGGTCCACCGCGCTGAAGGGTTCATCCATCAACAGGAACGGCGGGTCGGTGGCCAGGGCCCGGGCCACTCCCACGCGCTGCTGCTGGCCGCCGGAGAGCTGCCAGGGATACCTCTGCGCCAGCGACTCATCCAGTCCCACCAGCTCAAGCAGCTCCATGGCCCGTTCTCGTGCCGGGGACTTCTTGGTCCCTAGCAGCCGGGGGAGTGCACCGACGTTGTCGACCACGGTGCGGTGCGGGAAGAGCCCGGCGTTCTGGATGACGTAGCCGATCCGACGGCGCAGCTCGACCTTGTCGATGCCGGAGGTGTCTTCGCCGTCCATGGTGATGCTGCCCGAGGTGGGATCGATCAACCGGTTGATCATCCGCATCGAGGTGGTCTTCCCGCAGCCGCTGGGCCCGACCAGCACGGTGATCTCGCCCTGCGGAGCCTCGAGGCTCAGGCTGTCGACGGCCACGGTGCCGTCCGGGTAGGTTTTCGACACCTGGTCGAAGACGATCATCCGGGTTCTCCTTGTCTCCTCCGAGCCCATGGGACACCGGACGATCGTTCCTGACCTGCGATGAGACACCCCTGGGTTCCGGGGTGGGGGCCTCGCTCAGCGGTCGCAGCGTCGAGGCGAGGTGGGCTCAGGAGCCGTAGCGATTGGTCAGCAGCACGCCGCCGCCGTCGACGCCCTTGGCGCCCTGCACGAAGTCCAGGCCGGCGTCGGCCACTCGGGACTCCTCGGGACGGTAGGCGCTGACCTCGCCCATCACCCAGGCGGTCTGGCCCGAGGCGGTGAGGTGAGCCACGGCGTCCTCGGCCCTCTCGGCGGAGACCACCGCGACCATGCCCACACCGAGGTTCAGCGTGCGCTCCAGATCGGCCTGTGGGACCGAGCCCAGCCGGGCGATCAGCGAGAACACCGCGGGCCAGGACCAGGTCGAACGGTCCACGGTGGCCATCAGCCCCGCGGGCAGCACGCGCGCCAGGTTGGCCGCGAGGCCACCGCCGGTGACGTGGCTGAACCCGCGCACCGGAGCCTCGGGGGAGATCTCACCCTCGGTCGGGTCGCCGTTGAGCGCGGTGACCAGGTCCAGGCAGGGCGTGGTGTAGAGCCGGGTGGGTTCCAGCAGCTCCTGGCCCAGCGTGCGGCCGAACTCCTCGACCTCGCGCTCGTAGCCCCAGCCTGCGGAGGAGACCACGCGGCGGACCAGCGAGTAGCCGTTGGAGTGGATGCCGGAGGAGGCCATGCCGATGATCACGTCTCCGGCGCGGACCCGCTCCGGGCCCAGCACGGCGGAGGCGTCCACGACGCCGGTGGCCGCGCCCGCGACGTCGTACTCATCTTCGGCCAGCAGTCCGGGGTGCTCGGCGGTCTCCCCGCCGATCAGCGCGGTGCCGGTCTCGGCGGCGGCCTTGGCGATCCCGGAGACCACCGCGGCGATCCGGGCGGGCTCCACCTTGCCGGTGGCGATGTAGTCGGTCATGAACAGCGGCTTCGCGCCCATCACCACGATGTCATCGACCACCATGCCGACCAGGTCGAAGCCGATGGTGTCGTGGATGTCCATCGCCTGGGCGATGGCCACCTTGGTGCCGACCCCGTCGGTGGAGGTGGCCAGCAGCGGCCGGGGCAGCCGCTTGAGCTCGGAGGCGTCGTAGAGCCCGGCGAAGCCGCCCACACCGCCGAGCACCGCCGGGGTGTGAGTGGCCTCGATATGGGCCTTCATCAGCTCCACGGCGCGGTCACCGGCCTCGACGTCGACTCCGGCGGAGGCATAGGTGATCGGAGCGCCGGAGCTGGTCTCGGCGCTGGTGTTCTCAGAAGTCACTTCTTGGCCTCCGCGAGGGGGATTTCGTCGATTTCGAATTCGGCATCGGGTCCTGGGTCGCAGCCGCCGCCAGGGTTCTGCGAGGAATCGGCCGGCTGCTCCAGCAGCATCTTCCCCCGGCGGCTCTCCGGCGGAAGCTTGATCGGGTAGACCCCGGAGAAGCAGGCGGTGCACAGGGTGGAGCGGGGCTGCTGGGTGGCGGCGATCATCCCGTCCTCGGAGATGTAGGCCAGCGAGTCGGCCCCCACCGCCTGGGTGATCTCGTCCATGGTGGCGCCGTTGGCGATCAGCTCGGCCCTGGAGGCGAAGTCGATCCCGTAGAAGCAGGGCCATTTCACCGGTGGGGAGGAGATCTTCACATGGATCTCGGCGGCGCCGGCCTCCTTGAGCATCCGCACGATCGCACGCTGGGTGTTGCCGCGCACGATCGAGTCATCCACGACCACCACGCGCTTGCCGCGGACCACATGGTCCTGGACGTTGAGCTTGAGCCGGATCCCGAGCTGGCGCAGGGTCTGCGAGGGCTCGATGAAGGTCCGACCGACATAGGCGTTCTTGATGAACCCCTGCGCGAACGGGAGCCCGGAGGCCTCGGCGTAGCCCACCGCCGCCGGGGTTCCGGATTCGGGGACCGGGATCACGATGTCGGCGTCGTGGGTGTCCTCGCGGGCCAGCTGGCGGCCCATCTCGACCCGGGACTCATAGACCGAGCGGCCATTGATGTTGGCATCCGGGCGGGCCAGGTAGACGTATTCGAAGACGCAGCGCGAAGGGTTGGCGGCGGCGAAGCGGTGGGAGCGCACGCCGTCGGAGTCGATGGCGATCAGCTCGCCGGGCTCGATCTCGCGGATCACCGAGGCGCCCACGGTGGCCAGCGCCGACTGCTCCGAGGCGACCACCCAGCCGCTGGCGAGGCGTCCCAGCACCAGCGGGCGCACGCCGTGCGGATCCCGGGCGGCGTAGAGCGTGTTCTCGTTCATGAACACCAGGCAGAATGCGCCCTCCAGGGTGGGCAGCAGCGCCATCGCCTGAGCTTCGAGGCTGTCTCCGGGCTGTTCCTTCAGCAGCGCGGTCACCAGCGCGGTGTCGGTGGTGTTGCCCTGGTTGAGTTCGCCGAAGTCGGCACGTCCGTGGCGTTCGATGATCCGGTCGCGCAGATCTGCGGAGTTCGTCAGGTTGCCGTTGTGGCCCAGGGCCACGGTGCCGTGCGGGGTGTCCCCGAGGGTGGGCTGGGCGTTGGACCACTGGCTGGCCCCGGTGGTGGAGTAGCGGCAGTGCCCGACGGCGATGTGCCCGGTCAGCGAGTTCAGCGTGGACTCGTCGAAGACCTGGGAGACCAGGCCGAGGTCCTTGTAGACCCGGATGCTCTTGCCGTCGGAGGCGGCGATCCCGGCAGACTCCTGGCCGCGGTGCTGCAGCGCGTAGAGCCCGTAGTAGGCCAGTTTGGAGACTTCCTCTCCGGGTGCCCAGACGCCGAAGACACCGCATTCGTCCTGCGGCAGCGGGTCCTCGTCGAGGAGATTGAAGTTCAGCCGACCATCATTCCGGGTCATGCGCAGGAGTCCTCTCTGCAGAGTCGAGCTTCTGCAGGTCATAAGTGCGGGTGCGCTTCCGAGAGCGCCAGTCGATGAACAGCCAGGTCACAGCGCCCAGGGCGAGGCCAGGCATCGCGAAGGCGACGGTGAGATAGCCCAGCGAACCGCCGAGCGAATAGTCATCAGCCGGTCCGGTGACCAGCACGACGACGACGGCGGCCAGCACGGCCGCGAACACACCTGCGATGAGGAAGGGGCTCAGTCTGGGGGTGGGACGAACGGTCACCTGCCGAGGCTCCGACTCGCCGGACTGCTCGCGTGAAGACATATCCCCCATGCTACCGGCCCAGCCTGGGTGCCTGGCACCTGCGAACTGGTGCTCGGGTTGATCGGCCGCAGCGGCGGGGCCGGGGAGGGTTCACCGGTGGCGCGGCAGCAGGGGCAGCAGCGCCGAGAGGTCCGCGCGGGTGCCGGAGGCGGAGATCCGCCCGGCGGCACTGGCGCTCGCCCAGCCGGTGGCCCCGGTGGCGAGCTCCAGCCAGTCCTGCGGGGCGAGTTCGACCACGTTGGGCGGGGTACCCCGGGAGTGGTTGGGCCCCTCGATGCACTGGGTCACCCCGAAGGGCGGGACCCGGACCTCCACGGAGTTCCCCGGGGCCAGCTCGGCAAGCTCCTCGAGGCAGTACCGCACGGCAGCGGCCACGGTCCTGCGGTCGGAGTCTCCTGACTCCCACGCGCGGACCGCGGCCCTGCCGTCCTCGGCGCTGATGCGACGTCGTGGCATGCTCAGCGGCTCATCATCCGGCGATCTTGACCAGACGCCGGTTGACGAACTCCGCCATGCCGTAGGGGCCGAGCTCGCGGCCCACGCCGGAGCGCTTCACACCGCCGAAGGGCAGCTCGGCGGAGGTGCCGGCGGGCTCGTTGACGAAGATCATGCCGGTGTGGATCTGCTCGCCCACCCGCTGGGCGTGGGCGACGTCGGTGGCGAACACCGAGGCTGAAAGGCCGTACTGGGTGTCGTTGGCCAGTGTCACAGCCTCTTCCTCGTCGGCGACCTTGTAGACCATGGCCACCGGTCCGAAGAGCTCTTCGCCGTAGGCGCGCATCTCTGGGGTGATCCCGGTCAGCAGGGTGGGCTGGTACCAGGCGCCCCCACGCTGGTCGAAGTCTCCGCCCAGGTGCAGGGTGGCGCCCTTCTCCACGGCGTCCTGGACCTGCTCGTGGAGATCCTCGGCGGCCTGCACCGAGGACATCGGGCCGATGAACGCCTCCTCGGAGAGCGGATCGAGCAGCTCGATCTTCGAGAGCGCCTGCTGGAACTGCTCGAGGAACTCGTCGTAGAACTCCGCCGGGACGATGACACGCTTGGCGGCGTTGCAGGCCTGCCCGGCGTTGGCCATCCGGCCCTGGACCGCGCCCTTGACCGCCTGGGGCAGGATCTCGCGATCCAGCACCAGCAGCGGGTCGTTGCCGCCGAGCTCCAGGACGACCTTCTTCAGGTGCTCCCCGGCGGTGGCGGCGACCTTGGTGCCGGCGCGCTCGGAGCCGGTCAGCGAGATGCCCGCGACGCGGGGGTCCGGGATCACGATGTCGGCGATCTGCCCGCTGGAGGCATACACGTTGGTGTAGGCGTGCTCCGGGAAGCCGGCGTCCCGGAAGATCTGCTCCATCGCCGCGGCGGACTCGGGGCACTGTGAGGCGTGCTTGAGCATGATCGTGTTGCCGATCATCAGGTTCGGCACCGCGAAGCGGGCCACCTGGTAGTACGGGAAGTTCCACGGCATGATGCCCAGAAGCACGCCGAATGGGCGGCTCTGCATCACGGCGCTGCCGTCCGGGGCGTCGGTGATCGGTTCATCGGCGAGGAACTCGGCGCCGTGGTCGGCGTAGTAGTGGAAGATCGAGATCACGATGTCGAGCTCGGAGCGGGCCTGCTTCATCGGCTTGCCCATCTCGCGGGTGATGATCGTGGCCAGCTCGTCCTTGCGCTCCTGGTAGATCGCGGCCGCGCGGCGCAGCAGCTCGGCGCGCTCGGAGAGCTCGGTCTTCGACCAGCTGGTGAAGGTCTCGGCGGCGTGATCGAGCGTCTCGCGGAGCTGATCGTCGGTGAGGGTGGCGAACTCCGCCTCGACCTCACCGGTGGCTGGGTTGGTGACTTTGTAGTCGGCCATGGGAATCTGTGCCTCGCTTTTCAGTGGTCGATAGGTGACCTGTCCGCCGACGCGGCGGACTTCATCGACGGTATGGCTCCGCGCGGTGCGGCACAAGCCGATCGGGCGCTGAGCGGGGGTAGTTCACCACTGCGCGAAACCGGAACGATCTGAGGAATAAAAACAGCGTGCAGCACACCTGTTCCGGGAGGTCTCGCCGGGAGCCCTTGCCGCAGCGGCGGCGGGGCCTGGAACCGGGGTTCAGAGGCGTTCGAGCAGCGCCGGGGCCAGCCGGATGCTGCCCACCTGCTCCGCGCCGAGGCCACCGGTGATCGGCTTGACGATCTTGCGCAGCACCGGTCCCAGGGCGTCGAGCTCGATCACGCCGCGGGCCGCGAGCATGCTCAGTGCCACCAGGTTCGTGGCGCGGGAGGACCCGTCGAGGACCTTGACCGCGACGGCGGTGCCGTCCGGCGCCCCGACCACCAGGACGCCCTCGGCGCCGAGCTTCGCGGTCAGGCCCAGCTCCTCGAGCACCAGGGTGTTGGCCTCGCCGCGACCATGCACCGCCCACGGGTAGTCCAGCATCGCCTGGTTCACCGTGAACGCGTGGACCTCGGCGTCGCGGCGCGAGGTGGCGGCGGCGAGCTTGGAGAAGCCGCGGGCCAGCCCGGTCAGCGAGAGCGCCGGGGCGGGCGCGCCGCAGCCGTCGACCCCGACCACGGTGGGGGTCTCGCCGCAGTACTCGGTGATCACGTCCATGATCACCCGCTGCAGCGGGTGGGAGCGCTCGAGGTAGGTGTTGAGCCGCCAGCCGTTGGTGCGGGTCGCGGCCAGGAACGCTGCATGCTTGCCGGAGCAGTTGAAGGCCAGCGGGGTCTCGGTCTTGCCGGCCTCCAGGTGCACCCGCAGGTCCTGGTGCCGGGCGGGCCAGGCCGCCGGGCACTTCAGCGCCGAGGCGTCGAGGCCCTCGGCGGCGAGGACGCTCGCGGCGAGCTCCTGATGCTTGCGCGAGCCCACATGGGACCCGCAGGCCAGGGCCACCGCCTCCGGGGAGATCAGCGCGCCGGACCGCAGCGAGGCGATGGCCTGGAACGGCTTCAGCGTGGAGCGCGGGAACATCAGCCGCTCAGGAGCGCCGATGGACTCCAGCACCACCCCGTCGGGACCCACCAGCACCGCGGAGCCGATATGTCGGGATTCCACGACGCCGGCGCGGGTCACCACGGCGAGTTCGGCGGACTCCGCGACCGAGGCCGGCTCCAGGCCCGGCTGCTCGAAGGTTCCGGCATCGGATCCGGCGGAGGTCCCGACGGAGGCTCCCGCGGAGGCTCCGGAGGAGGACGGCACCGAGGGTGCAACGGGTGAGCGGCGCGCATCATTCATGGCCTCAGTCTACGGAGTGCGGGCCCCACGCTGCCGGAGCGGACCTGCGTCCGTGTGCCGTTCGATAGGCTGAGCGACGTGAAGGTACTTGTAGTCGGCCCCGGAGGCCGCGAGCACGCCATCGTCCGAGCACTGCTGCGCGATGAAGCAGTCACCACCGTGGAGGCCGCGCCGGGCAATGCCGGCATCGCGGCGCAGGTCCGCTGCCACAGCATCGATGCCCAGGACGGGGCCGCGGTGGCCGCGCTCGCCGTCTCCGGAGGCTTCGATCTGGTGGTCATCGGTCCCGAGGCGCCGCTGGCCGCCGGGGTGGCCGACGCCGTCCGGGCCGCCGGGATCCCGGCCTTCGGGCCCTCCGCCGCCGCCGCGCGGCTGGAGGCCTCCAAGGCCTTCGCCAAGGAGATCATGGCCGCCGCCGAGGTGCCCACCGCCGGAGCGGTGCATGTCACCGACCTCGCCGCCGCGGCCTCCGCGGTGGACCGGTTCGGCGCGCCCTATGTCATCAAGGACGACGGCCTCGCCGCCGGCAAGGGTGTGGTGGTCACCGAGGACCGCGCCGAGGCGCTGGCCCATGCCGAGGCCTGCTTCGCCGCCGGGGGCTCCGTGGTGATCGAGGAGTTCCTCGACGGCCCCGAGGTCTCGCTCTTCGTGCTCTCCGACGGGGTGAACCTGGTGCCGCTGTCCCCGGCGCAGGACTTCAAACGGATCTTCAACGACGACGCCGGCCCCAACACCGGCGGCATGGGCGCCTACACCCCGCTGGACTGGTTGGAGGGCTACACCGAGACCGACGCCGCCGGCGTGCAGCGCGACTTCGTGCAGATCGTGGTCGACACCGTCGCCGCTCCGACCCTGGCCGAGATGTCCCGCCGCGGAACCCCCTTCGTCGGGGTGCTCTACTGCGGGCTCGCCGTCACCTCCCGCGGCGTGCGCGTCATCGAGTTCAACGCCCGCTTCGGCGATCCGGAGACCCAGGCGGTGCTCGAGCGTCTCGCCACCCCGCTGGGTCAGCTGCTGCTGGACTGCTCCACCGGCTCGCTCGGCTCCGCCCGCTCCCTGGACTGGGCGCAGGGCTACGCCGCCGACGTCGTGCTGGCCGCTGCGGGCTACCCGGAGGCCCCGCGCAAGGGTGACCTGATCAGCGGCACCGCGGAGGCCGAGAGCCTCGAGGGTGTGGCCGTGCTGCACGCCGGCACCGCCGCCGACGAGCAGGGCCGGCTGACCACGGCCGGCGGGCGAGTGCTCGCCGTCGTCGGGACCGGGGCGTCGCTGGCCGAGGCCGTGGACCGCGCCTATGCCGGCGTGCAGAAGATCAGCTGGACGGGCGCGCAGCACCGCACCGACATCGCCGCGAAGGCGCTCGCCGGAGAGATCAAGCTCGGCGGGGGACCTCGCGGGTCAGCGGAAGGCGAACCAGCGCGCCCCGCCGAGACCGGGTCCACTGACGCCGGGTCCGTGGCCGCGTCTGAGCAGGAGCTCCCCGGCTGGGTGCACCTGTCCTCCGGGAAGGTCCGCGACCTCTACCGGCCCGCCCCCGGATCGGCCTGGGCCGGACAGGACGTGGTCCTGATGGTCGCCAGCGACCGGATCAGCGCCTATGACCACGTGCTCTCCACGCCCATCCCGGACAAGGGCATCATCCTGACTCAGCTGAGCCTGTGGTGGTTCGACCAGCTCGAGGCGGCAGGGATCTCCCACCACGTGGTCTCGGTGGAGGTTCCCGAGGCCGTGGCCGGACGCGCCATGATCTGCCGAGACCTGCAGATGATCCCGGCCGAATGCATCGCCCGCGGCTACCTCACCGGGTCCGGGCTCGCCGAGTACCGGCAGAACGGCACCGTGACCGGACTTCTGCTGCCGGAGGGCCTCACCGACGGCTCGCAGCTGCCGGAGCCGATCTTCACCCCCTCCTCGAAGGCCGCCCAGGGTGACCACGACGAGAACATCAGCTTCGAGACGCTCACCGAGAACGTCGGAGTCCCGGTGGCGGGGCAGCTGCGCGAGGCGACGCTGCGAATCTACGTCCTGGCCGAGGAGATCTGCCGCGAGGCCGGGGTGATCCTGGCCGACACCAAGCTCGAATTCGGCTTCGACCCGGGCGGGGCGCTCACCGTGGCCGATGAGGTGCTCACCCCGGACTCCTCACGCTTCTGGCCCGCGGAGAGCTGGGAGCCCGGCGCGGCGCAGCCCTCCTTCGACAAGCAGTTCGTCCGGGACTGGCTGACCTCGGACGAGTCCGGGTGGGACCGGAGCTCGAACCAGGCCCCGCCGGCGCTGCCGCAGCGGGTCACCGACGCCACCCGTCAGCGCTACCTGGACGCCTACCAGCGGATCACCGGGACCGAACTGATCTTCTGACCCGCGGAGCCGCGTTCAGCGGTCGGTGCACTGCCCGGTGGAGACCGTCTCGGAGTAGCGGTCCGGGTCGGTCAGCACCGGCCCGGCCTGGTCTGCGGTGATCGCGAAGCCGACGTTGCTGCCCTCCACGGCGCGGGCGAAGACGACCCCGGCCACATCCCCGGACTGATCGATCAGCGGTCCGCCGGAGTTGCCCTGCCGGACATCGGCGCTGAGCTGGAAGATCTCCAGGGTGCTCGGGGAGCTGCCGTAGATGTTGTTGACCTGCGAGACGTCGCGCGCCTGGACCACCGCGCTGCCTGCGGAGAACGGGCCCCCGGCCGGGTAGCCCATCACGTAGCCGGAGTCCCCGACGTCGAGGCCCTGGCTGATCTGAAGCGGCGCCACATCCAGCCCTTCCACGGCGATCAGAGCCAAGTCGGAGGCCGGATCGAAGTGCACGGCGCGACCGCTGAGCACCTCACCGTCGGGCATCTCCACAGCGGGCTCGGCCACCCCGGCGATGACATGAGCGTTGGTCACCACACGGGTGGGGGAGACCGCGAAGCCCGACCCTGACTGGGACTGTCCACACTGTTCGGCGACTCCGGTGATCCGACCCACCGAGGCGGCGGAGGCGAGGCCGGCGTCGTTGAGATCCTGGTCCTCGGGCAGCTCCGCAGGTTCAGGCACCAGCTGAGCGATCTCCGGGATGTCAGAGTCCAGCACCGCGGTGCGGACCTGGGCGAACCAGGACTCTGCCTGGTCAGGGACTGCGGAGTCGATGGTGCTCAGCACGGTGGACTGCTTCATCGCCTGGTTCACCGCGGGGAAGCCCATGGCGGAGATGGAGAAGGACAGCAGCGCGATGACGAACACGGCGACCACCACGTTGACCAGCCCGCCGACGAGCGAGCTGATTCCGCGCACGGCGCGGGAGTTGAACATCCGCTGGACCTCGGCCCCGGCTGCTGAGCCGAGCCCGTGGCCGGCGGTCACCAGCACGATGACGGAGGCGAGCACGGCGATCACCCGCCAGAGCGGATCAGGGACCCAGGACGCGACCAGCGGGACTGCGAAGAAGGCCGCGGTGGCGCCGACCAGGAAGCCGAAGACCCCGCCCAGGGTGGCCCAGACGCCCTTGCGCAGGCCTGCCAGGAGGAAACCGAGCAGCACCACCACCAAGATCACGTCGAGTAGGGTGATTCCCATCGGTGGCGGACTCCTTATGGTTCAGGTGGCTCTGGCTCTTGCCCGGGATCGCGGCGAGGAAATGCGGCTCGGGGCGGCGGTTCGGGACTGCTGCGCCGGGGCCGCTGCGTCGAGCCTCGGGCCGCACGGATCGGTCCCCAAAGAATGACATAGAATCCTTGGCTGCTTGCTGAACGTTTCCGCACGTCGAGGCGAACTGGTAACTTCTAAGCAACGAGACTCTGTTATCTCACACATCCAGGAAGAACGGATCGCCCATGGACCTTGAAGTACTGCGCCGCGCACCGCTGTTCGCCACGCTCGACGACGACGTCTTCAGCGCCCTCATCAAAGAGCTCAATGAGGTCGACCTCTCCCGCGGGTCATCGGTCTTCCACGAGGGTGACCAGGGTGATCAGCTCTACTTCATCATCTCCGGGAAGATCAAGCTGGGACGCACCACACCGGATGGCCGGGAGAACCTGCTGGCCGTGCTCGGCCCGGGTGAGATCTTCGGTGAGATGGCGCTGTTCAACCCCGCGCCCCGCACCGCCACAGCCACCGCGGTGTCCGAGACTCGGCTCGCCGGGCTGCGCCACGACAGCCTGCGCAACGTGATCACCACCAACCCCGAGGTCTCGGTCCAGCTGCTGCAGGCCCTGGCCAAGCGACTGACCCGGACCAACGAGTCCCTCGCGGACCTCGTCTTCTCGGATGTGCCCGGCCGTGTGGCCAAGGCGCTGCTGGACCTGGCCGACCGCTTCGGGCGTCCGGCTCCGGACGGCGTGCTGGTGGCCCACGAGCTCACCCAGGAGGAGCTGGCCCAGCTGGTCGGAGCCTCCCGCGAGACCGTGAACAAGGCCCTGGCCGAGTTCGTCCAGCGCGGCTGGCTGCGCCTGGAGGCGCGCGCCGTGGTGATCCTGGACATTCAGCGGATCCGCCAGCGCTCGCGCTGAGCTGAGCCCGCTGGCTTCGCCCAGCACCGACTCCAGAGATGAGTCTGCAGACACAGAAGGAGCGCCCGGCTCAGTGCCGGGCGCTCCTTCTGTGTCTGCCTGCGTCTGTGGGGGAGGCGGGGCTGCGCGACCGGCAGGGATCGCGCAGGATCGGCCGAGGTGCGCCTGGAGACTATTCCCCGGTGACCCGCGAGGGTGGATAGAACCGCAGGAACTTGCGCACCAGCGAGGCCTGCGCGGCCAGCAGCAGCGCCATGCGGCGCGGGCTGCGGTCGGCCGCGTAGAAGAACGGGTTCCGCCTGCCGCCAGAACGCAGGATCCGGGCGATCCGGCGTCGTCGTTCCGGGTCTGAGACGTAGCGGCTGGCCAGCCAGCCCGGCAGCACGGTGTAGACCGTCTCGGCCTGGTCCTCCACGCGGGTCGTCTCGCCATCGGCGGAGAGCTCGCCGCGGATGAAGTCCCGCACGTAGTACTCGACCGGGTTGTTGCCAGCCCCGGTGATGTAGTAGCTGGAGCGGCCCAGGCGCGGGTTGAGCTCGAAGAACTTGGTCTTGCCGTCGCGCGGATCGTATTTCAGGTCGAAGTTCGCGTAGCCCACCCAGTCCAGCTCGGTGAGCAGCTTCTGTGCCTGATCCACGGCTTCGGAGTTCTTCGTCGTGAGGATCACCGAGGGGTTGCCCAGCGCGGCGGGGGAGTGGTCTTCCACCACGGTCTCGCCCCAGGAGGCGAACCTGATCACCGAGTTCTGATCGGCATAGCAGGTCAGCACCCGCATGTTCTGGTCGTCGCCAGGAACCTCCTCCTGCACCACGAAGCTGGCCCGGTACCCGGCGGCGTGGACCTTGCCGAAGAGCTCGGCGAGCTCCTCCGGGGTCTGCACCCGGTGGACCTTGTGCTTGCCCTCGAACTCGGTCCAGTACCAGGCGGTCACATCGGCAGGCTTCGCCCAGACCGGGAAGCTGAGCTCCAGCGGGAGCTGGGTGTCCAGATCGGCGCCGAAGTCCACCACCCGGGTGACCGGATGGTCCACGCCGAGATTCTCGGCCAGCGCGGTGAAGTTGTCCTTCACGGTCGCGGCGTCGAACCGAGCCCGGTCGACATAGGGGACGACGACGTCCTGGCCCAGGTCCTCGGGGTGGGCCTCGCGCAGCTCGATGATCGCCTGCACGGTGGAGTCGATGGCGCCCAGCAGCAGGATCGGAATGCCCTGATCCCGCAGCCGCCGGATCGGGGCGAGGTTCAGCCCGGTGCGCACATGCTCCATCACCGTGCCGTTCTCGATCTCAAGATGGGTGATGATCTTGGAATGCTTGATCATCCACATCTGGTGCTTCGAGAGCACCAGTGAGGTGATGCCGTAGGCCTCATGGAAGGCGCGGGCCGCGCCATAGGCGCCGGCGTCGCCGCCGATGATCACCGGGGCGAAGCCGACCTCGGCCCAGGCGCGCTCCTGCTCCTGCCACCGCGGGTCCTGGGTCAGGACCGGGGAGGCCTCAGCGGACATGGGCGATGAGGTCGACTTCCACCGGGGTGTCCAGCGGCAGCACCGGCACGCCGACGGCGCTGCGTGCGTGCTGCCCAGCCTCGCCGAAGGCCGCCCCGAGCAGCTCCGAGGCGCCGTTGAGCACCTTGGGCTGACCGGTGAAGCTCGGCACCGAGGCGACGAAGCCGCTGACCTTGGCGATCCGGGTGATCCGGTCGAGGTCGCCCACGGCCGCCTTCAGCGCACCGATGCAGTTGAGCGCGCACTGCCGTGCGAGCTCATAGGCCTGCTCCTCGGTGACCTCGGCGCCGACCTTGCCGGTCATCGGCAGCGCGCCGTCGATGAAGGGCAGCTGTCCGGAGACATAGACGACGCCGTCGGCGATGACCGCCGGCTGATAGGCGGCCACCGGGGGGACCACCTCGGGGACGCTCAGGCCGAGCTCGGCCAGGCGCGCTTCAACAGCAGAGATCTGCTCAGCCATATGTCTGGCTCAGTTTCGCGGGCGCTTGAGGTAGGCGACGGGGGCGTTGCCCTCCGGGCCGGGCAGCACGGTGACCAGCTCCCAGCCGTCCTCGCCCCACTGGTCAAGGATGCCCTTGGTGTTGTGGATGATCAGCGGAATCGTCGCGTATTCCCATTGGGTCTCAGATGCACTCATATTCTCAGACTAACGGACGCCCGCCGCGACCAAGAAGCGTCCGACCCGATCCGCGCCGATCCGCGCCCGGATCCCCGCCCCGATCCGCACCCAGGTCCGTGTGACGTCACCTCCCGCGTGGCTTTGACCTTGCCGCTAGGATGAAGCCCATGGCGTCGCGTAAATCTCCCCTGTTTGATACTGCCACCACGGTCGGCAAGATCATGTCCTTCCTGGGCGTGAGTGCTCTCTGTGGCCTGCTGGCAGCAGGGTTGATCTTTCCGCTGGCAGCCTCCGGAGGCGCCGCCGCGGCCGCCGGCACGGACATCCTCGAGGACATCCCCGCCGAGCTGGCGGAGGAGCCGCTGAGCGTGCCCTCTCACATATACGCCTCCGATGGCACCGAGCTGGCGACCTTCTACGCCGAGAACCGTCAGCCGGTGGCACTGGAGGACATCTCCCAGGAGATGATCGACGCCATCATCGCGATCGAGGACGAGCGCTTCTACGAGCACGGCGGCGTCGACCCCCGCGGCCTGTCCCGCGCGCTGGTGCACAACGCCACCTCGGATTCCCAACAGGGCGCCTCCACGATCACCCAGCAGTATGTGAACAACATGTTGATCAACGCGGTCGTGATCACCGGTGAGGGCCGCCTGACGATCTCCGGCACCGGGGAGAAGACCTACGCCGACAAGCTGCGCGAGATGAAGCTCGCCGTCGCGGTGGAGCAGGAGATGACCAAGGACGAGATTCTCGCGGGCTACCTCAACATCGTGCTGCTCGGTGGCCGCACCTACGGCGTGGAGGCGGCCGCGCAATATTATTGGGGCATCCCGGCCTCTGAGCTCAACGTGGCCCAGTCCGCGGTGCTGGCTGGCATGGTGCAGTCGCCCAACGGCTACAACCCCGAGGTCGACCCCGAGGCCTCCCAGGCTCGCCGGGACATCGTGCTCGGCTCGATGCTCGACGAAGAGGTCATCACCGAGGAGGAGTACGACGAAGCCGTCGCCTCCGGACTCGGACTGGACATCAGCCGCGAAGAGGTCGGCTGCGTCTCCGCCAGCATGGGCGAGTACTTCTGTGACTACGTGCGCCGCGAGATCCTCGCCAGCGACACCTTCGGCCCGGACGAGGCGGCCCGAGAAGAGCTGCTCGACCGGGGCGGCCTGCGGATCACCACCACCCTGGACCCGGACGCGCAGACCGCGGCCGAGGAGGGCGTCATGGAGACCGTTCCCGCCGATGACAGCTCTGGCGCCGGTGCCGCGATCTCCTCTGTGGAGCCGGGGACCGGCAACATCCTCGCCATGGCGCAGAACCGCGTCTTCACCCCGGAGCCGGGCGACGGAAACACCACGTTGAACTACAACGTTGATGCGGAGGACGGCGGCGGCAACGGGTTCCAGCCCGGATCCTCGCTGAAGCCCTTTGTGGTCGCGGCCTATCTCGAAGAAGGCGGGGAGACCGACGACGTCGTCGACGCCTCCGTCGACGAATGGGGTGACACTTCGCGCTGGGAGGCCAGCTGCCTGGAGCGCGGGTACACCACCTCGGACCAGGACTGGACCGTGGGCAACGTCGAGGAAGACTCCAACCGTCGGATGACCATCGACTATGGCGTCTACTTCTCGGTCAACACCGCGACGCTGGCCACCGCGTCGGACATGGACCTCTGCGCGATCACCAACCTCACCGACCGCCTCGGCGTCCACCGGGCCACCGACACCAGCCAGGGGCTCTCCCCGCAGAACCCCTCGTTTGTGCTGGGCACCGATGAGATCGCCCCCCTGACCCAGGCGGCCGCCTACGCGGCCTTCGCCGCCGACGGCACCTTCTGCGAGCCCCGCGCGATCCTGGAGGTCACCGACACCCACGGCAACGAGTACGACGTGCCCGAGGCCAACTGTGATCAGGTCATCGACGAGGACATCGTGGCCCAGGTCAACGACATCACCATCAACATCGCCGAGGGCACCATCGCCGCCGGCGACCCGCCGTTCCCCATGGCCGGTAAGACCGGAACCACCGACGAGGCGGCTCACACCTGGTTCGTCGGGTACTCCTCCGGAGTGTCCACCGCGAGCTGGATCGGCAACCCCGAGAGCAACCAGGGCTACCGCGGACGCACCGTGGCCGGCGAGTTCTACGAAGAGTTCTTCGGCTCCACCCTGGCAGCCCCGATGTGGTTGGACTACATGGAGCAGGTCGGAGGCGACTATGACACCTCAGACTTCCGTGAAGCCGATGATTCCCCGTTCGAAGACCGGCGCGACCGTGAGCGCTACCGCGACGGCGGCACCGTCTCCGAGGGTGGTGACCCCGGCACCGACGGCTCCGCTGTCGATTCCGAGGACGATTCCGACGACGATTCCGACGACGAGAACTCGAACAACGGCGGCAACAACGATTCCGACGGAGACGACGACTGAGCCCCACCGCATCCCTGAAGGTGGTGGGCCTGGGTGTCAATGACTTCCAGGTCCGCCATGTTCCTGTGCCGCTGCGTGCCGGGGCCGGACTCCGGATCCTGCACATCTCCGATATTCACTACGTCCCGGGCCAGCGCAAGAAGTTCGCCTGGCTGCAGTCCCTGGCGGAGCTGAACCCCGACCTGGTGATCAACACCGGGGACAATCTCTCGCACCCTGATGCGGTGGGAGAGGTGCTGGAGGCGTTGGGGCCGCTGCTGCGGTTCCCGGGAGTCTTCGTCGGTGGATCCAACGATTACTTCGCGCCGACCTGGAAGAACCCGCTGCGTTACTTCCGAGGCCCCTCGAAACTCGATGCGCACCCCGAGGATCTGGACTGGCAGCGCCTCTTCAGCGCCTTCGAGTCCAGCGGCTGGAAGAACCTCAACAACCGGACCGCCGAACTGAGCGTGGCCGGTCAGACCCTGAGCTTCTCCGGGGTGGATGATCCACACATCGGCCGAGACGACTTCCGGGGTTGGCCCGCAGACGCGGCCGCCTCGCCGGAACAGGACTCGAGTGCCGACCCGCTGCGCATCGGTGTGGCCCACGCTCCGGTCTCCGCGGCGCTGAACACGCTGGCCGGCAGCGGCGCCGAGCTGATCCTCGCCGGGCACACCCACGGCGGGCAGGTCTGCCTGCCTGGTGGTCACGCCCTGGTCACCAACTGTGACCTGCCGCGTCCTCAGGCCAAGGGCCTGAGCTCGGTGCAGGTCCCGGCACGGAAGGTGTCAGGCCATCCGGAGGAGCCCGCCCGGACCGTCCCGCTCCACGTCTCCGCAGGCATCGGAACCTCCCGGACCGCCCCGGTGCGGCTGTTCTGCCCTCCGGAGGCCACCATCATTGAAGTTCAGCACGAAACGACATAGGTTAGTTGCTTGATGCAACGAGTAGTTGGAGTTGAGAGAACCGAGACCTCCGGGCGCAGTCGCACGCTCTGGCAGGCCCTGGCTCGGCTCGGCCCCTATCTCGAGGGCCTCAAGCTCCGCTGGACCCTGGGCCTGATCGCAGCAATCGGCGCCGGCATCGTCGCACTGTCCATCCCGCAGGTCCTCCAGGTCCTGGTGAACTCGCTGCTTGATGACGACGCCCAGCTCAGCGCCGTGTGGGGCGCCGCAGCGGTGATCCTCGCGCTGGGCGTGCTGGAGGCCGGACTGGTCTACCTGCGCCGGTTCTTCGTGATCCCGCCAGCCTCGGATGCCGAGACCTCCATGCGCACCCGGCTCTTCGACAAGCTCCAGGACCTCTCCGCCTCCTTCCATGCCGCCTGGGGAGCCGGGCAGCTGCAGTCCCGCGCGATCGCCGACCTGAACCTGCTGCGCCGATGGTTCGCCTTCGGCTCGCTGATGCTGATCACCTCGGTGGTCAGCCTGCTGGTGGGCTTCACCCTCATGGCCACGCTCTCGCCGCTGCTGGCGGTGGTCTTCCTCTGCGCCGCGCTGCCGATCATGATCATCGGGCCGCGGTTCCGGAAGAAGTTCGTGTACTACTCGCGGGCCTCGCAGGACCAGGCCGGGGACGTGGCCACCAAGGTCGAGGAATCGGTGCATGGCATCCGGGTGCTGAAGGCCTTCGGCCGCGGGGACTACGCCCAGGAGGGCTTCACCGAGGAGGCCGACGAGCTGCGCGACCTCGAGGTCTCTAAGGCTCGCACGCTGGCGAAGTTCCTGATGGCCATGGTGATCCTGCCCGAGGGGATCCTCGGGCTGTGCCTGCTGATCGGGCTGTGGCAGGTCGCCAACCAGGAGACCACCGGCGTGACCATCGGCGCGCTGGCCGCATTCTTCGCCACCGCCGCGGTGCTCAAGGGCCCGATCGAGGGCGTGGGCATGATGCTGGGCATGACCTTCACCGCCAAGACCGCCATCGACCGGCACGCCGACGTGATGGACACCGCCACCGAGATCACCTCGCCGGAGGCCCCCGTGGTGGCCCCGGAGCGCGGGGTGCTTCAACTCGAGGACGTCCATTTCCGCTACCCCGACACCAAGCCCGGGGACCGGGACCTGATCGACGGGGTCACCTTGGAGGTCCGGCCGGGCGAGACCATGGCACTGGTCTCCGCCACCGGCGGGGGCACCTCCACGCTGCTGAACCTGATCCCCCGGCTCTATGAGGCCACCGGCGGTGCGATCCGGATCGACGGGGTGGACGTGAAGGACTTCAGCCTGGCAGATCTGCGCTCCCGGATCGGGGTCGCCTTCGAGGACCCGATCCTGTTCTCCACCTCGGTGAAGTCCAACGTGCTGCTGGGCACCTCCCACCTGCGCGACGTCGACGACCCGCAGGACCCGCACCGTGACGCCGCACCAGCACCAGATGAGCTCGACGAGGTGCTGCGCCGATCCCTGACCACCGCCGACGCCGAGTTCGTCGACACCCTGCCCCGGGGTGTGGACACCCCGGTCGGGGAGGAGGGGCTGAGCCTCTCCGGCGGTCAGCGTCAGCGCCTGGCGCTGGCCCGCGCGATCGCCTCCGCCCCTTCGGTGCTGCTGCTCGATGATCCGCTCTCCGCCCTGGATGTCCGCACCGAGGAGGCGGTCACGCACCGGCTGCGCGAGGTGCTGAACCGGACCACCACGCTGATCGTCGCGCACCGACCCTCCACCGTGGCGATGGCGGACCGGGTGGCGATGCTCGAGCACGGCCGGATCAGCGACGTCGGCACCCACTCGGAGCTGCTGCAGCGCAGCCCCGCCTACCGCGAGGTCATGAGCGCCAGCGTGCGCCCCATCAGCGCCGAGGAGGTGCTCAGCCATGAGTGAGGCTTCCGAGCGAGCGACCGGCGGAGGCCGCCGCGCCGTCGCGGGTGAGGCCCCCCGACGCCGAGGCCGCCCACGCTGGCGTCCCCGACGCCGGGGCCAACTTCGCCGCCGATGACCGCTTCGCGCACCTGCGCGGCACCGCCGGCGAGGAACAGATCCAGCTGGACAAGGCCGAGCGCCGGTTCATCCGACGTCGTTCCTGGAAGCTGCTGGTCCAGCTCTCCGTCGGGGTGCGGCGCAAGCTGCTGCTCACGGCGATCTTCGTGGTGATCGCCCAGGCCGCCCAGGCCTCGATCCCGCTGATCGTCGCCTGGGCCATCGACTGGGGGCTGCCACGGATGATCGAGGGGCAGAGCTCGGGCATGTGGCTCCCCGGCCTGTCCTACATCGCCTGCGCGGTGATCGCGGGAGTGCTGATCTTCCACTACACCCGGATGACCGCCGAGGCCTCGCAGCAGATGCTCTTCACCCTGCGCGGAGAGGTGTTCCGCAAGACTCAGGCGCTGAGCCTGGACTTCCACGAGGACTACACCTCGGGCAAGGTGATCTCCCGACAGACCTCGGACCTGGAGTCGCTGCGCGAGCTGCTCGACGGCGGGATCAACTCGCTGGTCCAGGGTGTGATGTTCATGTTCTTCACCGGTGTGACCATCTGGATCATGGACATCCATTCGGGCCTGATCCTGGTCGCCGCGCTGTTCCCGATCGCGGTGCTGGGTCGCTGGTACCAGCGCAACTCCGAGGTGGCCTACCGGCGCACCCGGGTCTCCTCGGCCAAGATGATCGTGCATTTCGTGGAATCCATGACCGGCATCCGCGCCGTGCAGGCCTTCCGCCGAGAAGACTCGCGATCCCGGCAGTACCGGCGCCTGGCGGCAGACTATCGAGAGGATATGGTCCGCTCGATCTCCCTCTTCGGGGTGCTCCAGCCCTCCCTGATGCTCATCGGCAATGTCACGGTCACCGCGGTTCTGCTCTGGGGCGGCTACCGGGTGCTCGAAGGTGATCTCGGGATCGGTGTGCTGGTCGCCCTGGTGTTGGCGACCAAGCGGGTCTTCCAGCCGCTGGACATGATCGCGATGTTCTACAACTCCCTGCAGTCGGCCACCGCGGCCCTGGAGAAGGTCTCCGGGCTGTTGGAGGAGAGCCCCACCGTCACCGAGGCCCGCCACCCGCGGCATCTGAACGAGGCCCGTGGCGAGCTGGAGTTCAGCCAGGCCTCGTTCCGCTACGCCGAGGACGGCCCGGTGGTGCTCCACTCCCTGGACCTGCACATCCCAGCAGGTCAGACCGTGGCCGTGGTGGGACGCACCGGTGCCGGGAAGTCCACTCTGGCGAAGCTGCTGGCGCGCTTCTACGACGTGAGCAGCGGCGCGGTGAGCCTCGACGGCGTGGACCTGCGGGACCTCGCGACGGCCGATCACCACCGCCACGTGGCCATGGTGACCCAGGAGGCGTTCCTGTTCTCCGGGACCATCCGAGGCAACATCGCGCTGGGCCGGCCGGAGGCCTCCGAGCAGGAGATCGTCGCCGCGGCCAAGGCCGTGGGCTGTCATGACCTGATCCTGGAGCTGCCCGAGGGCTATGACACCGATGTCAACAAGCGTGGCGGAAGGCTCTCAGCCGGCCAGCGGCAGCTGATCTCCTTCGCCCGGGCGTTCCTGGCAGACCCTGCGGTGCTGATCCTCGATGAGGCGACCTCCTCGCTGGACCTGCCCAGTGAGGCGCTGGTGCAGCAGGGGCTGGAGCGACTGCTGGGGAACCGCACCGCGCTGATCATCGCGCACCGGCTCTCCACCGTGGCGATCGCGGACCGGGTCCTGGTCATCGACGACGGCCGGGTGGTGGAGGACGGAGCACCTGAGGAGCTCGCGTCGCAGGGTGGCTACTACGCCAAGCTCGACGCGGCGTGGCGCAGCTCCATGGGAGCCTGAGCAGCTCAGTTCTCGCGCAGCAGCGAGGCCAGGTGGTCGATGGCGTAGCGGTAGCCGTTGAGCCCTGCGCCGGCGATCACCGCCGCCGCGGCGGGGGAGACGTAGGAGTGCCGGCGGAACTCCTCGCGGGCGTGGACGTTGGAGAGGTGCACCTCCACCACCGGCAGGTTCACCGCGCGAAGCGCATCGGCGATCGCCACCGAGGTGTGGGTGTAGGCCGCCGGGTTGATCACGATCCCCGAGGCGTTGTCCTTCGCGGCCTGGATCGCATCGATGAGTGTGCCCTCATGGTTGGACTGCAGCAGCTCCGCCTCGAAACCGAGCGCGGCGGCGGACTCGCGGCACAGGGTTTCGATGTCGGCGAGCGTGGAGGAGCCGTAGATTCCGGGCTCCCGGGTCCCCAACAGGTTCAGGTTGGGTCCGTTGATGATCAGCAGGCGCGGAGTCTCAGTGGGCATGTTCACACCTTACCGGCCACGCTGAGACCCCCACCACGCGCTGAGGGGCGGATTCTCCGGGTATTCAGCCCCTCGAAGGGGGCATAATGCCCGGAAAATCCGCCCCTCAACACGGGGTGAGCGGTGCGGCTAGGAGGCGCCGTGCTTGGCGCGCATGTCCTCCGCGATCTGCAGCATCACCGTGGGATCGGCCAGCGTGGAGGCGTCTCCGGCCTCGCGACCCTCGGCCACATCCTTGAGCAGTCGGCGCATGATCTTGCCGGAGCGGGTCTTCGGAAGCTCAGGCACCACCAGCACGTTGCGCGGCTTGGCGATCGGGCCGATCTCCTTGCCCACATGAGTGCGAAGATCCTGCTCCATCTGCGCCTTGTCGCCGCCCTCGGAATCGCCGCGCAGGATCACGAACGCCACAACAGCCTCGCCGGTGGTCGCGTCCTTGGCTCCGACGACGGCGGCCTCAGCCACCGCCGGGTGTGAGACCAGCGCCGATTCGATCTCGGTGGTGGAGAGCCGGTGTCCGGAGATGTTCATGACGTCATCCACCCGGCCCATGAGCCAGACGTCGCCGTCCTCGTCGGTGCGCGCGCCGTCGCCGGCGAAGTACACGTCACCGAAGCGGGACCAGTAGGTCTCCTGGTAACGCTCCGGGTTCTTCCAGATCCCGCGCAGCATGGCGGGCCATGGCTCCTTGATGACGAGCAGGCCGGCCTCGCCCTTCTCCAGCGGGGTGCCCATCTCATCGACGATGCCGATGGAGATGCCGGGCACCGCGGTCTGCGCGGAGCCTGGCTTGGTCGCGGTGACACCGGGAAGCGGTGCGATCATGTGCGCGCCGGTCTCGGTCTGCCACCAGGTGTCCACGATCGGAGCCGGCTCCTCCTTGGGAGCCTTGCCGACGCCGTTGTTGGCGCCGATGACGTCACGGAACCAGAGCCAGGCCTCGGGGTTGATCGCCTCGCCCACGGTGCCCAGCACCCGCAGGGTCGAGAGGTCGAACTGGTCCGGGATCTCCCGGCCCCACTTCATGCAGGTGCGGATCAGCGTCGGCGCGGTGTAGAACTGCGTCACCCCGTACTTCTGCACGATCTCCCAGAGCCGGCCCTTATGCGGGGTGTCCGGGGTGCCCTCGTAGATGACCTGGGTGGCACCGTTGACCAGCGGGCCGTAGACGATGTAGGAGTGCCCGGTGACCCAGCCGACGTCGGCGGTGCACCAGTAGACGTCGGTCTCTGGGTGCAGGTCGAAGGTGTCCCGGTGGGTCACCGCGGTCTGGGTCAGGTAGCCGCCGGTGGTGTGCAGGATGCCCTTGGGCTTCCCGGTGGTGCCGGAGGTGTAGAGGATGAACAGCGGGTGCTCGGAATCGTGCGCCACGTAGCTGTGCTCGGTGGACTGCTGCGGCACGACATCGTGCCACCAGACGTCGAGGTCCTCGTTGAAGGCGACCTCCTCGCCGTTGCGCTTGACTACGATCACGTGCTCCACGGTGTGCCCGGGCGCCGCGAGCGCGTCGTCCACGGCTGGCTTCAGTGTGGAGGGTTTGCCGCGGCGGTAGGAGCCGTCGGCGGTGACCACCAGCTTCGCCTCGGCGTCATCCACGCGGGAGCGCAGCGCATCGGAGGAGAACCCGCCGAAGACCACCGAGTGGATCGCGCCGATGCGGGCGCAGGCCAGCATGGTCACGATAGTTTCGGGGATCATCGGCATGTAGATGGCGACCCGGTCACCCTTGGTGAGGCCGAGGGATTCGAAGGCGTTGGAGGCGCGGGCGACGTCGTCGGCCAGCTCCTGATAGGTGATGCTGCGAGAGTCACCGGGCTCACCCTCGAAGTGCAGCGCGATGCGGCTGCCGTTGCCGGCCTCGACGTGGCGGTCCACTGCGTTGTAGGCCGCGTTCACCTCGCCGCCGACGAACCATTTGGCCACCGGGGCCTCGGACCAGTCGAGCACCTCGGTGAAGTCTTTGTCCCAGCTCAGCACGGAACGGGCCTGATCGGCCCAGTAGCCGAGACGATCCTCGGCGGCCTTGTCATACCGGTCCTGCGTGGCCACGGCGTTCTTCGCGAAGGTTTCGCTCGGGGGGAAGACCTGACCCGACTTTTGCATCGAGTCCAGTTTGTTCTCTTGCTGGGGATTCGGGGTCATGTGGCTCCTCCTTGGATACTCCTGTGTTGCCGCTCACAATACATCCTTTGCCGCCGTGGGCCTGAGGCGAATATCACATAGCGGACACCCCTCCTGGGCTTTCGTAGAATGGTCTCGATGCCTGAAGAGACCCTGCTGGGAAAGAAGCGCCGCGTGCGCCGGATTCACCGTGTCCTGGGGCAGGTGTACTCCTACGCCGTGGCCGAGCTGGACTTCAGCAATGCCTTCGAGCTGCTGATCGCCACCGTGCTCTCCGCGCAGACCACCGATGTGCGGGTCAACGCCGTCACGCCTGAGCTGTTCCGGCGCTGGCCGGATGCGCACGCCATGGCCCACGCCCCGGAGGAGGAGCTGGCCGAGGTGATCCGGTCCACCGGTTTCTATCGCGCCAAGACCCGTTCGCTGCTGGGGCTCTCGAATGCGCTGGTCAGCGATCACGACGGCGAGGTGCCGGGTTCACTGGACGCGCTGGTCAAGCTGCCCGGGGTGGGCCGCAAGACCGCTTTCGTGGTGCTCGGGGATGCCTTCGGCAAGCCTGGGCTCACCGTGGACACGCACTTCGGCCGGCTGGCCCGCCGGCTGGGAATGACCCAGCAGCAGGACCCGGTGAAGGTCGAGCAGGAGGTGGCGGAGCTTTTCGAGCGGCGGGACTGGACCGATCTGTCCCACCGGCTGGTCTTCCATGGTCGTCGGATCTGCCACTCCCGCCGACCCGCCTGCGGTGCCTGCCCGATCGCCTCGCTGTGCCCCTCCTTCGGGGCCGGAGAGGTCGACCCCGAGACCGCCGCCACGCTGCTGAAGTATGAGTTGGCGCCGGGACGCGAGGAGCTGCTGGCCAAGATGCAGGCCGGGCAGACCCGCAGGCAGCTGCGCGCCCAGGGGTACCCGCTCAGTGCGTGACGCCGAGACTGCCCCGCAGGGTCCCGATACGCCTGGCATGGACGCGCCCGTGGGGTTCTCGCTGACCGGCGCCACGGTCCCGACCAGGCTCGAGGCGCTGCTGCAGCAGGGTCGCGACTACGTCCTGGCGCATCCGGAGTCCTCGGGGTCCGGCGGCTGGTGGAATCAGCGTCCGGCCACCACAGCGCCCCGGAGCACCCCGGCCGGGATGCAGGACGCCCGGCAGGCGGCGGTGCTGATGCTCTTCTGCGCCCCCACGCCCGAGGACGACGAGGCGCACCTGCTGCTGACCGAGCGCTCCCCAGGACTGAAGAAGCACCCTGGTCAGATATCCTTCCCCGGCGGCGCTCAGGAGAAGTCTGATCGCGACTCGACGGCCGCGGCGCTGCGCGAGGCTCAGGAAGAGGTGGGGCTGGACCCCGCCCGGGTCCGGGTGCTCGGCGCCCTGCCCCCGGCTCCGGTGCCGATCAGCGGCTTCATGGTGACGCCGGTGATCGGCATGGCCGGACACACCGGTCTGCTGCGCCCGCAGTCCGGAGAGGTGGAACGGGTGCTCACCGTGAGCCTGCAGGCGCTGATCCACCCGGAGAACCGTCGCACCGCGGCCCTGCATCGGGCGGGCACGGTGTTCAAGGCCCCGGCGTTCCTCGTGGAGGGCACGCTGATCTGGGGCTTCACCGGCATCCTGGTGGATCGGGTGCTCAATCGCCTGGGCTGGGAGGAGCCTTGGGACCCCGGTCGCAGCGTGGACCCGCAGGACTACCTCCCGGGTCTCTAGGTTCGGGTCGCTGGGCGCTGCGGCGCGAGTCAGGCCATGCGGTGCACGGCCACGCCCAGGGCGTGGTCCACCCCGGGCAGGCCTTGGGCCTGCTGAGCGGCCATGGACTCGAGCATCTCTCGGGTCTCGGCGGCGCCGCCCAGCTCGGCCAGATACTGCTCGTGCGCCTCCAATGAGGCGAGCCCTCGCTGCAGCGGCTCCCCGCTGATATCGATCACATGGGTCGGCCCGGCTCCGAACACCAGCAGCTCGCGCACCGCCCAGGGCTCGAGCCGTTCCTGCTCCAGGAGTTCACGGAACACCCAGGGATTGTCCGCGTCGCGGATCGCGTCCAGGGTGGCCAGTCCAGCGGCGCGGTGATCCGCATGGTTCAGCCCCCAACCGACCTCCAGCGCCCAGGTCTGGGTCAGCACGACCTCGGGGCGCAGCTCTCGGATGCGTCGGGCGATCTGCCGTCGGGCGTCCAACGAGGCCTGAAGCGTGCCGTCGGGCAGATCCAGGATCACCAGGTCTGTGACCCCGACCAGCTCGCAGGCCCGGCGCTGCTCCTCGGCGCGGATCGCGGCGGCCTCCTCGGGATCCTGGCTGCGCATCCCGGCCTCCCCCGCGGTGAGCAGCAGGTAGGAGACTTCGGCGCCCTGGGCGGTCCAGCGGGCGACGGCGGCCGAAGCGCCGTACTCCATGTCGTCTGGGTGCGCCACGACGCACAGGACCCGGCGCAGCTCTGCGTCGGGATACTCGGGCAGGGCGGCGGGATCTTTGCTCATCTGCCCAGTCTAGGAGCGGCTGGGTGTCCGGGCGGAGGGGCTGGTGCCGGCTGCCGCGCAGCGTTGTCGGGTGCCCCGCCGCGTTGCCGGGTGCCGCCAGCGTTTTCCCCACCCTGGTATGAACTGCGCGAGGCAGAGTCGCTGCCCACAGCCCCGCCGTCCCCGCGCTCCGCCGATGCCGAACCCGGCAGGGTGGGTTCATGGACGTCGCACCTCGCCTGCTGCTGATCACCGAGGATCGAGCGCTGCGCGATGACGTCGCGCTGATCGCCGCCACCGTAGGGGCCGCGCTCGAGTCCCGCCCGCGCTGGGAGGCAGTGGTGCCGAGGGAATGGGCAGTGCTGATGTGTGGGACCGACCGCCTGCCGCCGCGCTCATGGCTGGGACGGGGAACGCTGCTGCTGGGAATCACCGGGGAAGCTCAGAGCCAGAGCCAGAGTCAGTGTGAGGAGCAGCAGCTGTGGAAGCTCGCGGCGGAACAACCAGGGCTGCAGCCTGTCCCGCTGCCGGCGGGGGAGGCCTGGCTGGCCAGACATCTGGGCGCGCGGGTGCTGGATCGGAACCCTGGACGGGTGCTGGCGGTGGCCGGCGTGTTCGGAGGCGTCGGAGCGAGCACCGTGGCGTACCTGCTCGCCGCCGAACAGGCGGTGAGAGGAGCCTCGGTGCTGCTCGTCGATGCCGACCCGGCCCCCGGGGCTGGTCTCGCCGGGCTGCTGGGCGCTGAGGAGGGACGGTCCGGTGACCGAAACCGACGCGTCCGGTCGCTACGTCGCGGCGGCGGGGAGGCCGGGCTCGGCGAGGCGCTTGGATGGGCGGAGCTCGCCGCTCTTGAAGGAGAGCTCGCCTCCCCACAATTGGCGGCCGCACTGCCGATCCACGACGGGTTCCATGTGCTCAGCGGAGCGCCCGGCGTCGAGGTGCGGCGGCGCATGCTTGAACCGGTGGTGCGCTCGGCCCGGCGGGTCTTCGACACGGTGGTCATCGATGTCGGGCGCGATTCTGACGCGGTGTCCCTGGTGCGCGAGCACCTGGATCAGCTGCTCCTGGTGACGCCTTGCACCGCACGGGGCGCCGCGGCCGCACGGCAGCTGGGCGAGTCAGAGACGGGGGTGCCGTTGAGGCTGGTGGCCAACGGCGCCTCACACGCCGGGTGGAGTCCACAGGAGTTGGCGGTGGCCACGGATCTCCCACTGGCCGGGGACATCCCGGAGCAGCGCTGGCTCCGCCGGGAAGATGCCCTCGATGCCGCCTATGAGCTGCTGCGCTCCCGTCGCGGTGCGGCCTTCATCGGGGCGCTGCTGGAGGTCTTGGACCTTGAGGAGCAGGTGCGGCATGAGTGACCAGCAGCTTCACGCGCTGCGCGAGACCCTGACCAGCTCCGCCGAGCCGGTGACCGCCGCCCGGATCGCTGAAGCGGTCCGCGCCTCGGGACTGGCGCTGGGGTCACGCACCACCGGGGAGCTGGTCAGGACGCTGCGCGATGAGCTCGTCGGGCTCGGCCCGCTGCAGCCGCTGGTCGAACAGCCCGGTGTCACCGATGTGCTCATCGACGGTCACCGTCAGGTGTGGACCGACGGCCCGGAAGGGTTGGCCCAGACCGCGGTGCGCTTCGCCACGGAAGAGCAGGTGCGCGGACTGGCCAGGCGGCTCATCGCGCTGTCCGGGGGTCGGCTTGATGAGGGCCAGCCCTGTGCCGACGGGCGGATCGGTGACTGTCGGGTCCATGCCGTGATCCCGCCGGTGGCGGTGGAGGGGACGATGATCTCGGTGCGGATCTCGCGCGGCTCCGCGGTGACGTTGGAGCAGCTTGCCCTCCAGTGGGATGCCCCCGAGGTGTGGCTCCCGGTGATCCGCGGCGTCGTCGACGCCCGGTTGAACTGCTTGATCTCTGGAGCCACCGGTTCTGGGAAGACCAGTCTGCTGGGGGCCATGCTCGCGGCGTGCCCGCACCAGGAACGGATCATCATCGTCGAGGACACCACCGAGCTGCGGCCGGATCATCCGCATGTGCTGCATCTGCAGCAGCGTCGGGGCAACGTGGAGGGAGCCGGTGAGCTCGGGATGGGCCAGCTGGTCCGCGAGACGCTGCGGATGCGCCCGGACCGGCTCATCGTCGGGGAGTGCCGGGGAGGCGAGCTCAAGGACTTTCTCACCGCGATGAACACCGGACACCAGGGCGCGGTGGGGACGGTCCACGCGAACTCGCCGCATGCGGTGCCGGCCAGACTCATCGCGATGGGAGCGCTCGCCGACCTGCCTCCGGAGTCCGTGGCGCTTCAGGCGGGGGCCGCCCTGGATGCGGTCATCCACATGGAGCGTCGCCGAGGTCGACGGATGCCCGTCGCGATCTCGATGGTCCGCTGCATGGGGCGGGCGCTTCAGATGGTGCCGGCGCTTCTCGCAGAAGACCTCGACTCAGGGGACCCTCCGGGCGTGCAGACTCAGGTCGGCTGGGATGAGCTGACCCGGAGGATCGGACTGCGATGACTGATCCTGCGCAGCTGCCCCTGCTGGCGGTCCTCAGCGGTGCCATGATCGTCGCTGGGCTTCTGGGCATCACCCCACGTCGGGGAGCTTCAAGCGGGCCGTGGCGCCCCAGGCCGCTGCGCTCTGGACTGCTGATCGGGTGGATCTGGCTTCGCGCGCTGCCGCGGAGGTGGAGATCCGGCCAAGGAGGCGAGGTGAATGATCTGCGCGGCAGCGCAGGGTCTCTGCTGCACCAGTACGCCGCACTGCTGCAGTCGGGACGCTCCCAGGCCCAGGCCTGGGTTGACCTGAGTGATCATTGGCGCTCGCGAGAGGACGCGCAGCTGCTGGCGCAGATCTGTGAACGGGCGGCCTCCGCGGAGCAGGCCGGTCTCGGCGCGGTGGTCGGGCTTCGGCGGAGCCTCGCGGAGGTCGCCGCGGCGCACCGCCCCAGGGCCGGGCCCGTCGGCTGGAGCCATGTGGTCACCGAGTCCAGGACTGCTGCCGAGCCCGCCGCTGATGCCGGTGCCGGTCCCGGCCCCGGTCTCAGCCTCGGTGCCGCGGCGGTCCTCACCGAGGTGCTCCAGGGATTGATCAGCATCCATGCGCTCTCACAGTCCACCGGCGCACCCCTCTCGAGGTTGTGCCGCAAGGCCGCGGATTCGCTGGAAGACTCCGCTGCGCTGGACGCCGCCGTGCGAACCGCGGCCGCCGGCCCGCGACTGACCCAGCTCATCCTCGCGGCGCTGCCTCTCGGCGGACTGGCCATGGGTGCACTGATGGGGGCGCAGCCCCTCGCGGTGCTGTTCGGCTCGACTCTGGGGTGGGGGTGCCTGGTGTCGGGTCTGGGTTGTCTGCTGCTCGGCTGGCGCTGGAGCGCCCGGATGATCCGCGCGGTGACGCCGCATGGCTGAGGGACAGGTGCTTCTGGGGCTTGCGTGCATCCTGCTGATGGGGCTCCTCGTGCTGCTGCTGCCGGTTGCGTCCTCACCGCCGCGCCGACGGCCAGCCGCCGGGCGGCGTGCTTCCCGCAGGGCGAGGACAGCCCACAAGCGGGCATCGGGAGCGTCCCCGCGGGACACCCCCGATGCCGCGACGCTGCTCGACCTCACGGCGGCGATGCTGCGCGCCGGAGTGGGCATCGAGCCCGCGGTGCACCGGATCTCCGAAGATGTCCCAGGCTGTGCGCCGCTGGGCCGAGTGCACCGGCGACTCGTGGCCGGACAGCCGTGGAGACAGGCCTGGTCCTGCGTGGACTCCCAGCCCCAGCTGCGCGAATTCGGCGAAGAGCTGGCGTTCGCCCATGCCACCGGCGCGCCGACGGTGGAGCTGCTGGAGCTGACCGCGCTCCAGGCGCGCCGACGTCGCCGCGCCGCGGTGGAGGAACAGGCAGCCCGGCTCTCGGTGCAGATGGTGCTGCCGCTGGGGCTGTGCTTCCTGCCGGGATTCATCCTGCTGGGGGTGATTCCGGTGGTGCTGGGCCTGGTCGAGGAACTGGCGTAATCTATGACCCATGTTGGCAGCCTTCTCCGTTGCGCCCGTCGCCGCAGACACCCCCGATGGTTCGCTCAGCGCAGCCGTGGCCGAAGCCGTCCGAGTGGTGCGTGATTCTGGGCTTCCGCACGAGACGACCTCGATGTTCACCACCATCGAAGGTGAGTGGGACGAGGTCTTCGATGTCATCCGACGCGCCACCGAGGCGGTGAGCGCGGTCAGTCCGCGGGTCAGTCTCGTGGTCAAGGCCGACATCCGGCCCGGCTTCACCGGTCAGCTCAGCGAGAAGGTGACCCGGCTCGAGGAGCGCCTCAGCGGCGGCTGAGCTGCGCAAGCTCGCGCGACAGATTGTCCCGGGCCTGAGGCTCCCAGCGCTGGATTCCCGTGGCAGTGCGAAACAGCGAGGGAGAGCCGAGCAGCTGCCGGAGCACCTGTGCCCTGCCGTGGCGGAAATCTTCCTCAGCCACATGGCTGTAGTCCACCCGCACGGCCGCGGTGTAGCGCGCATAGTCATCCGGCGCCTGAGCGAGCACCTGGAGGTCGGCGTCCACCAACACGGCCCCCCTGCGATCGGCAGGGTGAGGATCGTGACTCGCCGTGAGTCGAACCAGCCGCGCGGTCTCTTCCACCGCGTGCTCGGGAAGCAGCGCCTCGAGCCGGGTTTCCGCCAGCGTCGCTGACTCCTGCTCATCGGTTCCGGCGACGCCGGTGTAGACGGCGTCGTGGAACCAGGCGGCCAGGGCCACGACCGGACGCTGTCCCGTCTCGAGCTCTCCCGCCCGCTGCAGCGTGCCCACACCGCGCAGCACCGCGCTGAGGTGGGTCGGCGCATGATAGCTCCGGTGCGGCTCGGACCAGCGGGTGAGCAGCTCCTCGCCCAGCGCCAACCACGCCCCGTCCGCGGCGAGCGAGCGGGTCAGCGCAGTGCCGTCCTCGGTCTCACCGGCAGATTCGGCCAAGGCCCACTGCGTCCCCAATCGAACCCAGGCGCGCAGGAGATTCCGGCGCAGCTTCTCGGGTCGCTGCTCGGCCGGGATGCGCAGCCCGCAACCGAGCAGGATCCGGGTCAGCTCACGCCCCGAGACCGGCACCGCGCCCAGCGCCGTGAGGTCCTCGAAACGGTGGGCCGGGACATCGTAATGGTCCTGGTCGAAGGCGCGGATGCTGATTCCAGCGGCACCGGCGATACGGTGCAGCTCCTCGAGGGAATGATCCGAGATCAGATGGGAGAACACGGTGCCGTGGGCTGGCCAGCTGGGCGGGTCGATGTAGATCGTCATCTCGACTCCTCCCGGCCATCGCGGCCGTCGTCACGGTTTCATTCTGCGGAAAACACGAAACACCCTGCTCATCCGTATAGGACAGTCTATGGAGGGTATCCAGGGAGCCGGTAAAGTGTCTTACACCACGGTAGGGTGGCTGACTACACATCGCACCGTGTACTCAACCCGCTGGGCACTCAACGAACCTCTGACGACCCACCGCACCTTTGAATCACTTGACTGAGGAGAAGACTCATGAAAATGCGTCGCACAACAATTGCAGTCACTGCTGCAGCCGCTCTTGCCCTGTCCGCCTGTGGCGGAGACGACAACGGTGGAGACGAAGACGTCCAGACCGGAGACGAGGACAGCTTCACCAATGAGCTGACGTTCGGCACCGGTGGCGTCGCCGGCACCTACTTCCCGCTGGGCGATGAGCTCGCCTCGATCTTCGAGGACAACATCGAAGATGTCTCGGTCACCGCGATCGAGACCGGCGGCTCCGCAGACAACCTGGGCGGCATCTTCCAGGAAGAGATGCAGCTCGGCCTGACCCAGAACGACACCGCAGAGATGGGCGTCAACGGCGAGATCGATGACCTCGACGGCATGGAGCTGGACAACTTCGGCTGGATCGCGAACCTCTACCCCGAGGCCGCGCACATCATCGTCCGCGAAGACTCCGGCATCGAATCCATCGAGGACCTCGAGGGCCAGACCATCGCCGTGGGCGACGTCGGCTCCGGCACCCGCGCGATCTCCGACGCTATCCTCTCCACCCACGGCATCGAGGAAGGCGACTACACCGCTGAAGTCGCCGACTTCGGCACCTCCACCGAGATGCTCGCCGACGGCCAGATCGATGCGTCGATCTTCGTGGTCGGCGTTCCCGTGGCTGGTCTGACCCAGCTGGCAGCCTCCACCGATGTCGCGCTGCTCGGCATCGAGGATGACATGACCGAGTCCATCTCCGGTGAGTCCGGCGCTGAGTCCTATGACATCTCCGCCGACGCCTACGACTTCCTCGACGAGGACGTCACCACGGTCTCGGTGTTCGCGGCCCTGGTCGCCTCCACCACCCAGGTCAGCGAGGACCTCGGCTACGAGATCACCGCCGCCACCCTGGAGAACGCCGAGGACGTGACCCTTGAGATCGGCGAGAACATCAGTGAGGAGAACGCCCTGACCGGCATCGGGAGCATCCCGCTGCACCCCGGCGCGGAGCGTTACTTCGAAGAGCAGGGCATTGACCTGCCGTGACACGCAGCACTGCTGAGAATCGTTCCCCGGCTCCTGCTGATGTGCAGGAGCCGGGGGTCGGTGGTGAGGAGCGCGCAGCCGAGATCCTTCGGAAGGTCGACACCTCGAGCCGCTTCCGGACGGATCTGGGCTGGTGGACATGGATCGTGGGCGGCCTTTCGGTGGCCTTCACGCTCTACCACCTCTATTACGCACTCGAGCGACCCTTCACCGGCTGGATCCACGGCGCGCTGCACCTCGCAGGCGCCACCTCCCTGATCTTCCTGCTCTACCCGGCGAGCAAGAGGCTGCTCAACGCCACGCCCAGCGGTGTGCTCTGGAAAGACCTGCTGCTAGGCCGTGGCCGGGGAGTTCCCTGGTACGACGCACTGCTGGCCGCGGCAGGCATGGCGGTCAACCTCTACATCGTCTTCCGCTACGAGTACCTGGTCGGCAACGCCGTGCAGATCCTCGGCTTCAGCGCGCTGGACTACACCGTGGCCGTGGCCGGCACCCTGCTGGTCCTGGAAGCCACCCGTCGCTGCGTCGGCCTGCCCATCGTGATCATCGCCGCCTGCGCCATCGCCTACGCCATCTTCGGCAATATGAGCCCGATCTTCCCGCACCGCGGACGATCCTGGGACGCCTTCGCCACGGAGACCTTCCTCTCCACGCGCTCGATCTTCGGCACCCCGCTGCAGGTCTCGGCGAACTTCATCTTCCTCTTCCTGCTCTTCGCGGTGGTCCTGCTTCGGACCAACATCGGACAGTTCTTCAACGACCTGGCCTTCCGCGCGGCAGGCAAGTACACCGGTGGCCCGGCCAAGGCCGCCGTCGCCGCCTCGGGCCTCCAGGGCATGGTCTCCGGGTCCTCGGTGGCCAACACCGTGGCCTCCGGCTCGTTCACGATCCCGATCATGAAGAAGGCCGGGTTCAAGCCGCACTTCGCCGCCGCCACCGAGGCCACGGCCTCCACCGGTGGACAGCTGATGCCCCCGATCATGGGTGCTGCGGCGTTCATCATGGCGCAGAACGTGCCGAACCTGGAGTACAACGAGCTGATCGTCATCGCGATCATCCCGGCGCTGCTCTACTTCCTGGGTGCGTTCCTCTCGGTGCACTTCGAGGCGAAGCGCCGGGAGATCAAGGGTCTGCCGGTCGAAGAGCTGCCCAGCATCCGGTCGCTGGTCACCCGCGCCGACCTGCTCCTGCCGCTGGTCGTGATCATCAGCACGCTGATCGCCGGACTGACGCCCACCCGGGCGGCGCTGCTGGGCATCGCGACGGCGATCGTGCTGAGCTTCTTCCGGTCCTCCACCCGGCTGAACGTGCGCGGATTCGTGGAGCTGTTCATCGCCGCCGCGCGCACCGCTCTGCCGGTGATCGCGGCCTGTGCCACGGCCGGCATCGTGGCAGGAACCGTGACTGCAACGGGGCTGGGCGGCCAGCTCGGCCGCGGACTGGTGTCCCTGGCCGGCGGCAGCTTCCTGCTGGTGCTCTTCTTCGTGATGATCGCCTGCATCATCCTCGGCATGGGCCTGCCGACCACTGCGAACTACGTGGTGACCGCCTCGGTCGCGGCGCCGATCTTGTACAACAACTTCGACGTCCCGCTGATCGCGGCGCACATGTTCGTGTTCTTCTTCGGCATCCTCGCCGACATCACGCCACCGGTCTGTCTGGCGGCCTACGCCGGCGCGGGCATCGCCGGGGCCAACCCGATGGCCGCCGGTGTGGCGGCGGTGAAGATCGCGCTGGCCGGGTTCCTGATCCCGTATGTGTTCATCCTGCAGCCGGCGCTGCTGCTGCAGGGAACCTGGGACGAGCTCACGATTGCCCTTGTCACCGTGATCGTGGGGTTGATCGCATTGTCCTCGGGCCTTGCCGGGTATCTGTTCCTGCGCGCCACGGTCATCGAGCGGACGCTGTTGATCGTCGGCGGTCTGCTGCTGATCTACCCGGATCTGACCTTCTCGGTGGGCGGCATGGTCGCCCTCGCCGTGGCTGTGGCGCTGCAGTTCATACGCCGCGGACGTGGGGACGGATCTGCGGAGAAGTCCGCATCCGAGGACGACGGCGCCCAGGTCAGCGCGCGCGGTGGCGGTTCTGTGGAGAACCCCGCACCGGGGATGGCCTGAGCCGGAACGCCCCTGCTGAACACGCTGGACCCTGCAACACCGAGGGCCCGCCCGCCATCTGGGGTGGGTGGGTCAGGATCCGGGAGATCAGCTGTCGGCTTCCACGGTGCGTGCGGAGCTGGTGCGCGCGGTCCCGCTGGGCCCGGGAGGACGGCGGCTGCGGCGCGCCGATCGAGTGCGTGCATCGGCGCAGCGTGAGCACCAGGTGGAGCAGGTGATGCAGACCGCCGGGCTCAGCGGGTTGGGGCAGGAGCATCCATATGACCTGGTGCCGGCCCAGCGCAAGGACTGCGTGATCGCCTCGGCACTGCTGCTGCGACCCGCGGTGCTGCTGCTCGACGAGCCGACGCTGGGCCGTGATGCCGCGGGGATGCGCCGATTGAGCGCTCTGGTGCGCAGCTTCACCACCGCCGGTGGTGCGGTGCTGGTGGCCACCCACGATCGGCGTTGGGCGGCGGAGATCGGCGATCGGCAGCTGCGCCTGGGCGAGCATCGGCCCTCGTCTGGGCATGCCTAGAACGCCGCGCCTGGAACGCCGCGTCTAGAGCGGCAGCGACTCCCAGGTGTCCGCCATGGCGGGCACCACCGAGGCGACCAGCAGCCCGGCCATGACCAGGTTGAAGATCAGCATGTGCTTCGGCTGCGAGATGATCCGACCGGCTCCCACGCCGAGCAGCGTCCAGGCCACCGTGAAGGGCGCCCCGAAGCTGCAGGCCACGAGCGCGATCACCGCGACCTCGAGCATGAAGGAGTCCCAGAATCCGGTGAAGGTGCTCAGCGCCGCCACCGAGAGGGTCCAGGCCTTGGGGTTCACGAACTGGAACAGCGCCATCTGCACGAACCCCGGCGGCTTCGCCCCGGGCTTCGGGGTCAGCGTGGTGGGGCCGGTGGCGATCTTGTAGGCGAGCCAGAGCAGGTAGAGGATCCCGATCGGGCGCAGGATGTCGAGGATCACCGGCCACTGTTCCAGCACCTGGCCCAGCCCTATACCCACGATCAGCACCATCGAGGGGAAGCCGAGGTTCACGCCTAGGATCGCCGGCAGCGTCCGTTTGAAACCGTAGGCGGCTCCGGAGGCCATCACGATGGTGTTGTTCGGCCCCGGGGTGCCGGCGCCGGCCACCACGAAGAGCATCAGAGAGAGAATCGCCACCGGATGAGACTACTCTGCCGGCACCTGCGCGCTCTGCGCCAGCGCGATGATCTCCTCGGTGACCCGCTCGCGCAGGCGGGGATCCAGCCGCTCGGTGGAGAGCGCCTCGTAGAACCACAGCCCGTCGGCGGCGAGCCGCGCGATGAAGCGCTGTACCGCGGCGGACTCCGCGGCGTCGTCGTCGGCCTTCTCGGTGTCTCCGGTGACGGCAGGCTCGGGGACCTCAGGGGGCTGCGGCGCCCACCGGGCGAAGATCTCATCCCAGGCGGCGTTGGCCACCGGGTCCTCGGAGGCCTCGAGCATCAGCAGCAGCTCCGCGCGCTCGGGGTTCTGCGAGAGCCGCACGAAGGCCCGGAAGCGCTCGTCCCGGCTGAGCTCCTGCGCGGTGCCCCCGGCCTGGGCCTCCAGCGCGAGCTCCCAGTTCTGCGCCACATGCCGGTGCAGCCCGAGCAGCAGCTCCTCCCTGGAGGGGAAGTGGTAGAGCAGCCCGCCCTTGGTCATCCCGGCCTCGGCGGCCACGGATTCGTAGGTCAGCGTGGTCACGCCCTCGCGCTGGACCACCCGGGTGGCGGCGTCGAGGATCTCGTGACGTTTGGAGGGTCGCACAGGGTTGGATCTCCGCTCAGTGGTTCTCGGGGTAGGCCTGGGATTCGGTGCCCGGGGTGTAGCGGCGCAGCATCCAGGAGGAGGCGACGGCGGCAAGCACCATCACCACGGCCACCCCGATCAGCACGCCCAGGTAGGCGACGTCGAAGGCCTCCGCGGCGGCTGCCATCGCGGGGGCGTCCCCGGATTCGAGCACCGCGGCCGGGGCCTGGCCGGCGTATTCCTCGGAACCGGCGGGAAGCACCAGCACCCGGGTGTAGACAAGGGTCAGCAGGCTGCCCAGGGTGGCCACGCCGACGAGTCCGCCGAACTCGTAGGCGACCTCCTCGATGGATGCCGCCATGCCGGCCCGACGCGGGGGGACGTTGCCCATGATCGCGGTGGAGGCCACTGACATCGAGGCGCCCAGACCGGCGCCGAGCACGGCGAAGCTGATCACCAGCAGCACCAGCGAGTCATCCAGCACGGCGTAGATCGAGACCAGCGCGCCCATCGCGGCCAGGACCATGCCGCCGCCGATCAGCGTGAGCAGGCCGACGCGGTGCAGGATCGCGCCGCCGAAGAGCGCGAAGGGCAGCGAGCCCAGCGCCAGCGCGGACACGATCAGTCCGGCCTCCAGCGGGGAGAAGCCCTCGACCAGCTGGAAGCGCTGGGTGGTGCCCAGCTGAACTCCGACGATGGCGAAGATGCTGGCTCCTGCGGCGATCACGCCGCCGCTGAACCCGCGGTTGCGGAAGATCGTGAAGTCCACCAGAGGCTCGGAGGTGCGGTTGAGCCGCATCTGACGGCGGGCGAAGACGGTGAGCATGACGACGGCGACCACGGTTGAGGCCACGAAGCGCAGCCAGTCCACCGGGGTCTCGGCGATGGTCTTGATGGCCAGCACCGCGGCGGTGAGGCCGAGCATCACCTGGGCCGAGGAGAGCCAGTCCCAGTGACGTCCGGGGTTGGCGATGTTCACGGGGCCGACCACAAGCATCAGCACCAGCGCGGCGGCGACGATGGGCACGTTGACCAGGAAGACCGAGCCCCACCAGAAGAACTCCAGGAGCACCCCGGAGACGATCGGACCCAGCGCCATGCCCACGGTGGCCACGGCAGCCCAGACGGCGATGGCCATATTGCGCTCCCGCTCCACGGAGAAGGTCAGTCGGATCAGCGCGAGCGTGGCGGGCATCATCGCGGCGGCACCCACGGCGAGCAGCGCGCGGGAGGCGATGAGCATCTCCGAGCTGCCGGAGAAGGCGGCCAGGATCGAGGCCACCCCGAAGATCCCCAAGCCGATCTGGAAGATCCGCTTATGCCCGAACCGGTCCCCCAGCGCCCCGGAGCCGGGCAGCAGCCCGGCGATCACCAGCGGGTAGGCGTTGATGATCCAGAGCTGCTGCGAGGAGGAGGCGCGAGCTCGGCGGTCAGCGTGGGCAGGGCGGTGTAGAGGATCGTATTGTCCAGCGCGATCAGGAACAGCGCCGAGGACACGATGGCGAGCATGGTCCAGCGCTGCCACGCGCTCAGGGCAGGGCGGGTATCGGCGTGCACAGTCGGAAGGGTCATCACCCGAGTAACTATACTATACGTCCGGTATAGTTACTGGTGAGCTTCCTCACCTAGCAGAGCGTCCAGCGTCTGCAGCGCCGGGGCGATCCGAGTCCGCCAGCGCCAGTCCGCTTTGGTGTCCGCGCGGGAGGGACCGCCGTTGATCACACCGATCGGCCGACCCGACTGGTGCATGGTCAGCGCAATCTTGAATCCACTCATCACCGCCATCGAGCTGCCCACCACCAGCAGCGCCGAGGAGGCGGCGACGAGGCCCTCGACCGCGGCCTTGCGCTCGGCGGGCACCGATTCGCCGAAGTAGACGACGTCGGGCTTGAGCTTCTCGGAGCCACAGACCAGACAGGTGACCATGTGGAACCGCTCCACCCAGGACTGGTCCAGAGTGACGTCGCCGTCGGGGTTCACGTTCTCCGCGGCGGCGAAGGCAGCCTCGGCGTATCCGGGGTTCGCCTCCTGGAGCCGGGTGTCCAGGGAGGAGCGCGCCTCACGGTTGTCACACCTCAGGCAGATCACGGAGTCCATGTCGCCATGCAGGTGGATCACCGGGTCGGCGCCGGCGGCGCGGTGCAGCCCATCCACGTTCTGCGTGATCAATCCGCTGAGCAGTCCTTCGGACTGCCAGTCGGCGAGCAGCCGGTGGGCATGGTTGGGCTCCGCCTGGTGCATCTGGCGCCACCCGACGAAGCCGCGGGCCCAGTAGCGACGGCGCGAGGCGGCGTCGTGCTGGAACTCCTGGTAGGTCATCGGCCGGTGCCGATGCAGCGAGCCCTGAGGGCCGCGGTAGTCGGGGATCCCGGAGTCGGTGGAGACGCCGGCCCCGGTGACGCACAGCACGTCCCCGCTCTGAAGCATCCGCCGGATGCCCTCGCGGGCGATCTCCTCGGACTGCGGCTCGGCGGTGTCCTTCACGACCCGGGCTATCGAGCGCAGCGCCGCCTTATGGGCGTTCTCGACGGGCTTGGTGAAGGCCGTGGGAGTGGACTCTTCCACGGGTCAGCGCCCGTACTTGTCCTCGTACGGGTCAAAGCCGCTGCTGCGCTCTTCGGGCTCCGGCCGAGCTGGTCGGCTGGACGACTCCCGGTCACCACGGGTTTTGGCGAGCTCTCTCTCGAGCGCAGTCAGGTCGGTGTCCGGAGTGTAGTACTTGATCTCCCGAGCCTGCTTCGTAGCTTTCGCCTTCTGACGGCCACGCCCCATAAGCGAGACCCCCTCTGTCTTCTCGTGTCCCATTGACGATGCCGGGCAGAGGCTATCGCGGGATTAGCTGTATATGAAGTAGTTCGTGATCCCTAGGTTAACATGACTGGCGCTGCGACGTCGCCCGATGTCTTCGCTGAGCGAGCACGATCACACCGTTCAACGCCAAGATGACGTACTCTGTTCCGCACGGTCCAAAGAAAGTACCGACCGCTGCGACAACGCCGTCCGACGATCTCGGTGGCGCGGCAGAAGATGCGCCCTCAGCTGACCCCCTGGCCCCCGCGGTGAACCGTGGATGTGGCCGCTGTGGGCCGACCCTGCACGTGCAGCCCCATCACACTTCTTCCAGGAGACACCTCCATGTCCATCACCGACCGCAGGGCAACGGCGCCCACGGCTCCCACCACCGACGAGATCTTCGCTGCCCACGAGGGTGGCAAGCTCAGCGTCGAGACCACCATGCCGCTGGATTCCACGCGCGCACTCTCCATCGCATACACCCCGGGCGTGGCGCAGGTCTCCCGCGCCATCCACGAGTCGCCTCGGATGCGGGCCACACACACCTGGGCAGACCGCCTCGTCGTGGTGCTCTCCGACGGCACCGCCGTCCTCGGGCTGGGCGATATCGGCCCGGCCGCGGCGCTGCCGGTGATGGAGGGCAAGTCTGCGCTGTTCAAGACCTTCGGTGGCCTCAACTCGATCCCCCTGGTGATCAACACCCACGATGTGGACGAGATCGTGGCGACCATGGTGGCGCTGCGCCACAGCTTCGGGGCGGTGAATCTCGAGGATGTGGCGGCCCCGCGCTGCTTTGAGCTGGAAGCTCGCCTGATCGAGGCCTTGGACTGTCCGGTGATGCATGATGACCAGCACGGCACCGCCGTCGTGGTCCTGGCCGCCCTGACCAACGCCGCACGCGTCACGCAGCGCGAGTTCGCATCGATGCGGGTGGTGATCGCCGGGGCCGGGGCCGCGGGGATCGCGGTGACTGAGATCCTGCTCGGCGCCGGAGTGGGCGAGGTGATTCTGACCGACTCCCGCGGGGTGATCCATGAAGGCCGCGAGGGGCTCAGCGAGATCAAGGCGCACTATGCCAAGCGCACCAACCGGAGCCAGGTCAGCGGTGGGCTCGCCGAGGCGCTGGCGGGGGCCGACGTGTTCATCGGCGTCTCCTCCTCCAAGGTCCCCGAGGAGGAGCTGGCGCGGATGAATGACGGTGCGATCGTCTTCGCGCTCTCCAACCCGGATCCTGAAGTGCTCCCCGAGGTCGCCCAGCGCCACGCCGCCGTGGTCGCCACCGGCCGCTCGGACTTCCCCAACCAGATCAACAACGTGTTGGCCTTCCCGGGGATCTTCCGCGGTGCGCTGGATGCCGGTGCGCGAAGGATCACCCAGCAGATGAAGATCGCGGCGGCGACGGCGCTGGCGGACATCGTGGGCGACGAGCTCAGCCCGGAGTACATCGTGCCCTCTCCGCTGGATGAGCGCGTGGCACCGGCCGTGGCTCGAGCAGTGATGGACGCCGCGGCGGCCGAGGTTCCAGCGGCGGCGCCGGAGGTTCAAGCGGCGGCGCCGGCTTAGTCGCGGATGCCCGGGCCTGGCGGCCGTCCCGGGCGCAGCCAGGTGGACCTCAGTCGGCGGGCGGTGGAGAATTCGATCTATGACTGATGCAGCGCCTATGCCGGAGTACCACCTGCCTGAGCTGCGCTGGTGCTCCGCCTCCCTCGACGGACTCGGCGCCATCGTGGTGATCTACTCCCCCGAAGATGACACGGTCCGGGCTGCGTCCTTGGCCCAGGCCGCCGGTGACGAGCCGGAGGTCGCCGCCATCGGGCGGGTCTTGGAGCAGCTGATGGACCAGCTCGAGGCGCTGGCCCCCACCACCGCGGCCCGCGAGATGAAACCGCTTCCCGCGGGCCGCGGCAGGGTCCCGGACGCCGTGGCGTCCTATGCCGCGGGCGACCATACTGCGCTGGATGAGCTGCCCGTGGTGCAGCCCGGTTCGGCCTATCGCCAGGAGGTCTGGGCGGCGATGCGTGAGGTCCCCGCCGGCGAGACGGTCTCCTACGCGGAACTCGCCCAGATGGCCGGCCGGCCGCTGGCACACCGCGCCGCGGCCAGCGCGTGTGCGAACAACCTGGTCGCCTTCGCGGTGCCCTGTCACCGCGTGATCCGCGCCGACGGCGGCCTCGGCGGCTACGGCTTCGGCGGCGTCGAGACCAAGCGCGCCCTGCTGGCCCGCGAAGGCCTCCACCTCACCCGCTGACCCTATTGGCTGTTTGAGTTCTCCGGCGGCTACGTGTCGACCAGTGAACTCAACTGACCTGGAGGACAGGCGTGGGGCCCTGGCCCTCGAGACGTGACAGCCCGTGGATCACTGATGCAGACTCGGCCTTTTCGGCGGAGGAGGACGCGTGGCCAGGGAATTGGTGTGGACCGGGTTCATGACGCTCGACGGGGTCGTGGACTCCCCCGGCGGCAGCAGCGAGGGGCACCGCAGCGGCGGCTGGGTGCTCAACACGGAGTTCCTCCCGGAGGCGTTCGCGCTCAAGGGCGAGGAACTTCAAGAGACCACGGCGCTGATGTTCGGCCGACGCAGCTACGAGGCCTTCGCCCCGATCTGGGCCGAGTCGGAGGACCACGCGGACTACAAGGAACTGCCGAAGTATGTGGTCTCGACGAGCCTGCAGGAGGGCGCCCTGGTCCAGAATTGGGGACCCATCACCCTGTTGCGCTCGACCGAGGACATCACTGCGCTGAAGCAGGGCGACGGCGGCGCGATCTTCATCCACGGCAGCGCCGAGCTGGCCCGGAGCCTGATGGACGCGGGCCTGATCGACAGATATAACCTGTTGATCTTCCCGGTGCTGCTCGGCACCGGGAAGCGGCTCTTCACGGCGGAAGACCACGACGCGACGAAGCTGGCCCTGCGCGAATCTGCCCACTACGCCAACGGAGTCATCAAAGCGGTCTACGACGTCCGGCGCTGACGCCCCCTCCTCCTGGCTGGTTGAGTTCTCCGCGGTGACGTACCGACCGGTGAACTCATTCGCCCAAGAGAAGGGGGGACTTCGGCTTCTTGGTCACGGTCAGGCCATGCGCGGACTCACCCTCCAGCGTCAGCTCCTCACGGTCCACCAGGACGGTGTCACCGTCCTCGACCTCACCGGAGAGCAGCGCGCGGGCCAGCTGATCGCCGATCTCACGCTGGACCAGGCGGCGCAGCGGCCGGGCGCCGTAGGCGGGGTCATAACCGGTGAACGCCAGCCAGTCGCGCGCCGCTTCGGTGACCTCCAGGGTCAGCCGGCGCGCGGTCATCCGCTCCTGGAGCAGTCCGATCTGCAGCTCCACTATTCCGGCGAGCTGGTCCATGCTCAGCGGATCGAACATCACGATGTCGTCGAGCCGGTTGAGGAACTCCGGCTTGAACGAGGCATGGACGATGTCCATCACCCGCTGCTGCTTGACCTTCGCCTCGAGAGTCTGGTCCACCAGGAACTGCGACCCCATGTTGGAGGTCAGGATCAGCACCGTGTTGCGGAAATCCACGGTGCGGCCCTGGCCGTCGGTGAGCCGGCCGTCGTCGAGGACCTGGAGCAGGATGTCGAAGACCTCCGGGTGGGCCTTCTCCACCTCGTCGAGCAGCACCACCGAATAGGGACGACGCCGGACCGCCTCGGTGAGCTGACCGCCCTGGTCGTAGCCCACGTAGCCTGGGGGCGCGCCGACCAGGCGAGCCACCGAGTGCTTCTCGGAGTACTCCGACATGTCGATCCGGATCATGGAGCGCTCGTCGTCGAAGAGGAACTCCGCGAGCGCCTTGGCCAGTTCGGTCTTGCCCACGCCTGTGGGGCCCAGGAAGAGGAAGGATCCGGTGGGCCGGTCCGGGTCGGAGACGCCGGTGCGGGCGCGGCGGACCGCATCGGAGACGGCGCCTACCGCCTTGGTCTGCCCGATCAGCCGGGAACCGATGAGCTCCTCCATCTGGAGCAGCTTCGCGGTCTCGCCTTGGAGCAGCCGCCCGGCGGGGATCCCGGTCCAGGCCGAGATCACCCCGGCGATGCCGTCGGCGTCGACCTCGTCGGCCACCATCTTCTTCTCCGGAGCCGGGGTGGAGGCGTCCTCCTCCTCGGCGGCGGCCAGGTCCTTCTCCACCTGCGGGATCTCGCCGTAGAGCAGCCGGGAGGCCTCGGCCAGATCGCCGTCGCGCTGGGAGCGCTCGGCGGCTGACTTCAGCTCATCGAGCTTGACGCGCAGTTCACCGGCACGGTTGAGCTCGCCCTTCTCGGCCTCCCAGCGGGCGGTGAGCTCGGCAAGCTCCTCCTTGCGGTCGGCCAGGTCCTCGCGCAGGGTGATCAGGCGCTCGGCGGAGCCGGCGTCGGTCTCGTTCTGCAGCGCGAGCTCCTCCATGGTCAGCCGGTCCACCACGCGGCGCAGCTCGTCGATCTCCACCGGGGCGGAGTCGATCTCCATGCGCAGCCGCGAGGCGGCCTCATCGATGAGGTCGATGGCCTTGTCGGGCAGCTGGCGGCCGCTGATGTAGCGGTCGGAGAGCGTGACGGCGGCGACGAGGGCGTTATCAGCGATGCCCACCTTGTGATGAGCCTCGTAGCGCTCCTTGATCCCGCGCAGGATCGCGATCGCGTCGGGCACCGAGGGCTCGCCGACGTAGACCTGCTGGAAGCGGCGCTCCAGGGCGGCGTCGGCCTCAATGTTCTCGCGGTACTCGTTTAGCGTGGTGGCGCCGATCAGGCGCAGCTCCCCGCGGGCAAGCATCGGCTTGAGCATGTTGGAAGCGTCCATGGAGCCCTGTGAGGCGCCGGCGCCGACCACGGTGTGGATCTCGTCGATGAACGTGACAATCCGGCCTTCGGCGGCCTTGATCTCTTCGAGCACGGCCTTCAGCCGCTCCTCGAACTCGCCGCGGTACTTCGCACCGGCGATCATCGCGCCAAGGTCCAGCGAGATCAGCGTCTTCTCCCGGAGTGACTCGGGGACGTCACCGGCCACCATGCGCTGAGCCAGGCCCTCGACGACGGCGGTCTTGCCGACCCCGGGCTCACCGATCAGAACCGGGTTGTTCTTGGTCCGGCGGGAGAGCACCTGGACAACGCGGCGAATCTCGGAATCGCGCCCGATGACCGGGTCCAGCTTGCCCGAGCGCGCGATCTCGGTCATGTCGGTGCCGTACTTCTCCAGCGCCTGAAAGGTGTTCTCCGGATCCGGAGTGGTGACCTTGCGGTCCCCGCGCAGCCCGGGCAGCTCGGCCTTGAGCGCCTGCAGGGTGGCCCCGGCATCGGCGAGTGCCTTGCCCACCGGACCGTGATCGGTGGCGGCTCCGATCAGCAGGTGCTCGGTGGAGACGAAGTCGTCCCCATAGTCCTCTGCCTGGGCCTGGGCGGCCTTGATCACGCTGAGTCCGGCGGGCGAGAACTGCGGAGCGGCCACGGAGTCCCCGCTGGTGGCCGGCAGCGACTTGATGATCGCGGAGGCCCGGGTGCTCACGGCATCGGGATCAGCACCGGCCGCCTTCAGCAGCGCCACGGCCATGGATTCGCGCTGATCCATGAGCGCCTTGAGGATGTGTGCCGGTTCCACCTGCGGGTTGCTCGCGGTGTTGGCGTTCATTGCGGCCGCGGAGACGACCTCCTGCGATTTGGTCGTGAGTTTGACGTCCACGTCTGCTCCTCCCACTGCGTAGTGGCGCCGGTTGTGCGACAGCGCCATATAAACTTGAGTCCATCCTACTCAACTTTGACGAGGTGGGAAGTATTCCTGGAGATGTCACCTGTTCGTGCGGCAGACCCATCACTGGGATGCAGGATCTCCCTACACCTCCATGCGCTTCACCGAACCTCAGGACATCGAGGGCAGTAGCCCCTCGATCGGGACCGTCGACAACGCCTATGACAACAACCTCACGGAGTCCTTCATGGGGCCGTCAAAGACCGAGTGCGTTGACACCCACGCCTTTCGCGAAGGCACCTACCGGCAGCGAGCAGACGTTGATCTCACCCCTGCTGGTTGGGTTCATTGGTGGAACAAACGCCGCCGCCAGGGGCCGTGGGAAATCTCAGCCCGGAGCGCGAACGAGCTCGTTACGCAGCCGATGTCAGTGCGCCCCGGCCCGCACAAGAGCGGCGGTGAACCTGGGACGCTTCGTCCTAGACCTACTCGCCGTCGTCGTTCAAAGCAGTAAGCAGCTCCCCGACTCGATGATGGCGCTCTAGCGGATGCCGCAGGGGCAGTTCAGGATGCACCCGATACCGATTGCGGCGGCCATCACGCTCCCTGTCCAGGTACCCCGCACCAATAAGTTCTGCCAGGATCCGTTGCGCCGCGCGTTCGGTGATCCCCACCTTCTGGGCGATCTCTCGGACCAGCAACTCAGGGTCTCGCGCCACGCATATCAAGACGTGAGCGTGATTGCTGAGAAAAGTCCATTCGGGCATGCTCCAGCCTAACGCATACGCGACATTCAATACACGACACTAAAGTCGTGTATTCTATGTCCCTGGTTGGGTTTCCCTGTCAAAGCCCCGTTGTGTTGGACGCTCCTGGAAGGACCCCCCGGCGTGCTTGATCCTGTCATCCTCTTCTTCGTGCTGGGCATCACTGCTGGACTGTTGCGATCGGAGCTCCGCCTACCAGCCGCAGTCTATGAACTCGTCACGATTGTCCTGCTGTTGGCTATCGGGCTCAAGGGCGGCATCGAGCTGGCCAAACAGCCACTGGGCCAGTTGCTGCCCCAGATGGTGGCAGTCGTGACACTGGGCTTTTTCCTGGCACTGATCGCTTTTCCAGTCCTACGAAAGTTGGGCCGCCTGCAGCGGGCGGATGCGGCATCTATCGCCGCACACTACGGGTCAGTCAGTGTGGGCACCTATGCCGTGGCTGTGGCCTACCTTGGCAGTCGCCAGGTGCCTTTTGAAGAGCACATGCCCCTGCTGCTGGTCCTCATGGAGGTGCCTGCGATCCTCGTCGGCATCATCCTGGCGCGGGGCGTCTCCCGTTCCACGAAGTGGGGTTCCGTGCTGCACGAGGTGTTCCTCGGCAAAGGAATCGTGCTCCTGCTGGGTGGGCTACTCATTGGATGGGCGGCCGGCCCAGAGGGAGTGACTCCACTTGAACCGCTCTTCGTGGATCTATTCAAGGGCATACTGGCCCTGTTCCTGCTGGAGATGGGCATCATCACCGCCACTCAGCTGACGGGCTTGCGCCGTTACGGACTCTTCCTGGTGGGCTTCGGAGTCGCCATGCCGTTGTTCTCCGCCGTCGTGGGAACCATCACCGCCTATCTGCTGGGGCTCTCCATCGGAGGCACGGTGATTCTGGCAACATTGGCAGCCAGTGCTTCATACATCGCGGTGCCGGCAGCGATGCGGATCTCGGTCCCGGAGGCCAACCCCACACTGTCCTTGGCGGCTGCACTAGGAATCACTTTCCCCTTCAACGTCCTGCTTGGCATACCCATCTATCACGCCATGGCCACCCTGATGCATGGTTGACAAGGAGATGACCCGTGAATCCGCATAAGCGAAAATTACTGACCGTCGTCACCGAAGCTGCCCTTGAGGGGACGCTGGTACGTGAGATTGAAAGTCTCGGCGCACATGGATACACCATCACCGACGCGCGCGGAAAAGGGGACCATGGCGTGCGCGACGCCGGGTGGGAAGCCAGTGCGAATATCAGGATCGAGGTCGTCTGCGACGCCGACACCGCTCGGACACTGGCCACACATCTGCGAGAGCACTACTACAGGAACTACGCGATGATCCTTTACCTCAGCGAGGTCGAGGTCTTGCGGCCTGAGAAGTTCTGACTCGAGGCGACGGCGCTGCACAAGTCTGATTGCGCACCGGTGCGAGACACCGCCGAATGAGAGCGATCGATGACGATTAGGTATTGGTGCCGACGAACCGCTGCCCGTGAAGCGCGTGCTTCGTGCGACCCCCCGAGGGTTACGGCAAGTTAGTGACACGGACCGCGTCTCATCGAAGGGCCTGTCAAGTTGTTTGTGTAAGTGAGCGGGCCATTTTTTAGTTGAGGTAGTAGTCGAGGCGTTCGGGGTAGGTGATGGCGAGGTGGCCGAGGGCTTGGTTCCAGCCGGCGGTGGAGGCGCCTTCGACGAGGTGGGTGCCGGTGGACTCCTTGTTGGTTTTCCGGCTTTTACGGCGTTCCCTGGCTCGTTTGTCTTCGATGTTGCAGATCGAGAGCCAGAGCAGTTTCACGGCGGCCTGGTCGTTGGGGAAATGGCCGCGGTTCTTGATGATTTTGCGCAGTTGGTAGTTCAGCGACTCGATCGCGTTGGTGGTGTAGATGACCCGCCGGATGGCCGGTGGGAAGGCTAGGAAGGGGATGAAGCGCTCCCACGCGTTCTCCCAAACCCTCACCGCGGCAGGGTATTTCTGACCCCACTGGCCGGCCGCGAAGTCCTCGCGGGCCGCCAACGCCGCTTCCACCGTCGGCGCGGTGTAAATGTGTCGTAATGAACCGGCCCAGGTTCGATGCCGCTACTTTGCGGGTTCGGGCTCGCGGGTCAGGGCCTGATTGTGGAGCTTCTCGAACTCTATCGGGGTGAGCATCCCAAGAGTCCCGTGGAGTTGCCGGTTGTTATCCCAGTCGACCCAGCCTGCAGTTGCGTACTCGACGTTCGCGAGGTTCCGATACGCGCCAGCATGGGACTATCATCTCTGCTTTCTTAGTAGTCAGGAAGTCAACCGCACCGTCAGCAGACCCCTCAAGACTCACATGCGGTTCAAGACGAAATTGCTGCCCGACCAGGAGCTATAGCGCAGTCGTGGAGATCCCCACAAGTTCAGCGCTCTTGTCCCACAGTCCAACTGCCAGCTGCCCGTCTGCGGCCTGAGGGTTGGTCTTGGCGATCTTCTGCTTCTCGTAGTACTCACCCGAGACCCACTCTCGGCCCGGGGCGCCATCGGCGAGCCATACGAGGTGGACCGCGCTCTGTTCCGGGCTGATGAGACCGGCCAGACGGCCAAGCGGCGTCTGGTAGATGAAGCGCATCACGCTGGTGGTGTCTGAGGCGAAGCTCGTCTGGACATTTCCGGGATGGAAGGTGACTGCAGAGATTCCCTGGTCGGAGAACCTCCGGTCGAGTTCCTTGGTGAAGAGGATGTTGGCCAGCTTCGCGTCCCCGTAGGCCTTGTTCGCGGAGTACTTCCGCTCATTGTTGAGGTCATCGAGGTTAATCTTCCCGAAGACGCGCGCTGCCACACTTGAGGTGTTGATGATGGAGGCATTGCTCGCCGTCAGAGTCTCCATCAGGAGGTTGGTGAGCAGGAACGGTGCGAGGTGGTTCACCTGCAGCGTCTTTTCGAACCCATCGACCGTGCGGGACCGGTCCCCGAAGATGCCCCCGGCGTTGTTGATCAGAACGTCTATCCGGGGGTAGCTGTCCTTCAGACGCTCCGCGAGTGCCCTGACCTCGGAGAACCTGATGAAGTCCGCGACAAAGAAGTCGGCGTTGAGCTCATGAGCCAAAGCTTCAGTCTTCTGTTTCGAGCGCCCCACAAGGGCGACCGTGTGCCCGTCAGCGACGAGCTGGCGGGCCGCAGCTGCTCCGATCCCGTCACTGGCACCTGTGAGGACGATGGTCTTTCCGGTCATGTGATGTCTCCTTGTGGACGAACCTTTGATGGCGCTGGCAGCACCGTGTGGTGAGTCAGGTGGGGAAAGCGCGGAACACCGCTGAGGAGACGGCGATCCTCAACATGATGATGTCAGCAACGGATGGCCGATTTTTCGTTGTCCGGCGACGGCGCGCAGCCCGATGATGGCTGCACGAGGCTCGTCGCGCACTCTGGCCGAGACGACGCACAGCACAGTGATCTCACACTCACCATCCAGACCGCTCCGACACAGCAGGAGTGCTGTGTACTTCGGATGGAAGGCGCAAAGCCTCGAGAGAGACAGCCACCCTCTACCTCAGCTCGTCGCGAGAGGGTGTTGCGGTCGCGATGCTCGCCCATACCAATTCCGCGTCGCCTGATCGGAAGGTGCTCTCCTTCGAGGTTGCGGCCTCACACATCGCGGACCTCCGGGACAGAGCGACGATGGCCTCGATCGGCGTCGATGTCGACGCCGCGGCGGCGCCCTGGCAAGACGATGTGGCAGCAGGCAGGACACCGGTCTCCTGGAGAGTCCGAGAGACGCTGCTCGAGCGCCGAGCACAGGGGCTGATCGACCCCTCTCGAAAGCGACCAGGACTCTGGCACCTGACCCTCTTCACATCGAATCGACCGGGCACCCCGTCCGTCCTCCCCCGCTGAGGTCCCTCAGCTGTGCTGCTGAATCAGCGTCAGTGCCTTGCACCGCAACGATTCGAACGACTCGGCTTGTCGATCTGGGATAGTAATAGTGTCCTGAGAAGACCTGTTCGCTGATGCGGAAGGCGCGAGGTTTCGCCCGATGAGTACCCCAGCAGAATTCGAGATCCCACTGGATCGCCGCTTCGCGCAGGAGCTCCCGGAGCTGTCGATCCCTTGGTCGGCTCAAGACGCCACCGCTCCGCGCATGATCGTGCTCAACGAGCCGTTGGCTCATCACCTGGGGCTCGACCCCGCAGACCTGCAGAGCCCAGATGGTGTCCGTCTGCTGGTCGGCAACCGAGTGCCCCGCGGCGCTACGCCAGTAGCCCAGGGATACGCTGGCCACCAGTTCGGTTCCTACTCCCCGCGTCTGGGCGACGGACGGGCCCTGTTGTTGGGCGAGCTCACCGACAGCGGTGGCCAGCTGCGCGATATCCACCTCAAAGGATCGGGACGGACCCCCTTCGCGCGCGGCGGCGCCGACGGTCAGGCTGCGCTGGGTCCGATGCTGCGCGAATACGTCATCAGCGAGGCGATGCACGCCCTGGGAATTCCTACCACTCGGGCGCTAGCGGTCCTCACCACCGGTGACCTCGTGCAGCGCGAGAGACCGCTGCCCGGTGCGGTTCTCACCCGGGTGGCTGAGAGCCACCTGCGCGTAGGCAGTTTCCAGTACGCCCGAGCCGCCGGTGGCACCGAACTGGTCCGCCGTCTGGCCGACCATGCGATCGCCCGGCATGCCCCTGAGGCGACGAACGCTGAGAACCCCTATCTCGCACTGTTCGCATCGGTGGTCTCGGCCCAGGCCGAACTGATGGCCCAATGGATGCTGGTCGGATTCGTCCACGGCGTGATGAACACCGACAACATGACGATCTCCGGGGAATCCATCGACTACGGCCCCTGCGCATTCATGGACGCCTTTGACCCCGCCGCGGTGTACAGCTCCATCGACCAGAACGGCCGCTACGCCTACCGGAACCAGCCGGCGATCGCTGAATGGAACCTCGCCCGTTTCGCCGAGACCCTGCTGTCCCTGTTCGACGACGACGACGATCAAGCCATTGCCCTGGCACAGGAAGCCCTGGGCGGCTTCCGCGATGAGTACAGTGCTGCCTGGTCGCACGGCATGAAATCCAAGCTCGGGCTGCCGCAGGACCTGGATGATGAGGTCAGCTCACCGGTGATCAATGACGTCATGACCCTGTTGAAGGAGCAGTCGCTCGACTACACCTCGTTCTTCCGGGCACTCAACCACGCTACCTCCGGTGACGTACAACCTGTTCGAGAGCAGGCCCTCAATCTCGAGGCGCTCGATGCCTGGCTGGAGGGCTGGCGCGAGCTCTCCCCGGATGCTGATCAGATGGCCAGGGTCAACCCTGTCTACATCCCGCGAAACCACCTGGTCGAGGAAGCCCTCGACGCGGCAACCGACGGCAACTTCTCACCTTTCCACCAGCTGCTGGAGGTCGTGACGGATCCCTACCGCGAGCGCGAAGGCTACTCTCGCTATGCGTCCCCGCCACCGGCGAGCTTCGGTCCCTACCGAACCTTCTGTGGAACCTGAGGATCCGACACTGACCAGGACCCGATTGGGAGACAATGGAGATCATGAGACACCTGACCTTCCGCGGCCTCGCCATCTCGTTCGATGACCGAGTGCTGGAACCTAGGCCCTGGACCGAGGCCCAGTCTGGGTGGGCCGCTGAGTTGCTGCTCGACGCACCGCCCGGCCCGGTTCTGGAGCTCTGCGCCGGCGTCGGGCACATCGGGCTCGGTTCCGTGCTCAGCTCGAACCGCCACCTCGTCATGGTCGACGTCAACCCGGTCGCAGAACAGTTCGCCCAGGAGAACGCCGCTGCGAACGGCCTGGAGTCCAGGGTCGAGTTTCGGCTCAACGGGATTGACACAGCCCTGACTCCGGAAGAGCGGTTCAGTCTGATCGTGGCTGATCCACCGTGGGTTCGTTCAGCGGACACCTCAATGTTCCCCGAGGACCCGATCCTCGCCATTGACGGCGGGGACGACGGCCTCGACCTCGCGCGCACCTGTGTCGATCTCATCGACCGCCATCTCTCCGCAGGCGGTTCCGGGCTGCTCCAGCTCGGGAACACCGCACAGTCGGAGACGATCGCGACCTATGCCGCAGAGTCTCTGTCAGGCTCCGTGCGAGTGGTCGAGACCCGCGTCTACGAACGTGGCGTGCTGGTGCGGATCACCCGCTGATACCAGCCTGCTCAGTCACGTGAAGGCTTGCGCATGGCCTTGTGCGTGCCATCACACCAGGGCTTGATCTTCGATCCGCCGCACCGGCAGACGGCGCTGACCGGACGCGTTGTCCGGTGATCGTCGCCGTCCTCGTCCCGAACCACATGATCACCTCGCAGCAGCATCGGTCCATTGGGACAGAAGATCACATCCGGGCGGCCAGGTTCGGGATTCTCGCTCATGCCGCCCACTGCTTCAGCATCCTCGCGGCGTAGCGGTCTTCTAGGTCCAGCGAGGTCCAGGCGCCGAGATAGACGTCATCGTGCAGCTCCGGCTCCTCCTCCAGGAGGGCTCCGCAGATCGTGCGCACAGCCAGCTGCTCATGCACCGCGTCAGCCTCCACATGTTCGGTGTAGTACCCGATCATGGACGCAGGGAAGCCAAGCCGCTCCAGACCGCCTGCCATCCGGCGCGACGGGCCGGAACTGGTGGCTTCGAACGCTGCCAGGAAGCCTAGGGACGCGGCACGCAGCCGACGGTTGAGGCCGAACAGGGACATCGCGTTGTTCTCCTCGAGGACCTCCAGCGGCGCCTCGTCGATGTATGCCCCGTAACCAGAATCCAGGCCGCTGTCCGCCAGGCCGCGGCGAAACAGGTGGGCGTGGAGACGATTCGGGTCACCATCGCCGTATTCATCGAACTGCAGCTCCATGACGGCGGCCTTGACCCGATCAGACAGCCGCGGAATCACCCATGTGGTGTGATCCGACTCCTTCAGATGGTAGATCGAACGGTGCCGCAGCAGCTCGCGCACTTGATCCTCGGTCGCCTTCCGTTGCACGTGAGTCGCCAGCGACGGGCCGTCGTGCTCAGCCACGAACGCGAAGAACGTCTCAGCGAAGTCACCCTCTCTCGGCACCTCGGGCATTCGGGCGCGCAGGGTCCGCTCAAAGTCTTGCTCGAGGCCACGTCGGACGCTGATGAGGTGCGGATCCCACTCCAGTTCCCCCGAGACGTCCTCGAAGCCTCGGTAATGCTGCTCGTAGAGGACCCACAGCGCTAGCTGAGCATCCTCGGCACCATCCGGTTCTGGCGCGTCAACCAGGTGAGACGTCTTCCCCGAACGCATCGACTCCAGGACCGCTTCACTCAGGGCGCCTCGACCCTGCGGACTCAACATGGGCTCGCTCCCCTTGCGGGTGACATCGGCCAGGCAACAAAAGATCGGCAGGTAGAGCTTCGCATCCAAATCCTCATCCCATGATCACGAGTGAACCATGCACTGAACCCTACTTCCAGAGAGACTCAAACCATAGGAGAATCATGACGACGCCGGGCATTTACTTCACATTCAAGAGGCCTCATCGGAATCGAAGCTCCTCCGTTGCACACGATCCCGATCAGTGCACTGTATTGCTTCTATGGAAGACAGTCAGAGCACTTTGACTGCTGCTATCGGCGGTCGCGTCCGGCACGACCAATCAGCTGCGGTCGAGGCAGAAGGTTGCGAATCCGTTGATGTAGACCCTCAGGAACGACTTCTTCTGAGGATTGTGACAAGTTCGTGAGACAGACCACGTCTCAGCGAAATGTCACTCCCATGTCAGCGCCTGACCCCTGTGACAAGATCCGCGGGGCCCGTCACCGCAGAAGAAGACCGCCTCGATCGACGGCAACAAGCACCCCGTGATCGAGGCGGCCAGCGTCGCGACCGGGACCTCCTAGAACGCCTCGGGGTAGAGCTCGACGGCGATGGTCTCCACGGCATCGATGTTGCCCAGCGTTCCCGGGTAGAGATCACTTTGGTCTACCGCGATCAGCCGATCATTCTCCACCGCGGGGGTACCGGGGAATGTAGTGGTCAGGTACTCCCGGGTCTGTTCCTCATTCTCGGGCCCCGAAGTGCCGAAGACGATCGCTTCCGGGTCTCGTTCGATGATCTCTTCGGGGTTGACCTCGGTGGCGAAGAACGCTTCAAATTCGGGGGCGTCGGGATCGAAGACGTTCTCCCCTCCGGCTTGGAGAATGATGTCTGCCTCAACCCCCGCCCCGATGGCGCCCAAGGAGTTGCCTTCGACGTAGACCTGTGCGACCGACAGCCGGTCCTGCTCCGCGATCGCGTCCTCGACGGCAGCCAGACGAGCCTCGGCGTCGTCGTTCAGTGCCGCGGCCTCCTGCGGGACACCCATGATCTCGCCCAGGTTGGTGATGTCGGTCATGACGTCGGTGACCTCTGCGGTGTTGCGCCGATCAGCACAACCTCCGGTCGCGACGTAAGCCTGTGCACCGTTATCGGCCAACTGGTCGAGACTCGCGAAGCCTTGCTCTGCGGTGAACTCATATTCAGTCGGCGAGACGACGAAGTCCGGGCTGGTCGCCAGCAGATCCTCTCGGGCGGGTGGCATGTCTGTGCTGAGCACCGGGATATCACTGGCTTGGTCGGCAACATCCTCGGGCAGTGGTGAGGTCTCGGTCTGGGCTTGCCCCACGAGCGACTCTGCAGTGACTCCGAGACGCAGAAGGAGCTCGGTCTGGGAGGGCATCATCCCGACCACACTGGTGGGCGCGGCGTCGAAGGACAGCTCTCGTCCGCAGTTCTCGACGGCGACGGTCTCATCGGCCGCCGTGGTCTCAGAGGTCTCAGCGCCGTCTGAGGAGACGCCTCCCCCACACCCGGCGAGGGTCAGCGGCAGCAGCGCCGCCAGCGCGGCGGAGGCGGTGAGAGCCCTGGACCGTGGTGATCGTGAAGCGGTGGCGGGGACGGTGTTCATGGTGTGGAGAGTCCTTTCGGAGTGGTGGTCAGAGCGTTGCTCTGCTGGGGTTCATCTCGCGGTGTGCGGACGTCGAAGAGGAAGTGAGGCTGACCCGTCGCGGGGTGGGTCACGGCGGTGGACTCCACGGTGAAGACACGGCGGATGAGCTCAGTGCCGAGCACGTCCTCGGGAGAACCGTGACTGACCAGCGATCCGTCTGCCAGAACCGCGATCTCGTCGCAGCTGCGGGCGGCGAGATTGAGGTCGTGGAGAGCGATCATCACCGTCCGGTTTGTGGCGCGGATGAGATCGAGGAGCTCAAGCTGGTGCGCGATGTCCAGGTGATTCGTGGGTTCATCCAGCACCAACACCGGAGTGTCCTGCGTCAAGGCCCGGGCGAATAGGACCCGTTGTCGCTCTCCCCCGGAGAGGGCCGAGAACGACCGCTGGGCTAGATGCCGCGCTCCAACCTGATCCAAGGCCCGCTGCGCGTGGGCGATATCGGCATCCGAGTCCCGTCCGAAGCCCTTGCCGTGAGGGATGCGACCCAGAAGCACGAGTTCCAAAACGGGCATGTCGAACTCTTCGTTGTGCTCCTGGGTCATGAAGGCCACCCGTTGGGCCAGCTGCCGCCGGCCAAGACTGGCGATCGGAATGCCGTCGTAACGGACGGTGCCCCCGGAGGGGGTGTCGATGCCGCAGAGGGCACGCAGCAGCGTGGATTTTCCGCTGCCATTGGGGCCGATCAGGCCAAGGACCGCGCCAGTGGGAACTTCCAGGCAGACGTCCTTGATGACCCTGCGCCCGCCGCGGTGGGCGTCGAGGTGCTCAACCGTGATCTTCATCGTCCGCCCCCAACGCTGTCGGCACGGTCGCGGCGCAGCAGCCAGAGGAAGAAGGGTGCGCCGACCAGGGCGGTGAGCACTCCCAGTGGGATTTCTGACGGAGCTGCCAGTGTCCGGGCCAGCAGGTCACAGGTGGTGAGGAACACGGCCCCGGAGAGGACTGCCACGGGGAGCATCCTGCGGTGGTCCGAGCCCACGATGATGCGTGCGATGTGAGGAATGATCAGCCCGACAAATCCGATGCCGCCCGATACCGCGACGACGGCGCCGGTGAGCAGGGCCGCTGCGATGAGCACTGTGGTGCGGAGCCTGTTGACGTTGATGCCCAAGGAGCTGGCCGCGTCATCCCCGACGAGCAACGCGTTCAGCGCCCGGGCGCGCAACGCCGTGAAGATCCCTACTCCGACCAGGGCCACGACAGGCAGGGCGAGACTCTGCATCGTGGCGGCCGAGACGGATCCCAGAAGGAAGAACATGATGCTGAAGACGTTCTGGGCGTCGGTGGAGATCGTCAGATAACTCGTGATGGCGCTGAACAGCGACCCCAGCGCGACCCCGGCCAGGATCAGGCGCTGCGGAGCGATCCGGCCGTTCTTCCGCGCCAACAGGTATACGGCTGCTGTCGCGATGAGCGCCCCCACGAAGGCTGAGGCCCCGATGCCTAAGGAGCTGACACCGACGCCGAGGACGATGAACGACACCGCCCCAACTCCTGCCCCCGCGGAGACTCCCAGAATGTAGGGCTCCGCCAGGGAGTTGTGCACTACGGCTTGCAGCAGTGCCCCCGCCAGGGCCAGGGCGGCACCAGTCAGGGCAGCTAAGAGGATCCGTGGCAGCCGGAACTGCCACACGGCGCTGTCCTGCAAGGGGGTCAGGGTCCCATCGCTCATCCAGGGCATACCTGGAACCATGTGCCCCACGATGATCTTCATCGCTTCGAGGGGGGCTACGGGGATTGTTCCGACACTGGTGGAGACCACCACGACTGCAACCAGGAGGACGGAGAGGGTCGGGACGAGGATTCTCGTCGCCAGCTGACCTCGCCGAGGTGGTCGATTCGCGTCGGGATTTTGGTCTTCCAAGGGCACATCGGATCGAGCTCCGTTGCGACTCCGGATGAACTTGAGACTCAGGGAAGTCTTCACAGAGTGCAAGGTCCAAGAGACGCCTCAAGGGAGCCACAGGCCACACGAGTTGGGAAGCGAAGAAGCACTCGGCTACCGTATTGCAAATGCTTCTCGTTAGCAATTACTCTACAGTGAGTGCCAGCTCATGATGATCGTCCCTGAACTCTGGCGCGAGGCCGCGAAGTTCCCCGCTCCTCTTGCCTGGAGCATCATCTGGCTCGTCCTGGTGTTCGCGACACACGCGGCTCAAGCCCTCGCCATCGCCTGGACCCTCGCAAGTGTGATCAGCGGGCAGACCGACGAGGTGTGGCTCGCACTCGGCATGATTCTCGGAATCGCTGTGCTCCGCCTGCTGCTGTCTCTTGTGCAAGCCTCTTCCGCGGCCAGACTCGGAGGACTCGTCCGGCGTCGCCTCCGAGAACAAGCGATCCCCGCTGCCCTCGTGGCCCCGCGCCTCCATGACACCACTGCCCGAGACGGTGCCATCAGAGCCAGCCTCGGAGATGGGATCGATGGCACCGACGCCTACGTGTCGAAGTACATCCCGGCCACCGCCCAAGTGGTCCTCGCCTGCCCACTGGTCGTGATCACCGTGGCAATCCTGAACCCGTGGGCTGGGGTATGGGTAGGACTCGCGGTTGTACTGGCGCTCACGGGACCATTGCTGTGGAAGAAGGTCGCAGCCCGGCGGGGACTCAACCATTGGGATTCCTACGAGGATCTGAGCGCAGACCTCCTGGAATCCCTGCGCGGCATGGCCACCCTTCGCGTCCTTGGTGCCGTGCCAGAGACTCGGCATCGTCTCCACGACCGATCAGAAGCGCTCCGTTCCGCGACAGAACGGGTGATGAGAGTATCTCTGGCAGAAACCGGCGTGACGGACTTCGCCATTCAGGCCGGAGTAGTCGCGGCCGGAACCACAGCGGCCCTCCACGCAACCACCGGACAGCCTCCAGCACTGGAGACGTATCTGGTCCTCCTCCTGGCTTCTGAGGCGTTTCGTCCGATCCGCGATCTCTCCCGGCACTGGCACGCCGGCTTCATGGGCCTGACAGCCGTGCCCGAACTCATTCGGCTGGGCGCCTTCAACGGATCCGAAGAACATGCCCGGCCGGAGACTCCGATCGGGTCAGAATCTCCAGCTACAGCCCGAGAACTCCGCATCCAGGCGTTGACCTACCGCTACCCAGGCACAGACCTCCCGGTGCTCGAAGACATCACACATACAGTCAGCCGGGGAACCCTCAGCGCTGTGGTGGGCACATCCGGGGCCGGCAAGTCGACATTGTTTGATCTCCTCTTGGGGTTCCTGACCCCTGAGAGCGGTGAGATCCTGCTCGATGGCCAAACGTTGCACAGCAACGACCTCGCCGTGGTGTCTCAACGTCCGGTCCTCTTCACCGGCACCATCCGCCAGAATCTCACTGTCACTGGTGCGCGTTCCGACACCGAACTCGAAACCGCCTGCGCGGCATCCGGAATCCTCGACGAGATCCTCTCGTTCTCGCGGGGTTTCGACACGGAGGTCACCGAAGCAGGGCTGAGCCTCTCCGGCGGACAGCGTCAGAGGCTTGCACTCGCCAGGGCGCTGCTTGCCCGACGACCCGTTCTGCTGGTGGACGAGCCCACCAGTGCCCTGGATGCTGTCCGGGCCGCTGAAGTGATCCACACCCTGCACCGGGTCGCAGCCGACCGGATCGTCCTGATGATCAGCCACCGTCCCGAAAGTCTTCTCGACGTCGAATCCGTCCTGCACTTGGACAATGACCATGTGGATCGCATCGTCCCGTGATACACCCTTCCTCACCCAACGCTTTCTTCTCGCTGCTCCCCGTGCTGCGCGCTGAAAGACGGGGCATGATCACCAGCTACCTCATCGGCACCGCCAGTGCGCTCACGCTGACCGCGATCGTAGTGCTCACCGCCTGGGCCGTAGGCCACGCCATCGTCGAGGCGAGCCCTCCCGGTCCAACCATGTGGGTGACACTCATCGGACTGGTCTTGGCCAGGACGATCCTGACGTGGAGAGAAATGGACATCTCCCATGCCCTGGCTTACCGGGTTCTGGCGCGTCTGCGCATGGCGCTCTTCGACTCCTACTCGCACAGTGTTCCCGCCCGACGCCGAGAACACTCCGGAGAGACCGCGAGCGTGGTCATGGACGACATCGAGAAGCTGGAATTCTTCTACGCCCACACCTCGCTCAAATCGCGACCTCCCTCACCGTCTTCCTCACCACCCTTTCACCAACCGCCTCCCTTCTCCCCGAAGCCGGACTGGTGATGACCATAGGAGCGATCACGATCGCGGCAAGCGTCCTGCTCGGCAGACGCAGCATGCGCGATCTCGGAGCTAAGGAACAGCTCTTCCGCAACCAGCTCTCCACCGAGCTCGTCGACGCGCTCGGAGCGTTGCGAGAAGTCCTCAGTTTCGGACTCATCCGCCCCATCACCGCTGAAGCTCTCGCCACCACCGACCGAGCCACGGCTATCAGCCGCAGACGCGCACTTCTCGCTGAACTCATCACAGCGATCCGCGATCTCACCGTGACTGCCGTCATGATGGGAGTCATCGCGACCAGCGCCTCGGCCGCGGGCCTCTTCAGCGATCCGAACGAACCTCGATTCACCGCAGCCGCTCTTCCGGCCTTGATCGCTCTGTCGTTGGCCGGCGTCACTGCCGTCACTGAGGCGACCACCACGGTGACTCAGCTGCATCCGCTCACAGCAAGCGCCGACCGAGTCGCACACGGCATCCAGCGGCCCCCAGCCGTTGACCGCTCCCCGGGGTCCAAGAGTCTCCCGTCAGGGCCATTGGGACTGCGCTTCAAGCACGTGTCCTTCAGCTATGACGACCAGACCGACGTGCTCTCCTCCTGGTCTGCAGAAGTCACGGCCGGGGAACATGTCGGCATCGCCGGTCCCTCCGGGTCGGGGAAGAGCACCGTCATCACCTTGGCTGCTCGTCTCTGGGACCCCACCCATGGCAGCATCGAGCTCGTCCCCAGATCCGGCGCAGAGATCTCTCTGAGAAACATCGAAGATCCCTGCCTTCGAAAAGCCATCGCCGTTGTCGACCAGGATGCCACCCTGTTCCACGGAACGGTGCGGGAGAACCTGTTGCGAGGTGCCGATCCGATACGCGACGCCGAACTCCTGGCTGTACTGGACAGGGTGAAGGCCTTGGAGTGGGTCACCCTCGAGGACCATATCGGTCAAAACGGCCTGCGGCTCTCAGGGGGACAACAAGCCCGGCTCTGCCTTGCCCGCGCCCTCATCCGGAGACCAAAGATCCTTCTCATTGACGAGGTGACTGCCAGCTTGGACTCGGAGACCGAACGCATCATTTCTAACGTCATCGCGGATTATGAAGGCACAGTACTCGTGGCCTCACACCGAAGCGAGACCCTGCAAAGGCTCGACCGGGTCCTACATCTCCCCCCAAGCCGCTGAATGCCATTCGGGGTTGCCGCATGAAGAGGTGGCATCTTGACCTGCGGGCAACCCCCGAGAGGCAGTCGCCCCCAGCATGTCGTGCCTTGCTGCCCGACTTGCTGGAGGGCCACCACGCGGTCAATCATGCCGGCGTCAGACGGTTTCCCTCGCGAAGGCGCCGTGGGACATCTCACGCTCCGCGAAGGCGGGGTCTTCCGCGAATGACTTGATCCGGGCCACCCGGTAGATGATCAGCGCATATACAGCCTTGGCAGTGATATCAGCCACCGAGTACCCGATCTGCATGCCAACCCAGGCATCCGCCCCAGAGACATTGAGCATCGGCAGCAGGTAGGCGATGGGGTAGACCGCCCAGCTGCCCAGCAGAAGCCAGCGCAGATTGCTCAGCGAACGACGGACACCCGCCGGTTGCAGGTCGAGCGAGGCGGTCAGCTGGACGAACAGCACGTAGAGGATATACAGGAACGGGATCATCGAGAGCCCGAAGAAGATCCCCCGCACCATGTTGTCGTCGCTGATTTCACCCGGATACCCGAGAGCGATCATCAGGACCGCGGCAGGAACCAGCCGCCACAGCAACTTGGACTGCAAGGCTCGGGCCAATGCGAGCACCGCGATCAGCTCGACCAGCAGCAGTGGCACCGTCAAGAGCCAGTCCACGTACCGGTAGCCCTCGTTGAACGAGGCACCTGCCGCCTGGGTGTAGATGCCGTCGCCACCGACGGCGTCAGTGACGAAGGCATCCTTGAAGGAGTCGAAGATGCGGAGGTAGTGGTATGCCGCGATGCCGCAGACCACGATGGCCACGGTGATGGCCTGCCGGTAGCGGGGCAGGATCCGGGGCAAGCAGATGAGCAGGAACAGGGCAGTGAAGAGCTGCGAGGCGATGACCAGGGACAGGAAGTTGTAGACGGTGTCGAACTGTCCTTGTGTCAGGGATTCGGGTATCACGGGTCCTCCATCGGACAGGCCGCGCTCCACTTTGCAGGCCGCGGCGATACTTCAGTGGGTATCTTAGATACTAAACTATATATCGACTCTCGGCCATCCTGCTGTCGTAGGATCAGGCGAAACACGATGTCCGAACGCGTAGCGAACATGTCATAGTCTCGATAGGAGGAGCAGGTGGCCCAGGACCAGCAAGACAGGCATGCGCTGACAGGCTTTCCCAACGCTGCCATCCACCTCCTGAGGGGCTTGGAGGAAGAGCGGCAGCGCCTCGCAGAGGAGCACTCCCTCTCCCCCACGGACCTCCGAGGCCTCTTCCGCGTTGCCGAGTCGGGAGACCTGACCCCCAAGGAGCTGGCTGGCCATCTCGCTTTGAGCAGCGGAGCGGTCACCGGCATCTCAAGACGCCTCGTCGACGCGGGGCTTCTTCAACGCGTCGCCCAGCCGGAGGACCGGCGCAGCGTGCGACTGCAGCTGACCAGCGAGGGACACCGGACCATCTCTGCGATCCACGCCGACTTCATCGCTATGGTGGCACGAGCCACCCACGGACTCCCACAGGAGGATGTGACGACGGCGACCGATGTCCTGTGGCGGGTCACCGGCGCATTATGGGAACGACAGTCCGCGATCCGCGCCCCCGGGCGCTCCCTCCCGGCAGATATCCCCTGAGGCGCGCTGTTCGCTGCGGCTCCTGACTCGCCATGGGGCGAGACTCGATCGCACGCGGGGCGTAGCGACCCGCTCACCTCAGGAGCTAGAGGGCCAGCAGCCCGTCGACGACGTCGATCAGGTCTTCGCCGCGGACGTCGGCCGGGAGAAAGACCTCACCGGGCTCACCCTCGAGCCGCGAGCACCAGCCTGCAAGGGCCCCGGCCTTCTTGGCGCCGTGGCAGTCCCATGCGTGCACCGCCACCAGCGCCATGCGATCGATCTCGCAATTCAGCGCCTTCGCGCTGTGGTGGTAGACCTCTGGTGCAGGCTTCCACACTCCCACTGAATCTGAGGTCACCACCTCGTCCACATAGGACTCGAGTCCCGCTCCGGCCAAGAACGAACGGGTGTTCTCCGGATCACCGACAGTCAGACAGCCGACCGTGATCCCGGCCTCGGAGAGCTTGCGCAGCGCGGGGAGTGCATCGGGGAAGGCTTGAACGCTGGCGAAGCTCCCATGACGTAGTCGATATCCGTATCCGACAGCGCCTGTTTAGTCTCGGTGCGCAGCGACTGACGAGCCGTCCGGGTGAAGTCTGCGACATCACCGGCAAGCGTCAACGCCATAGCGTCCCGCTGGAACCGCATGAAGAACGGACCCAGCACCGAGGCAGGCTGCCCGACCTCCTCAAGCCTGGCACCGAGAGGGTCCAGGTCCAGGAGAGTCTCCAGAACATCGAAAACAACCGCTTCAACACGACCAGTCATGCGGGACTCCTTTTCCATGGGGTGTCAGACCCGTCTGGTGTCCACATGCTATCCCCAGCGCAGCGTGCAGGGCACACGCCCGGGACTTCGCCTCCGGGCCAGGAAGCAGAGAGCGAATGGACCCTGCAGTGCACGGTGCGGGTGCAGGTGCGGGTGCGGATGGGGGTGTGGGTCGAGCGTGCGGGACCAATGGCCCTGCACAGATCGCGCAAACAATACGACGGTGGAGCCACAAGACAAGACGCGGGCAATGATTGAAGGGCTACAACTATGAGGACTACCGGGCCGGGCGCGACGCCCGTCACCGACCATGAGATACGTTCGCCCGTCGAGCTCGAAGCGCCGGGGGCTCTGGTTCAGATTTCTGCGACGCGGTGCCCCCATCGGTCCCCGCCATCCTCAGCGTCGGACCTGGGAGTCCGTTGAGCCGCGCACTTTCACCCCCTGCAAGCCGAGTCTTCGTCACCCGGGTCCAAAGCACCGCCGTCCTCCGAGGATTCGTGAAGTCTCGAGACGAGAGGAAACAGGCCGGGCTCGCGGTGGCGGCTTCCCCGGCCGTGACCCACGTCGACAATCGCCTCAAGATCCGCCGGCGCTGAACCACTCCGACATCACATGGATAGGACATCACGGTGACATCTCCACCCTTGCACCTCCTCGCATGCCCCGCCCTGGGGAGGATCTCGAGAGGCCCGACACTCGCCTGCCCTCATAAAGAGTCATCCCGATCCCCCGAACCAGCGGTCCCGAGTGATGTCTGAGAGTTTCGCTCGTCTCTCCCCCGCGGTGTCGATGGGGATCGAGGAAGAGTTCTTGCTCATCGACCGGGAGCTGATGCTGCCCGCCACCCCGACCGTGCACCAATCCAACGCGTTGCAGGACATCAGGCCGGGCCAGGGCGCAACCTCTCAGGAATGGCTCTCCTGTCAGGTCGAGCACGCATCTGCAGTGCTGCAGGACGCGCCAGCTGCCACCACGGCTCTGCTGAGATTTAGACAGAACCTCGCATCCGTGGCGGAAGGGTTCGGACTGATTGCCGCGCCCATCGGGACCGCTCCCACCATTGCGGAGTTCGGCGCCGCGGTCAGCAACGACCCCCGGTACCGGCAGATGACAGATCTGGCACCAGGGATTGCTGCTGATCAATACATCAACGGGATGCACGTCCATGTCAGCGTCCCAGATCCCGAGACCGGAATCCGAGCACTGAACGGGATTCGCCGGTGGCTTCCACTGCTGACCGCGCTGGGCGCCAACTCGCCCTTCTGGCGAGGTCTCGACTCTGGCTTCGCCAGCTGGCGATCCATCCATTACCGGCGCTGGATGGTCAACGGGGTGCCACCTGCCTTCCGTGATTTCACCGACTATGAGAATCGGATCGATGCTCTGGTGAACTCCGATGTGGTGGCCGACCGCGGTGGCATCAGCTGGTTGGCCCGGCTCTCGCAGCTTCACCCGACGATCGAGATTCGAGCCTGCGACGTTCAGCTCCAGGTGCTCGACGCCGTGGTTCTTGCAACGTTGATCCGAGCGCTGGTCTGCGCCGCGATCGACCAACCCTCGCGGGTTCAACCTGAACCTGAGCTCCTGGACGTCGCTCATTGGCAGGCCGCGAAATTCGGCCTCAGCAGTCGGTTGCTCGACCCGTTCACCGGGGCTCCGGTCCTCGCCGACGTGGTGGTGTGGCAGGCGTTCAATCAGGCATGGCCCTACCTGGTCGAGTTCGGCGACGAAGAACTGGTCCGCTCCGGGCTGGAGCTGTTCCTGGCCCAGGGAACCGGAGCCACCCGGCAACGCAAGATGGCGCAGCTCTCAGGTCTCACCGGTGTCATCAATCACTCGGGAGGGGCGATCGCCGACACCGAACGCCCACCTCTGGCGAGCAGCCATCGACCTGACCCCGTGCGGTACTGAATCAGCTGGATGATGCCCACCCAGCGGGGCACCCGCCCAGCTGAGCGCCAGGCGAGCCCGCTCACCCCGTATGCACCCACATCCGAAAAGCGTCAGCCGCGATCGGAGATCCGGATACCCGGGGTCCAGCGATGGTGGATCAGCCGCCCTCGGAGCCCTCTCCCAGCTCGCGCTCCGGATGCGGGCCGAACTGGAAGTGTCGGCCGCTGACCTCCGTGGGGGTGATGCTCACGTAGTGGTCCTTCACGGTGGGAACCCACGGTCGCAGACCCAACGCCTCTGCCTGTTCGATACTCGCCGAGTTCTGCAGCCAATGCGCTTCTCCGCGGACCGTCACGGACCAAGCGTCGTCTGAGGAGATCTGATCCGCTTCGAACAGCACCTTTTCGTTGATCGCAAGCTCGGCCAGCTTGGTTCCCGGCGCAGTTCGGAAGATGAGGGTGCGGTCGGGGGCCACCGCATAGTTGATCGGGAAGATGTCTGGCCTCCATCCCACCACGAGGACGAGTCTCCCGTGACTGGCGGTCTCCAGAAGATTCCAGATCTGGTCAGCATCGAGGATGAGCACTGGCTCATTCTCTGCGTGTTCAAACAGCATCAGCCGATCTCTCTTTCTGCAGCTTCCAAATCTCCAGGACCGCGGAGCGGGCGGCTTCTGCTCTGGAGCCCATCGCCAAGGAGGGCTCCACCGTGTGGGGCGATCCGCTCATGCATCTGACCGGGTGGTCCCGACTCGCAGCTTCGCCCGGGAACCTTCAACCTTTGAGGTCGGAACGACCAGGACGGGACAGGCCGAACGGTTCAGGACTGCCTGACTCACCGAGCCCAGCAGCAGGCCCGCGAACCCGCCATGACCTCGGGTGCCGATCACCACGAGCTCGGCGGTCCTGGACGCCTCGGAGAGCACGCCTGCTGGTGAGCCATCGAAGAACTGCCACCGCACGCTGAGCGCCGGGAACTTCTCCCCAACTTCAAGGACCAGCTTCTGGAGGTTCTCGATATAGGGCCGACGCAGATTCGGGAGCTCAAGATTGTGTTCGACCGTGTTGGGGTACCAATGACCCTTGGCATTCAATGGAGCCGCCGACACCAGGGTCAGAGGCCGCTCCAGCAGCTGCGCGGTCTGCGCCGCCAGGTCCACGACCTGGCCTGAGGAGCTGTCCACGCCGACGACGACCTCGGAGTCGAAGTTGAGCTCCTGCGCCACGTTGGCGAACTCACGACGGGAATGCTCTCTCGGGGCGGACTCCTCCATCTGAGTCAGGGGCTCGGCCGCCATCCCATCCCCGAGCGGATGCTCCTGCGATGGGGCAAGCAGCTCCTCGGCGGACTCGCTCTCCCACTTGGCCGGAATGACCAGGGTCGGGCAGCCTCCGTGCGCGGACAGCTTGGCCGAGACGCTGCCCAAGACTCGACCTGCGAATCTGTTCCGTCCACGCTTTCCCACGACTGCCAGCTCGGCGAAGCGACTCTCATCGACCAGTGTCGCGCCCGGGTCGCCTTCGACCGCGTGGGTGGTGACCTCGATCCCCGACTGTTCTGCCTGTGCCGCGTAGCCGTCGAGCATCTTCTGGGTCTCTTTGAGCGCCGTCTCGACGAACTCACCCATCAGCGGGATGGCGTAGGCGTCGCTCACCACCGGGCGAGCGAAGGTGCCCACCAACCTCAGCGGCAATCCACGGCGCTCAGCCATCCTGAGCCCTGCTCGAAAGGCTCGCTCGCTGTCTTCCGAACCATCGATCCCGACCAGAACAGCCGGCGTGCGGGGCTCACTTGCGTCACGTGGAGGAGTCATAAGCGGACCGTATGCGCTTGCGCACCATTCGAAGTAGAGTCTTAGGACCCTAGTGAAGTCTTTTCGATCAATACAACGCATGATTTCGAAGACTCTCCGGAGGGTCCTCCAGACATAATGGGACCACGATCGAGATGGCAGCCCCGGTTGAAATCTCGAACCAGACACCTGGACTCCGGGGCGATCCCTGGAACCGCCCGCATCATAATTTCATAATTCTTCTTTAAATATCAAAATACACTGTATGGCTATTTGGTATAATGATGGGTTTAATCGTGTTCATTCCACGCTCAGATTCAGCACCCCGGCCGGAAACCGAACGCCGAAACTCGAATCCGCAGGTCGATGCGCAAGATCACCGGATGATGGGTGCGCAGCCGGGCCTGCGCGGCCTCTGGGAGGCAAGCCTCCTGGTCACCGGCGAACTGGACCTCTCGAATGTGCTGCGTCAGATAGCCGAATCCGCACTCACCCTGGTGGATGCGCAATACGGCGCACTGGGCGTCATTGACCCGGAAGGTCAGCTGGAGCAGTTCATTCACGTCGGAATGCCAAAAGAGCTGGTGGCGAAGATCGGTCATCTTCCCGAGGGCCACGGGGTCCTTGGCGCCGTCATCGACACCTCATGCCCGATCAGACTCACGGACCTCAACAAAGACCCTCGAGCAGTCGGCTCTCCCGAGCATCACCCACCGATGGACACCTTCCTGGGCGTGCCCATCAAGATCCGCGGAGTGACCTTCGGGAATCTCTATCTCACGAACCGATCCGGCGGTCCCTTCACCCAAGAGGACGAGGAACTGGTCAAGGAGCTCGCGACGGCAGCGGCTACTGCGATCAACAACGCACGACTCTACGGCGAGGCGCAACGGGCACAGCAACTCAGCGCCGCACTGGGTGAGGTCAGCTCCGCGCTGCTGGCATCACCCGATACCGACGCCTTCGGCGTGCTTGCCCAGAGCGTTGCGTCACTGACCGGGGCACAACTGGTCAGCGTCGTGGTCTCCGAAGCCGTCGGCAGCAAGCTCCGTGTCGAGACGGCTCGAGGAGAGGGCGCATTCTCGATCGAAGGCACCACCATGCCGTGGACCGACTCCGTCGTCTCCCGCGCAATGAAGGGACAGCCCGGCATCACGCCGAGGGACGGGGACGCGCCGGCTCCCTTCATCGGTGATGTCCCAAGCGCCTCCATCATGGCAGTGCCTCTGGTCATCTCCGGAGACCGGGTCGCCGCCCTGTGCGCCACCCGCTTCGCAGAGGAATCCCCCTTCACCGAAGGTCACCTTGAACTGCTCACAGAGTTCGCCACCCAGGCCGGTCTCGCTGTGGCACTTGCCTGGTCCCGAGTGGAGCGGCAGCGACTGGATATGGTCGAAGAACGCGCCCGCATCGCCCGAGACCTTCACGACAACGTCATCCAGCGGCTCTTCGGCACGGGACTGGGGCTGCAGGCCCTGGCATCATCGCGGCCTGCCCAGGCAGCCACCCTCGAAACACACGTCACTCAGATCGACGCCGCGATCGCTGACATCCGCACCGCGATCTTCGCGCTGCAGACTCAGGCACCTACACAGAATGCCAGACATCGCCTCCTGGAGGTGGTGTCCGAACTCTCCCCCAGGCTTTCCACGATTCCCCGTCTGGTCTTCATCGGTCCCGTCGACCTGATCCTGGAAGGCACCCTCGCCGATGACGCCGTCGCCGTGCTTCGGGAGTCACTGACCAATGTCGCACGCCACGCCCAGGCTGAGACCGTCTCGGTAGAGATCAACGCCGCAGAAGCCCAGGTCTCCATCACCGTCGAGGACGACGGCCTGGGGCTCTCCTCCTCCTTGTCCCGCCGCAGCGGGACCAAGAACCTGCACGCCAGGGCCAGCGCTCATGGCGGCGAATTCCAGCTGACCTCGCGCAGCTCCGGAGGCACCAGAGCCCACTGGTACGCCCCGGTGAACGCCCCGAGCTCCACATGACCCGGGTCTTCCTCGTCGATGACCACGAGATCGTGCGTCGCGGCATCACCCAGCTCATCAACGCCGAACCAGGTCTGGAGGTCGTCGGAGAATCGGCCACCGCACGGGGTGCCCTCGAGCGGATCACGGCCACACGGCCCGACGTCGCGGTGCTGGATGTCCATCTGCCGGACGGCAACGGCATAGAGCTATGCCGGCACATCCGCTCGGCGCACCCGGAGATCCCCTGTCTGATCCTCACCGCCTACGACGATGACGCGGCCAGCATCGCCGCCGTCGTCGCCGGCGCCTCGGGCTATGTGCTGAAGAATGTGCGGGGCAGACATCTGGTCGAGTCGATACTCCAGGTCTCCCAAGGGCAGACGCTGGTCACCCGTGATCTGTCCAACCGGGTTCGTTCCTCCCTGACCAGGCAGACACAAGCGGCAGCGCAGGAGAAGTCGAGTCGGGACCCACAGGTGAGGCTGACCCTGCGTGAGACCCAGGTCCTGGCACTGATCACGGAAGGCCTCACCAACCGGCAGATCGGGCAGCGGCTGAACCTGAGGGAAAAGACCGTGAAGAACTACGTCTCAGGCCTGCTGGCGAAGCTGGGCATGACATGCCGCACCCAGGTTGCCGTCTATGGCGCCAGGTTGAGCACCGAAGACCCCACACGTTGAAGAGCTGAGTCACCCCAGCTCCAAAACGGCGGCCCCGTTGAGCGCCTGGGCCCCAGTCGGCCCCGGACGCTTCCCTTCAGCCGCAGTTCAGTGTTGTAGTCGAGGGGCACCGTCCTGCAAAGTCGTGAATCGCAAAATCGCCCTCAGGGCGCCTTCGCACCGGATAGGCCCTGATGGCAGTAATGAGTCCGTCTCCATGCTCGATCACCCTTCCGTTCCGGAGCTCCCAGATCGCCATGTTGACGACGCGGGCGAGACGAACCACGCCAGTGCGGTCCGGAGTGACCGCTTCCTGACGGACCATCACGGTCTGTTGAGCCTGCTCGAGGCGAGTCAGCTTGTGACAGAGGACCTAGACCTCGACCAGGTCCTCCGCCACCTCGCAGAGTCGGCCCGAACCCTCGTGGACGCCAGATTCGCTGCCCTCGGCGTGGTAGATGACGAAGGGGCATTAGAGCGGTTCATCCACGTGGGGATGTCCCCAGAGCTCGTCGAGCAGATGGGTGCCCCGCCACGGGGACTCGGCGTTCTAGGCGCCGTCCTGACCGGGAGCGAGCCCATCAGGATCAGGAACCTGTCTGATGATCCTCGCTCCGTCGGCCTGCCGCTTGCTCACCCGGAGATGCAGGCGTTCCTCGGGGTCCCCATCATGATCCGCGGCGGCACCTATGGTGCCCTCTATCTCACCAATTCCTCCGAGAAGTCGTTCACCGCCAATGATGAGGCTCTGGTTCAGGCGCTGGCGGCCACCGCAGCGACCGCGATCAACAATGCACGCCTGTACGAACGAACCCGCCGGGCACAGGAGCTCAGTGCCGCGCTGGGGGACGTCGCGGCGAGGCTGTTGAATGCGGAAGGCGACGAGGTGTTCGGGGTCCTCGCGGAGAGCGTGGTTTCACTCACCGGGGCGCAGCTGGTCAGTGTCGTGGTCTCCGAAGCGGTGGGCCAGGCGCTCTTCGTCGATACCGCTCGGGGGGCACGCGCGGCACGGCTTGAGGGCGCCTCAGTTCCCTGGATGGACTGTGTCCTCTCACGAGCCATGAATGGAGAGCCCGGAATCACTCCCCTGGAGGCAGACGAACCAGTTCCGTTCGCCGAGGATATCCCCAGCGCGTCGATGATCGCGGTACCTCTCGTCGTCGCCGGCGACCGGGTGGCCGCCCTATGCGCCACCCGCTCCGCGACAGAGCCGCGCTTCAGCGCAGATGATCTCGAGCTGCTCACAGAGTTCGCCACCCAGGCTGGTCTCGCTGTTGCCCTGGCGTGGGCACGGGTAGACCGAGAGCACCTGGAAATGGTCGAAGAGAGGTCCCGCATCGCGCGAGATCTCCACGACAATGTCATCCAGAGACTCTTCGGAGCCGGGATGGGACTGCAAGCGCTGGCATCAGCCCATCCGCAGCAGGCAGCCCGGCTGGAGCCCCACGTGGCGCAGATCGACGCGGCGATCGCCGATATCCGCACCGCGATCTTCGCTCTCCAGACTCAAGCACCGCAGATGAATGTCAGACACCAGCTCCTCGAGGTCGTCTCCGAACTCTCACCCACTCTGTCAACGGTTCCGCGTCTGACGTTCACCGGACCCGTCGACCTGATCCTGGAAGGTTCCCTCGCCGATGACGCCGTCGCTGTCCTTCGTGAGTCGCTGAGCAATGTCGCACGCCATGCCCACGCCGAGACCGTCTGGGTGGAGGTCAGCGCCACAGAGACCGACATCACGATCACCATCGACGATGACGGGGTAGGGATCTCCCCGAACTCGGTGCTCAACAGCGGCACCAAGAACCTCAGGGCCAGGGCGCATGCCCACGGAGGGGATTTCCAACTATGTCCCCGCAGCTCCGGAGGAACCCGGAGCCGCTGGCACGCCCCCGTCAACTCTCCGAGACTCACATGACCAGATCGACGCGTGTCTTCCTCGTCGATGACCACGAGATCGTTCGCAGCGGCATCGCCGGACTCATCGACGCCGAACCAGGCCTGGAAGTCGTAGGTGAATCTGCCACCGCACGCGGGACCCTCGCCCGAATCAAAGCCACACTGCCCGATGTCGCCGTGCTGGATGTCCATCTGCCGGACGGCAACGGCATAGAGCTGTGCCGCCGGATCCGCTCGGCGCACCCGGAGATCCACTGCCTGATCCTCACCGCCTACGACGACGACGCGGCAAGCATCGCCGCTGTGGTCGCCGGCGCCTCGGGCTATGTGCTCAAGAACATCCGAGGCCGGCATCTGATCGAGTCGATCCTTCGAGTCTCTCAGGGTGAGAACCTGGTGACCCGCGACCTGGCCCAACGGGTGCACTCATCCCTGACCAAGCAGGCACAGGCGGCGGCTCAGGAGAAGTCCACGCGCGTCCCGTGGGTTGACCTGACCCTGCGGGAGAACCAGGTTCTGGCGCTCATCACCGAAGGACTCACCAACCGGCAGATCGGACACCGCCTGGGCCTGAAGGAGAAGACCGTGAAGAACTACGTCTCAGGGCTGCTGGCGAAGCTCGGGATGGACCGCCGCACCCAGGTCGCCGTCTATGGCGCCACGATGAGCGTCGGAGACTCCGAAGGTTAGACCCCCGCCCTCGGGCTCTTCCCCGCCCCGCGGCTGATGAGACTAAAGGCCCTACACACGCTTCGCTCTCCACCACAGAATGAGGTCGGAGAAGGTCGACGAGGATGCTCCGTTCCGTGGCCATCTCGCAGCACCGTGGTGTCTCAAGCGCGCGAGGTCTCTCAAAGCCCGCGCAATGACTCACCCCAATGGCCTGAGAGAGGCACCAATCATGAGCGCACCTATAAAGCCCGGGCGCCTTATCGCCAGCACCGTGATGGCAGGGGTCCTGCTCATCGGGTCTGCGGCAGGGGCCTTCGGTGCAGCGTCAACACCGATCAACTCACCCTCCACACCCAGCTCAACCACCAGCGAGGTGACAGACGGCGACGGTGAGGGACCACAGTTCTACAGCGGTTCCGTCATCGACGTCTCAGACACGATCCAGGGTGATGTCTACGTGGCCGGCCAGAACGTCACCGTCAGCGGCGACGTCACCGGCGACGTCATCGTGGCGGCCCAGACGATCAATATCACCGGCACAGTCGATGGCAACGTGCGTCTTGCAGCCCAAGATGTGGTCATCAGCGGTGAGGTTGAACGCAGCGGCACGGTGTTCGCCGCCAGTGTGAATCTCACCGAGGAGGGGTCCCTCGGAGCCGATCTCGTCGGTGCTGCCGGTGAAGTCAGCATCGACGGAAGCATCGAGCGAGACTTGGTGATCAGCGCCGAAGACTTCTCCATCGATGGGTCCGTCGGTGGAGACGTGACCTACTACAGCGACCAGAGCGCCTCGATCACTGACGGTGCGGTCGCTGGTTCGGTCGAGCGCATCGCCCCCGATCCGGCTCCTGAGGCAGAGCCCTCACCCTGGGGCGTCTTCCTCGGTTGGGCTCTCGGGCTGCTCTACGCTCTGGTCGCGTTGAGCCTCATCACGTTGGTCGCCGTGTTGGTGTTCCCGCGCCGACTCACGGAGGTGACGAACCAGCTGAAGCGTTCTCCGTGGAAGGCGCTCCTGGTGGGGTTCGTGGCGGCGGTCGCGGTTCCCGTGGCGCTCCTGCTTCTCATGATCACCATCATCGGGGCCCCGCTGGCCCTGGCTGGGATCTTGGTATGGGCGCTGATGACTCTGGCGACATTCGCCTCCGGCTCCTACGCCATCGGACGCCTTGTGTTCCGGGACTCTCAGCGCCCTGTGGTCATGGCACTGGTGGGCGGGGTGATCCTGATCGTCGCGCTGCATGTTCCGTGGCTGAACATTGCGGTGTGGCTGGCGATGGTCCTCTTCGGCCTTGGTGCGCAGCTCCTGGACTTCTATGACAGGCGGCCTCGGCGGGTCCCTCCCGAGCCGTATGCCGAACCGGCTTTAGCAACAACGGTTCCCTGAGCAGCCCGGACCGCGAGGTCCGTCACGCAGCGCGGATCCTTGAGTACCAGTTCAGAGCTCGCGTCGAGCCATGGCACCAGACTCGGCGACCACGCAACGGACAATCCCTTCCCCGTTCCCAACGCTCTCCCCCTCACGGAGGCAAGACATGAACATCGACACTCACTCAGCTCCCCGACCCCGCGCCTTCAACCTCGCGGCCCAGGGCCTAGGTGTGCTGGTCGGCTTCGACGGCTCTACCCGGTCTCTTCTGGCGCTGCACTACGGCGCGCTGGAGGCTCAACGCAGCCGACGTGTGCTGACGGTGATCACCGCGGTCAGCGGCCCCATTCCCGTCTACACCACCCTCGGCGCCTTGCCGGAGAAGTTCGAAACTCAGGCCGCCATCGATGCGGCAGGAATAGTCCTCAATGATGCCCGGAGGTACCTTCAGGCCTACCCAGGCAAGGTCACCTACCGGACCGAACAAGGCGAGGCTGCTGCTGTGCTGGCGGAGCTCTCCACGGTGGCAGAACTTGCGATTCTCGGAGCAAGGGGACGCGGCGGATTCCTCGGAAGAATCCTGGGCTCGGTGGCCTCCGCTTTGCCGGCCCACGCGCACTGCCCCACTATTGTGGTGCCCCGGCACTATGCGATCAACGTCGCAGAAGGGGCTGCGCGTTTCGCCCCTCAGGCAGACTCACGTCCAGTGATCGTGGGCATCGACGGCTCTGCGCAGAGTCGCGTCGCCGCCCTGCATGCGGCCCGAGCGGCTCAAGACCGTGGTGTCGCCCTGCACCTCTTGATGACGCTGCCCTCGCTGGAGGGCTGGTGGGACTGGTACCCGGATCTGGACCCCCTCGACCAAGACATCATCAGCCGGAGACAGTCACAGCTGGAGCGCTCGCTTCAGGCAGAGGCGGCCTGGCTGCACAGGCATTTTCCCTCGTTGGCCGTGACCGCCTCGGTCAAGCCTGGGGATCCTGTGACGCAGCTGAGCAAGTCCGCCCAGGAGGCACAGCTGACGGTGGTCGGCACACGAGGTAGGGGAACGTTCAGCGGCAATCTTTTGGGATCGGTCTCCCGCGGGGTGCTCCTGCGGGCGACCGGTCCAGTCATGGTTGTTCCAGACCTCCAGGATGACCGGCTCCGTGATCAGCCAGGGCCTATCCGCTAGAACCACCCTGACGCTGTCCCAGGGCCTTCGCCGCGAGGTCTCAGGCAAGGCCGGTATGGGACCAAGGTCCCTTCACGGACTGACGGAGTGATAGTTGAATGTTCAAGTAATGCCTATCCAAAGCTGAATCACCAAGTCGCCCTCAGAGAGTCTCTTTGCACCGGACACGACCCTGAGAGCAGCGAGGATCCGTTTCTATGCTTGTTCCACCCACCGCGAACCGCAACTTAAGCTTGGATGCCGCCTGTGCGCTGGATCCACTGGCCCCTCGAGGGGGTGCTCCCCATGCGTGCAGAGGCTGAGATGACGTTCAACGCTGAAGAAGCCTACGCCGCACACGGCAGAGTGCTGTTCTCGTTCGCACTCAATGCACTGGGTGATCGAGTCGAGGCCGAAGACTGCGTGCAGGAGACCTTCATTCGTGCCTGGCGCAGCGAGAGCGGTACAGCAGCTCGCGTGGCTCAGTTCGGACCTGGCTGTTCGCGATAGCGCGAAACCTCGTCATCGATGCGCTGAGATCTCGCGCCCGGCGCCCAGAGCCCTCTGATGCGGGGAAGATCGAGTGGGCCAGTGAGCCTGTGACGGAGGACCTGCTGATAGTCGAGCGGTTGGCCCTCTATGAGTCCCTCGCTACGCTTACCTTTGAGCACCGTCAGGTGATCGCCGCCGTACAGCTGCTCGGTGGAAGCTACCAGGACCTATCGGAACAGACGGGTGTCCCGGTCGCGACGTTGCGGACGCGCATGTATTACGGGTTGAGATCTATGCGGACAGCATTGGGAAGTAGTGGCGCACGATGACAGAAACGCCTTCACGTCGCGAGGAGCTCATCGCCGGTGCGCTGGTGGGGGATCTCAGTGACGATGAGCGGCGCGAGTTCGACCGAACCCGGGCAGCAGACCCTTCGATCGATGCAGAGCTCGCAGAGCTGCGGGCTACGGCCGCGCGCATGGAGGCGACGGGGGTGGCCTGGCGGGAGGAATCCCCACCTCCGGGCCTTGAGGAGCGCATACTTGCCGAGACCTCCGAAGCCGACCGACTGACTCGCTCGGAGGAGAACGGGAAGCCTGCCCCATAGCTGCACCCCACACCGGTGGGGACGCCTCCCGCGTTCTTGCCCTTGACTCGCTCTCCCCGGGAGAGGAGTGTTGCGATCAGGCCTCGGGAACGAGCGGCACTGCACCAGCAACACCTCAATGCCGAGGCACTCAGCTTCAGGAGCAACCCCATGGCCACCGGCGGCAGCTGCACCACCGACGGCGGCCCGTCATGAGCATCACCCGGCAGGAGTGACCCGCACCGTGGACGGCTTTCACTGTGAGCTCCGCATCACAGCAGATGCCTTCCATAGACGCGGACACCGGATCCCCGACCGGCACATCGGCCCCACACGGGAACCCGCGTACGAGGGCCGCGCTGACCTGATCCGCAACGGATCATAGTAAGGAACGCTGACTCATGATTCGACTCATAACCCCATTCGCCAGGATCCGCTGGACCGATCAGTTCCCTGAGCGCTTTCTGGGCACCGAGGACCCCGATGACGTAGAAGGCCTCCGGTGGTACGAGGAGCATCAGCTGAAGATGAGTGAAGGATTGTTGGAACTCGCTCTGAGGCGCGGCGTTCCGTGCCGGCAGGGTCTGCTGCTCACGAGAAGTTCCCTGCTGCCCCTGCAGCGGTATATGGATGCACGCGCGGCGCACTTCAATGCGTTGGAGTCTGATCGGGCACACGGGCCGCAGTTCGTCGCAGGGATGCGTTTCACCGAGTCGACGAATGCTGCTCTCTCGAGCGCTCGACGCGCCGTGGAGCTGGTTCTGCGTCACCCACGGGACCGGAGGATAGAGGCACACTGGCAGGCACTCGGTGGATCCTCCCCAGCAGCCGGTTCCCAAGAATCCCTGGAACCGGCCGCGGCGGCAGACCATCTCTGGACGCAGCCGACCGGGATGCGCGGAAGGGCGAATTCCCGATAGATCGTCTGTGCCAGCGGGGAGGCCGCGGCCCGAGGAAATGCCACTCTCGCGACCCGATCGCGTGTCGCCCATGGGTCAGCCAGACCGGTCCAGAGTGAGTTCACTCGGTCGTGACACGCGCGAAACACCGGCTCCGTAACGTCTCGGGGATGGTTGCAACAGATACGCCAGCACGCACCGTCAGACGCGGTTTCCAGATGCCTCACGTCTATGTCATCCTCTTCGTCCTCTCCGCGCTGGCCGCCCTCGCGACGTACGTCATCCCCTCGAACCAGTTCGAGCGCGTGGAAGGTCCAGACGGCCGAGAGGTCATCAACCCGGACTCCTATGGACCGGTGGAGGCGACGCCGACGTCGTTCCTTGATTTCGCGACCGCGGTCCCCCGCGGCCTCGTCGATGCCGGGGAGGTGGTGTTCTTCACGTTCATCATCGGAGGCGTCTTCATGGTCATCCGGCGCACCGGGATCATCGAGAACGCGCTCGACAGGCTGCTTCGAGCCTTCGCCAATCGCCGGCTTCTGCTGATTCCCGTCTTGATCACGGTCTTCGCAGCCCTGGCCTCCCTCATCGGCACTCAGGAACTGGCACTGGTCTACATTCCAGTGCTCATTCCGGTCATCATCGCTCTGGGGTACGACTCGATGGTGGCGGTGGCCATTGCGCTCGTGGGCACCACGGCGGGCTTCACCTCTGGCGTGCTCAATCCCATCAACACCGGCCTGGCCCAGCAGATCGCTGGCATCGAGACCTTCTCCGGTGCGGGCCTGCGCGGGGCGCTCTTCCTGGCGATGATCACACTCGGCTCATTCTGGGTCATCCGCTATGCCCGTCGCGTGGAGCAGGACCCCGCGAAGAGCCTGGTGTACGGGGAGGAGGATGAGCTGGAGAAGCAGCGCCTCTATGCCTCCGGAGCGGATGGTGAGGCGAAGCGGATGAATCGGCGGCAGAAGGTGTCGCTGCTGCTCTCGGCGCCAGTCCTCGGTGTCACGATCTGGGGCGTCTCCTCGCAGGGGTGGTTCATGATCGAGATGGCGGGGATGTTCCTGCTGATGATGCTGATCATAGGCCTGGTCAGCGGGCTGAACCCCTCGGCGATCTCCGCCTCCTTCTCCGAGGGCATGCGCAGCGTGCTGGAGGCCGCCATCATCGTCGGCGTCGCCCGTTCCGTGGCGGTGGTCCTGGAGGACGGCCAGATCCTTGACACGATCGTGCACTCTCTGGGGAGCGCCGTCAGCGGGATGCCCGGCGAACTCGCCGCCGTCGGCATGTTCGCCGTACAGACCGGCTTCAACTTCGTGGTGCCCTCAGGCTCCGGCCAAGCCGTGGTCACGATGCCGATCATGGCTCCGCTCGCGGATCTGCTGGAGGTCACCCGGCAGACCGCCGTGCTGGCCTTCCAACTCGGCGATGGACTCACCAACATCCTCTATCCCACCTCGGGGTACTTTATGGCCGCCTTGGCCATCGGCGGTGTCCGCTGGGAGAAGTGGCTGCGGTTCTATCTGCCGCTGTTCGGACTCTGGACGCTGGTCGCCATCAGCTTCCTGGTCTTCGCGCAGGTGACCGGTTGGAGCTGACGAGCTGCGCTCGGGTCCGCGCTCAGCGCAGACCTAGATCCTGCCTCGCCGGGACGGGAAGACCGCATGCAGGAGCGGGATCAGGGAGGCCGCCATGATCACCGATCCGATCACGTCGTCCTCGGATCGCAGCAGGGTCCCGGTGACCAGCAGCCCGGTGAACAGCACCGCCGAGACCAGCCTCCGTCCCACGCGCTCCAGAGCCGCGGTGCGCCGATCGAGATCCGGGGTGCGCACCGCGATCCGGCCTTCCTCGATGCGACCCACGACGTCGGAGAGCCGGCCCGGGAGCCGCAGCGCCGTCGTCACGGTGGTCGCCACCTGACGGGCGGCGTCCTGGACCGCAGGGCGGCCTTGGTCGCGGATCAGCTGCTCGGCATAGGGTTCGATGGCGTCCCAGAGATTGAACCGGGAATCCAGGGTGCTGCAGACGCCCGAGATCAGCGACACCGTGCGCAGCATCAGCAGAAAGTTCTCCGGCAGCTGGAAGGGCAGCGAACGGACCAGGTCACCGAACTCCTTGGCGAAGTCCCGGAACTCCCTAGGGTCGACCTCCTTGAGCTCGGCGAAGCCCATGCCGCCGAAGCGGGCGAAGAGCTGGGTCATGGCTCGTTCAAGCTCCGCGGTGTCCGCGGACGGGAGCAGCACACCCACCTCTTGGATGGCGTCGACCAGGCCTTTTCCGTCTCGAGAGGCAGCGGCGATGAACACCCGGCGCAGCCCGTCGCGCAGCGTGTCCGGAATCTCGCCCATCATGCCGAAGTCGATGAAGGTCAGATGCCAGCCCGGCGATGCTCCGGCTTCTGCCGGCAGCTCACGGCCAGAAGGAGTCGGCGTGACGAAGATGTTCCCGGGGTGCGGGTCGGCATGGAAGAACCCGTGCACGAAGATCTGGTCGAACATCACGTTCGCGAATTCTGTGGCGACCGCCGTCGGGTCGATCCCCGCGGCCTTGAGCCGCGGCACATCGTTGATCTTGATCGCGGTCACGTCCTGCAGGGTCAGAACTCGACGGGTGGTGCGTTCCCACATCACCTCAGGCGCAGAGACGCGCGGATCCCCGTCGAAGTTCGCGACGAAGCGTTCAGCATTGGCAGCCTCGTTGAGGTAATCGATCTCTTCCATGCTGGTGGTGGCGAACTCCTCCACCAGGGCCGGCGCATCCACCCGGTTGCTCACCAGCTTGATCCGGGACAGCCATCGACTCACTCGGCGCAGTGCCGCCAGATCGACGTCGACGATCTCACCGATCCCGGGGCGCTGGATCTTCACGACCGCTGCATCGAAACCGGCGACCTCAGCGTCCTCGGCCGAAGCTACCGCGCGGTGCGCCTGGCCCAGCGAGGCGGCAGCGAGCGGCTCCGGGTCCACGGACGCATAGGCACGCTCCAGCGGGACCTCAAGCTCCTCTTCGGCAGCGGCTCGAATCTCAGCGAAGTCGACAGGACTGACCTCGTCCTGCAGCCCTTCCAGCTCCTTGGTGATCTCGGGGGGCAGCACGTCGAGTCGCGAGGAGAGGAACTGGCCGACCTTGATCATCAGCCCGCCGAGATCCACCGCGAGGCGGTGGAAGCGCTGAGCAAGCCGCCGCATGCGCCGAGCTCGGCCCACCGCGGCGAGTTGAGCCAGGCCGATTCGTGGCAGGAACAGTTCGAACCACCACACCTGGACCAGATGAAGAGCCGCGAACCGCAGAATTCGGCGGTACCGATTGCGCAGCGACTTAGCCGTTGGGCTCACTCGATGCCCTGAAGGCTGCGGCCCCACGCGTCACCTGCCTCAAGCACGCGGTTCAGTCCTGAGCGAGGATGGCGTAGAGCTTCCGGCGCACCTGGTCGATCTCCTGCTCCGCCTGGTGGATCTGTTCGGGTGTTCCGGAACGGCCCACCTGCGCGGCTGCCTGCGCCAGTTCCATGCCAGCCTTGGAGAGGGTTCGGACCGCATGGCCGCGATGCTCAGCACCCTGCCACTGCGCGGGCCACTGTTCAGCGGCGGCCGCGGCCTCTCGGCCTTCCTCGGTGAGCGAATACGTCTTGCGTCCACCCTCTGACTCGGCGTGGATCAGTCCTTCATCGGCCAGGAGCTGCAGAGTGGGATAGACCGAGCCGGGGCTGGGCTTCCACGCGCCACCGCTGCGCTGTTCGATCTCATGGATGATCTGGTATCCGTGCATGGAGCGCTCGGCCAGAAGCGCGAGCACCGCTGCGCGCACATCTCCACGGTTCGCGCGCGGGGCCGCTTTGTCCTTGAAAGCACCGCGCAGCTGATCCATGGCGTCCCAGAGGTCCGCCGGCGGACCCCCTGCAGCGTGCCGGCGGTCTCCGAAGATGCCCCGGGCGTGTGAGTCGCCTGAAAATGATCCAGTCATGACAGCCTCCTAAGCGCCGCACCCACGATGGGTCCGATCAGACTTAACGATATATCGCCCACTGTGACGGCGTGGAGATGTGACGCGGCAAGCTCAGGCACCCTCACCCTTCGCCCAGGCGACGTCGTCTAAGGAGAGCTGCTGTGTCATGTCTTGGAGAAAGCCGATGACCACCTCTCGCTCCCGGGCACTCAGCGCGGCGGCAGAGTGGAACCGCTTGGCCTGCTGCCGCCCGACGGTCTCCATCGCGGCCTCCGCCGTCTCCGGCGTGACCCGAACGGCGAAGGCCCGACGGTCAGTCGGATGCACTTCGCGAGTGACATGTCCACCCTGCTCAAGTCGGTTCAACAGCTTGGTGGTCGATGCCGCAGAGATCTCCAGACTTGCTGCGAGCATCCCGGGCGTCACCGTCGCCCCACGGTTCTCCGCCACGATCAGGTAGTGGATCGCACCCATGTCCAGCTGGCTGAGCTTCATGTACTGCTGCGAGGCCTCGGACAGGCGCTGCTCCGCCGTCCGCAGGTCGGAGAGTGCTCGCATGAGCCGACCGATCTGGGCAACGTCCTCGGAAGGCACCTCGGATCGATCCACGAGTCGCTGAAGGGGATCCGTGGCATCAACCTCATACAGGCTCTCTGATACGGGATCCGGCTCGGTCTCTCCTGCTGCCATGCTGACCACCTTACGATGCGCAACCGGACCTTGCGGCGTTTATTATCCATTGGTGTACTTTATCCCTCAGGACAGTATATTCTTCCACCAAGGAAATCACTCGTCAGGAGACAAGAACATGCCGCGCACCGTCACGGACACCCGCACCTCACCCACGCCCGGCGCGGGCATCCCGAGCGACGGCGGCGGAGATGATGTCCGCGGAGGCAGCGGCGGCCGCCCTCACCGGGGCGGCGTTCCGCGCTGGCTGAGGGTGTTCCTCCCCGCCGCGCTGATCCTCATCTGGCTCACCGGCACCGCCATCGGCGGGCCATTCTTCGGAAGGGTCGCGGAGGTCTCCTCCAATGATCAGACCACCTACCTGCCAGAGTCCGCGGACGCGACCGCGGTGCAGGAGCTGCTGGGTGAGTTCAATGATTCAGACACCATCCCCGCCGTCGTCGTCGTCGCCTCTGACACGGAGCTCAGCGATTCACAGGTCACCGCGATCGACGAGGCCGTCGGAGAGCTGCCCGCGATCGCCGGGGTGCAGGAGGACCTCTCCCCGATCATCCTGTCCGAGGACGGACTGGCCGTCCAGGCGTTCGTGCCGATCGGGTCCGAGGAGGAGCTCGGAGACGTCGTGGGTCAGATCTCGGAGAGTCTGCGTGCCGAACTTCCCGACGTCGAGGTCTTCGTCACCGGGCCGGCCGGGTTCACCGCAGACCTCGCCGCCGGATTCGCCGGCATCGACGGGATCCTTCTCGCCGTCTCGCTGGCCGCAGTCTTTCTGATCCTGATCGTGGTCTACCGGTCGCTGCTGCTGCCCATCGCGGTGTTGGCGACGAGCGTCTTCGCGCTCAGTGTCTCACTGCTGACCATCTGGTGGCTGGCGTATGCGGACATCCTGCTGCTCAGCGGGCAGACCCAGGGCATCCTGTTCATCCTGGTGATCGGCGCGGCCACCGATTACTCGCTGCTCTACGTCGCGCGCTATCGGGAGGCGCTGCGGGCCCACCAGGACAAGTGGACCGCGACCTGGAAGGGGCTGCGCGGATCCTTCGAACCGATCCTGGCCTCCGGAGGCACCGTCATCGCGGGCCTGCTGTGCCTGTTGCTCAGCGACCTGAAGTCCAACAGCACCTTGGGTCCGGTCGCCTCGATCGGCATTCTCTTCGCGATGGCCTCCGCCCTCACCTTCCTCCCGGCGATCCTCTTCGTCTTCGGCCGTGCCGCCTTCTGGCCTCGCCGCCCCCGGTTCGAGCCCGAGGTCGTCGCCGCCGAGGACGGGATCCCCAGCCGCGGGATCTGGGCGCGCACCGGACGACTCGTGGAGCGCAGGCCCCGCCGCATCTGGATCGCCACGACCCTGGTGCTGTTCCTGGGCGCCGTGGGCGTCACGCAGCTGGATGCCCAGGGAGTGCCGCAGTCGGAGCTGGTGCTGGGAGAGTCCGAGGCGCGCGATGGCCAGGTCGCCCTGGGCGAGCATTTCCCGGGCGGCTCCGGCAGCCCTGCCTACGTGGTCACCGATCAGGACTCGCTCCAGACCGCGGCTGATGTCCTGCTGGGCAACAGCGGGGTCGACGGAGTCACCGTGATGACCGAGGACGAGGCCGGCTCCGCCCCGGTCGACTCCGACGGGGTCAGCGCCTACGGCCCTCCGGGGACGCCTGCTTCGGATCCGCTCGTGATCGACGGGTCGATCATGCTTCAGGCCACGCTGACCGATCCCGCGGATTCTGCACCCGCGCAGGACACCGTCCGCGAGCTGCGAGCCACCTATGCCGAGGCCGACTCCGAGGTGCTGGTGGGTGGCGTGACCGCCACGGCGATCGACACCAACGATGCCGCGATCGACGACCGAAACCTGATCATCCCGATCGTGCTGGTCGTCATCCTGCTTATCCTGATGCTGCTGCTGCGCTCGATCCTGGCGCCGGTGCTGCTGGTGCTCACGACCGTGCTGTCCTTCGCCACCGCGTTGGGCGTCTCCGCGCTGGTCTTCAACGGCGTCTTCGAGTTCCCGGGGGCCGATCCGACCGTGCCGCTCTATGGCTTCGTGTTCCTGGTCGCGCTGGGCATCGATTACAACATCTTCCTGATGACCCGAGTCAGAGAGGAGTCGTTGACCCATGGGACGCGACGCGGCGTCATCCGCGGGCTGACCGTCACGGGAGGCGTGATCACCTCAGCCGGCATCGTGCTCGCCGCGACGTTCGCGGCGCTCTCGGTGATCCCGATCCTGTTCCTGGCGCAGATCGCCTTCATCGTGGCCTTCGGCGTCCTGCTGGACACGTTCCTGGTGCGAGCGCTGCTCGTGCCGGCACTGGTGCGCGACATCGGGCCCGCGGTCTGGTGGCCCTCGAAGTTGGCGAAGAACGACGGCGCAGCATCGAGTCAAAGACTCAGCTCCGCGACCGGCGGGAAGTGATCCCACACCTCATCGCCGTGTGGCGCCAGCTCGAGGTAGCTGAGCCGGTCCTCGTCGATGAACAGCAGCAGCGAGGCCTTCGGATGGTGGGCGCTCAGCACGATCCTGTCTCCGCCGTCCGGCGTCTGACCGTGCTGATCCTCGAGGTCGATCGAGGGGCACGTGCCGCACGCGCAGCCCCGACCCGCCGTGGTGCTGGGGACCGACTGGCGCCATCGTTCCCGTGAGCCGGCAGGCACGGGTCGGTCATCTGCGAAGGGAACTGCCCTCTCGATCATGAAGGTCAGCACGTCTCGTTCGCGCTCGGTGAGGGGTCGTCCCATAACCGGATCATAAGGTGCTCCTGGGTACGGATGATCAGCCACACAGGGCCACGGCTGACCTGGGTGAACTCGACCGTGATGTGTCAGACTCTCGGTCGACCCTGAACCCGGTTCGGGGACCAGCTGACGAACCAGCACCGGATGAGCAACAGGAGGGCGTTGACTGTGCCACGCGTGAGTCCCGAGGCCGACCACGATTCCGCTCTCGGTGCGCAGGACGCGGGACCCGACGGCGGTGCCGGCGACGGTGCCGGCGACGGTGCCGGCACCCGCGAGCGCCCGAGTCTCTCGGCCGCGCAGAACATCCTGGGCCGTGCGGCCTGGGTCGGGTCCGAGGTCTTCTCTCCACCGGTGCTGATCGCGTTGATGCTGGTCTCGCTGGCAGTGGTCACAGACCCCAACTGGGTGGTGACCACGGTCATCTCGGTGATCGCGTTCGCCGTGATCCCCCAGGCTGTCGCGATTGCGATGACCCTGCGCGGCCGGGCAACGGATAAGTTCATCGTCAACAGGGCGCAGCGCCACCTGTTCTACGCCATCGTCATGGCCTCCACCCTGTTGGGCGCAGCGGCAACCCTGCTCGTGACCGAGAGCGCCTGGGTCAGCTGGGCCTGTTTCATCGCCGTCGGCCTGGTGGCGGTGGTCGCGGTGATCAACACCGTCTTCAAGATCAGCCTGCACGCGCTGATCTCCGCGCTCACCGCCGTGGTCATCGCCAGCGCGTTCTCCTGGTGGGTTCTGCTCGCGACGATTCCGGTCTGGGCGCTGGTGATCTGGTCGCGGGTGCATCTGGGCCGCCACTCCCGGAGCGAAGTCATCGCTGGCTCGACGCTCGGCTTCCTCGCCGCCGGGGTGCTGCTCCTTGGCGCGGGTGTTCCGATGGGTTGAGGCCAGCCACGCTGCGCGGTGCCCGACGGGGAGGCTCACAGTTGTGAACCGTCACTAAACCCCAGCTCCCCCACCCCTCCTGGCTGGTTGAGTTCTCCGGTCGGAACATAGCCGCCGGAAAACTCAACTGCGCAGGAGAAACAGTCGGTCGCGGCGCAGCTGCTCACTATCCTGGGTCCATGACCTCCCAACAGACCTGGCTCGTCACCGGCGCAGGCCGCGGCCTGGGCCGGGCTATCACGATGGCTGCCCTGGATGCGGGGCACGCCGTCGTCGCCACCGTCCGCGGCGCGCACGACCTCCCCGATTCGGATCGGCTCCTGCTGCGGGAACTTGATGTCCGGGACCGCGCCGCCGCCTACCAGGTCGTGACGGACGCCGTCGCGCGGTTCGGGAGCCTCGACGTCGTCGTGAACAACGCCGGCTACGGGCTGATCGGCGCCATCGAAGAGGTCAGTGAGGAGGAGGCCCGCGAGATCCTTGAGACAGATCTGCTGGGACCGCTGTGGCTGTCCCAGGCCGCGATCCCGGTGATGCGTGAACAAGGCCACGGCCACATCATCCAGATCTCGACCGTGGGCGCCGTCGGGACCATGCCCACATTGGGGCTCTACAACGCTGCCAAGTGGGGACTCGAGGGCTTCAGCGAGGCGATGGCCGCCGAGGTCGCGCAGTTCGGCATCCGGGTGACGCTCGCGGAGCCTGGCGCGATCGCCACCGACTGGGCCGGAGCGAGCATGCGCTTCAGCACCCCGGTCGCCGCCTACGACGGTCTGCGCGAGACCCTCTTCGGCAGCCCGACCGTGCCGTGGCCCGTGAGCGATGCCGACGACGGCACCCCCGCCTCCGAGATCGCCGCCGCACTTCTGGCCCATGTGAAGGATCCCGACGACGCTCGGCTGCGGCTGCTCCTCGGAGACGATGCCCCCGACCAGGTCCAGGCGGCGTTGGATCTTCGCCTCCAGGACTACGGACGAGACCCTCGGTTCGGCGGGCGCGCTCCAGAGAAGACCTAGCAGGCCGCGGGAGGCAATGTGACATTGCCTCCCGCGACCCCTCGGACTACCGGATCACGCGTGCCGCCGCCGCGATCAGCCCTGCGGCAGCGGCGCCTTCGCAGAGATCAGACCCTCCTGGACCAGCTCGTCCCAGAATGCGCCGGGGATCGTCGCCGAGAGTGCGGCGAGGTCCTCCGAGATCCGGCCGGGTCGGCTGGAACCGGGGATCACCGCGACGGTCGCCGGGTGCGCGGTGGAGAACTGCAGCGCGGCCGCCTTGAGGTCCACCTCGTGGCGGGCCGCCACGGCAGAGAGTGCCGTCACCTGATCCTTCACCGACTGCGGAGCTTCGGCGTAGTCGAAGTAGTCCCCACCCAGGAGTGCTCCGGAGTTGTAGGGCCCGCCGACGATGATTCCCACGCCCTGCGCCTCAGCGTTCGGCATCATCCGCTCCAACGCCTTCTCGTGCTGCAGGATCGTGTACTGGGTGGCCGAGAGGCTCAGATCGGGCGGAGTCTCGTCCAGCTGCATGGCCAGCTCGATCGGCTCGGTGGTGTTGACGCCGAGTCCCCAGCCTTGATCAGGCCTTGCTCGCGCATCTCGCTGAGGACGCGGAAGGCTCCGGTGCGGGCCTCTTCAAACTTCGCGATCCATTCGTCGCCGTGGAAGTCTCGGGAGATGTCGTGGACGAAGACGAAGTCCAGCCGGTCGGTGCCCAGGCGCTGCATCGACTGCGCCAGCGACTTCCGCGTGGCCTCGGCGGTGTAGTCCGTGATGACCTTGTTGCTGCGGCCGTCGGCGAAGAGTCCCTCCTTCTCCTCGGTCTCATCGGACATGTAGCGCCCGACCTTGGTGCTCAGGAGGAACTCGTCCCGGGGCTTCTGCCCGAGGGCGGTGCCGAGACGCTTCTCGGCGAGACCGGCGCCGTAGAAGGGGGCGGTGTCGAAGTAGCGAATGCCGGCCTCCCAGGCGGCTTCGACGGTGTTCAGCGCCTCGTCTTCGGGGATCTCACGGAACATGTTGCCCAGAGGTGCCGTGCCGAAGCCGATGGTGTTGTTCAACAGCTGGTGAAGGTCGCGCATAAGATCAGAAATCCTCAAGATCGTGGGTGCTCTCGTCCCGGGGAACACCACCTGGGGCGAGGTTTATTTCTCGGCAGGTTCCCGTGCTGCGTTCCAGGGTCGCGCGCGGCAGCTGCGGTGCGCCCCGACGCCGACCGCCACGTCAGTCTCGGCCCGGACCCTTTGACTTCTGAACCGCCGGTACCCAAAACTGCTTCTCAGGAGCCTCAGGACCAGTGCCGCTGCTGAGTGTTCACCGATGCGGGCCGTCCCCCGCCGAACCAAGGATCTCCGATGCACCCCAGCGCAACACCGGGCGACGGCTCCCGCCCTGTCCTGGGGGCAGCGACGTTCCTCGTCACCGTCGCCCTGTTGGGCTGCGCCGACGAGAATTCCCAGGCCGGGGAAGGCCCCGCAGGCCAGGATTCAGCCACCTCCACAGCCGCGGATTTCGGGCAGGAGCTCGGGCCCCGCGTGCGCGTCAATCAGCTCGGCTACCTGCCCGACGGTCCGAAACGCGCCACGCTGGTGACCGAGGAGCACGAGGCCGTGAGCTGGCAGCTGCGCGACGACGACGGCGAGCTCGCCGCGGAGGGGACCTCCTCCCCGGAAGGATTCGACCCCTCCGCGGGGCTCACCGTGCACACCATCGACTTCACCGAGCACACCGACTCCGGGTCTGGTTACACGCTGAGCGCCGAGGGTGAGCCGAGCTACCCCTTCGACATCGCGGAGGACCTCTACAGCTCACTGCGCCATGATGCGCTCAACGTCTATTACACCCAGCGCTCCGGGATTGCGATCGAACCGATCGAGGTCGACGGCGTGCTGCATCGGCAGGAGTACGAGCGTCCCGCCGGGCACCTCTCGGAGTTCCTCCCACCCGATGCGGAGCTGCCAGACGCCGACGCCCCTAACCGAGGGGATCTGCAGGTGCCCTGCCTGCCGGTGGAGCGCTTCGAGTGGAACGGTGCGCAGCAGCGCGCCAGCACAGACGTCTACGGCGGCCCCAACGCCTGGCGCTGCCCAGAGGGCTACGCCCTGGACGTCACCGGCGGCTGGTATGACGCGGGCGACCAGGGCAAGTACGTGGTGAACTCCGGCATCTCGGTGTGGCAGCTGCTCTCCACCTATGAGCGAAGCCGGAACGCGGAGACCACCGTGGACCAGGCCTTGAATGATGAGACCCTGCTGATCCCCGAGCGGGGCAACGGGGTGCCCGATATCCTCGACGAGGTCCGCTGGAACCTCGAATGGATGCTCACCATGCAGGTTCCCGCGGACACCTGGATGACCATCGACGGCGTCGAGATCAACGCCGGCGGGATGGCCCACCACAAGATGCACGATATCGCCTGGACCGGGACGGACACCCTCCCGCACGAGGACCCGATGCCGCGCTATCTGCACCGGCCCTCCACCGCCGCGACGCTGAACCTCGCAGCCGCCGCCGCACACGGGGCACGCATCTATGAGCAGCACGACGCCGAGTTCGCCGAGGCGCTGCTCCAGGCCGCGGAATCTGCCTGGGACGCCGCCGTCGCACACTCCGACATCTACCGGAGCACCGATACTGCGGACCCGGATGCCGGCGGTGGTCCGTACAACGATCACGAGTTCACCGATGAGTTCTACTGGGCGGCCGCCCAGCTGTATCTGAGCACCGGCTCCGAGGTCTACGAGGACGCGGTGCTGCGCAGCGAGCATCATGTCGGCGGCGCCGAGGACCAGGTCTTCGGCACCCCGGCATTCGACTGGCAGAACACCGCAGCCGCCGCGCGGTTGGACCTGGCCACCGTGGAGAGTGATCTGGTGGACCGCGAGGCTGTCGTCGAGTCGGTGATCCAGGCCGCCGAGGGCTACAGCAGGATCCAGACGGATCAGCCCTTCGGGCACCCCTATGGCCCGGAGGACTACGACTGGGGGTCGAATCACATGGTGCTCAACAACGCCGCGGTGATCGCCACCGCCTTCGACCTCACCGGCGAGACCCGGTACCGCGACGCAGGCATCGAGGCCATCGACTACGTCCTGGGCCGCAATGCGATCAACAACTCCTACGTCTCCGGCTACGGCACGCATTCCTCCGAGAACATGCACAGCCGCTGGTACGCGGCCGATCACGCGCGGCTGCCGCCGTTCCCTGCGGGCAAGCTCGCCGGCGGGGCCAACTCCACCCTCGATGACCCCACGGCCCAGGAGGACCTCGACGGCTGCCCGCCGCAGTTCTGCTACGTCGACGCCCCGGACTCCTGGTCCACCAACGAGACCACGATCAACTGGAACGCCGCTCTGGCCTGGCATGCGAGCTGGCTCGACGACATGGGCCGGGCCGAGCCCTCGAACGACCCCTAGATGAGGAGCTTCCGATCATGACGTCGCGCACCCCCTGGTTCTCCGAGACCGGTGTGGGCGAGGAGCTGCTGCTCCTGCACCCCGGAGGAACCGATTCGACCGCGATGGCCCCGCTCAGCGCGCAGCTGCCCGACTACCGTCGGCTGCTGGTGGATCGCCCGGGCCATGGCCGCTCCCCCGACGTCGACGGCGCCTGGTCCTTCACTCAGATGGCCGAGGCGGTGGCGCAGGTCCTTGAGACCCATACGACACCCGCCCACATCGTGGGGTGGAGCGACGGCGCGATCGTCGGCCTGCACCTTGCGCTGCGCAGACCTGAGCTGGTGCGCAGCCTGGTCTTCGGCGGCGCCGCCTTCCACCGGTCCGGCTGGCTCGACGGAGCGCTGGAGGGGGAACCGCCGGAGTTCATGCGCGAGGCCTACGCCGCGATATCCCCCGACGGCGGGCAGCACTGGCCCGTCGTCGTGCAGAAGGCCCAGCAGCTGCACCACCGGGAGCCTGATCTGAGCACACAGGACCTCCTGCGGCTGCGCCTGCCGGTGCTGATCGTGGTCGGCGACGACGATCAGGTGCGCTGGCCGCACCTGATCGAGATGCTCGAGGCGCTGCCCGACGGCGAGCTCGCCGTCATCCCTCGCGCCACTCACGGGGCGATCGTGGAGAAGCCCGCCCTGCTGGCCCGGCTGATCCGGGAGTTCCACCAGCCGGAGCCCGAGAACGGCCTCGCCCCGATCCGTCGTCACGGCTGAGGCCCGGAAGCCCCACTGTGCCGGCGTCGATGAGACGGGTGCCGGGGCGCGTCAGCATCGTGCGGGAAGGACGCCGACGAGACTCGGAGTCCTCGCTGATCTAGGATCGGGTCCATGTCTGCCCTCCAGGAAGGTCCCATGAAGATCCTGGTGGTGGATGACGAGGCGCCGTTGGTCCACCTGATCGAGCAGTACCTTCTCCGCGAGGGGTTCTGCGTGGAGGCGACCGGAAACGGCGTCCACGCTGTGGATATCGTTCGCCGAGCGAACCCCGCGGTCGTCATCCTCGACCTCGGCATTCCGGGCATGGACGGCGTAGAGGCCTGCCGCCGGATCCGCATGTTCTCGGACTGTTACATCATCATGCTCACCGCCCGCGCTGAAGAGGTGGACCGTCTGATCGGACTCTCCGTCGGCGCAGATGACTATGTGACCAAGCCCTTCAGTCCCAGGGAGCTGGTGCTCCGTGTCAAGGCGATGCTGCGCAGGCCCCGAGGCGCCCACGCCACGAACCCTGACACCTATCAGCTGGGGGATCTCCACGTGGATCTTGCGGGGCGTGAAGTCCGGCTCCGCGGGCAGCCGGTGGATCTCACCTTGACCGAGTTCGAGGTGCTGGCCGCTCTGCTCTCGGAGCCCGGGGTGGTGCTCTCTCGAAGCGCGCTGATCGCCAAGGTGTGGGGCGATGATTGGTTCGGCGATCACCACCTGGTCGACGTCCATATCGGGCATCTTCGCCGGAAGCTGGGAGAGGATCCCACGAACCCACGGTTCATCCACACCGTCCGGGGCATCGGGTACAAGGCGGGGCCGCAGCGATGATCCGGCAGAGACGTCTCAGCGGGCTGGGCAGCCGGATTCTGGCGGCGCTCATCCTGGTGCTGTGCGTGGCGGTGGTGACGGCCTGGGCCGTCGCTCTCGTCGTGGGACCGGTGATCTTCGATGACCATATGGAGATGGTCGACTCCGGTGACCCTGATCCTGGGGTCGTCGCACACGCAGAAGAGGCCTTCGACGCGGCCTGGAGACTTTCCCTCCTGCTGGCCCTCCTGGCCGCCTTCGGGGCTTCCCTCGTGGTCACCGTGATCCTGGTGCGTCGACTGGTTCGGCCGATCGGCAAGATCCGCGCTGCCGTCGGAGAGATCACAGAGGGCGACTACTCCGCGAGGGTCCCCGAGAGCAGCATCGGAGCGGAGTTCACTGAACTGATGGCCGCCTTCAACGGCATGGCCGCAGAGCTTGACCGCACAGAGCTCACACGTCAGCGGCTTCTCTCCGACCTTGCTCATGAGATGCGCACACCCGTCGCCACCATCGATGGTTATCTCGAGGCGATGCAGGACGGGATCGCTCACGCCGACGAACAGACGCTGGGGATGCTCAGAGAGCAGGCTGAACGACTCAAACGCCTTGCCGAGGACATCTCCCTCGTCAGCGCTGCCGAGGAGGGGCGCCTGAACCTGCGTCCCGCCCCCATCGAGGTCGGCGAGCTTCTCGATGCCGCATCTGGCCAGATTCGGGCCCGCTATGAGAGCGCCGGCGTGCATCTCATCATCAAGGCCGGCCCGCGGGCACGCGCCACGACGATCAGTGTGGATCGCGACCGGATCGGTCAAGTCCTGACCAACCTTCTGGACAACGCGCTGCATCACACCGACCCCGAGGACGAAGTGCTCCTCAGTGCCCGCACTTCGAGATCATCCGTGTCCTTCGAGGTCGCGGACAACGGCCACGGAATCGATGCGGTCCATCTTCCGCACATCTTTGAACGCTTCTACCGCGCCGACAGTGCACGCGAGCGCAGCCACGGTGGCTCCGGCATCGGGCTCGCGATCGTGCGTTCCATCGTCACCGCCCATCACGGATCCGTCGGGGTTTTCAGTGAGGGGACGGGCAGCGGATCAGTCTTCACCGTCGAGCTGCCGCAGAGCGCCCCCGAATCTCTGAAGGTTCCATGAAGGATCCGTGTCTCCGAGGACCCTCTCAAGGGTGGATGGATAGAGTCGGGAGCCGCGTGGTCGCAGTCAGGGTGCCCACCCACAGATCAGACAGGGAGCGGGAGTGTTGTCTCAGCGAAAGACCTCCAGAGTGAGGCCGCCTCGCTCCGGCGCCCAGCGGATGATTGCTCTGGACGCGGCGCGCGGCCTGGCAGTGATCGGCATGATCGCGGTCAACACTGGTCCCCGCGGGGACGACGAGTTCCTGGAGCTGATCTACCGCGTTCCGTACGGTCGGGCCTCGCTGCTCTTCGTCCTGCTCGGCGGCATCGGCATCTCCTTGATGACGCGACGCTCTCGCGAACAGCACGACCCGCTGCCCTGGGTATCGCTGCTCTGGCGGTGTGCCCTGCTGCTTCTCGGCGGCCTGGCACTCCAGGAACTCGCCCACGACGTCTCGGTCATTCTGCAGATCTATGCCTTGTTGATCCTCTTCTGCATTCCACTCCTCCGGGCGGCCAACAGGACCCTGCTTCTCACCGCAGGCCTCAGCGCCCTCATAGGCCCGCTGATCTGGATCGCGGTGCAGTCTCAGACCGACGGACGCTTCGATCGAGAGCCGGTCTCGGCCTCCGACCCGTTGTGGGAGATCTTCACCGGCATCGTCCTGACCGGCCCCTACCCCTTGATCGTCTGGGCCGCGCCCTTCGTCCTCGGGATCTGGCTGGGACGCCTGGAGCTCACGGACTCGAGGGTCAGCACCCGTCTGATCATCTGGGGTGCCGTTGGAGCGATCGGGGCCCGCGGGGCGTCTCTCCTTCTGGTCGCGATCTTCGGTGAATCCACGAGCCACCTGGCCTGGCAGCGACTCTTCAGCTCAGTGGCCCATTCCCAGATGCCGCTGTGGGTGATCGGTGGCACGGGTTCCGCGGTGTTCGTCCTCGGCGCGTGCCTGAAGATCCGCACGTGGTCCCATCCGCTGGCGTCTCCGCTGGTCTTCCTGGGCCAGTTGGCCCTGACGGCCTACGTCGGGCACCTGCTGATCCTCGCACTCATCGTCCGCCCGGGACCGGACACACTGCTCCAGGGCGTGATCGCGAGCGCCTCCACAGTCCTCGCGCTGATGGCGTTCGCCTGGCTCTGGCGGCAGCGCTTCACCCGAGGGCCCCTCGAGGTTCTCCTGCGGGCACCCAGACTGTCCCGGCGTCCGCGCTGAGCCGAGCATCAAGGGCACGGCGGCAGGGTCACGGCGGCAGGGTCCGATCAAGACCCGGTCTGCACTTGATGAAGGTTTCTTCAAGATCGCGCTTCTCGGCAATACCGGGACCAGCCGTGCGGTTGACTCCTGAGCAAGGCACTGATGATCTCAACCCAGGAGCAGACCATGAAGACCAGGACATCCGCAGCATTCATCGGCGCGTTTGCGCTCACAGCCGTGCTGGCCGGTTGTGGCGCCTCCGGGGACCAGCCCGGCGAAACCCCGTCCGATCAGGAGCAGGCCACGGAGGAGACCTCAGCGGAGTACAACGACGCCGATGTCGACTACCTCTCCGGCATGATTCCGCACCACCAGCAGGCGGTCCACATGTCCGAGATGCTCCTCGAGAAGGACGACGTCGAGCCCGAGGTCGCGAACCTCGCCGAGGACATCCGCGACGCACAGGGCCCGGAGATCGAACAGATGGAATCCTGGCTGGACGCCTGGGGTGAGAACGACGCAGGCACCGGCATGGGGGACATGGAGGACATGGACCACGGGGACATGGGCGAGAACCGGATGGGCCATCAAGGCATGATGAGTGAGGAAGACCTCGACGAGCTCGATGCGTCCACCGGCTCGACTGCTTCGACGATGTACCTGGAGCACATGATCGTCCACCATGAAGGCGCCGTCTCCTCGGCGGAGCAGCACCTCCAGGAGGGCGAGAACCCCGAAGCCCTGGAGCTCTCGGAGACCATCATCGAGTCTCAGCAGGCTGAGATCGAGCAGATGGAAGAACTGCTGACCAACCTCTGAGGGAGGTGTCCGCCGAGCGGCTCAGAGAAGCCGCTCGGTGGTCTCCCCGCCGTCGAGAGTGCGAAGCACCGACGCTCCCGCCACCACGAGCACCTCGAGAGCACCCTCGACGGTCAGACCCGCGCCCAGTGCAGAGATCTCTCCGAGCGACTGTTGACTGACCGTCCAGCTGCCCCCCGCGTCGTGGCTGATCAGCAGGTGTCCCTCGACGCTGGCGCCCACGATCGTCTGTTCATCGACCCAGGTCAGCAATTGGATCAGCTGCGGCGTGTCCAGGCGGTCCCATGAGGCTCCGTCCTCTGAGCGTAGAACGCCGTCCTCGGTCGCGGCCAGCATGGTTCCGCTGGCTTCGGCGATGGCGACGGAGGCGGGCATGGAACCGATGGCCAGGGTCGTCCATGTCTGACCATCCTCGCTGAGTCGCAGTTCCCCGTCGAAGCCGAGCACGCGATCGGAAGTCGAGGCCAGCGCGTGGAAGTCGGATTCGCCTCCTCGGGAGATCACGTTCCAGCTCTCGCCCCGATCCGTGGACTCGATGAGTCCGAGCGGCTCCGGGAGGTCGACCCCCGGTCCAGGGTGTCCAGACGCAAGGTAGCGCCCGTCTGGGGTGACGGTGAAGCCCATCAGATCGATCTCGGGGCCGACGGCGATCGGCTGCTGATCGCTGAGTCGAAACAAACCCTCGTGCGCTGCCAGCAGCACGACCGAAGAATCGACGGGATCGCGGACGATCGCATGGATATGGGAGAGCGATGCCGTCGATTCGGGGGCCGGGGCCTCCGACTGAACATCCCGCGAGCAGGCCGCCAGGGCACCCGCTCCAAGCACGCCCAGACCCCCAGCGATGAGACGTCTGCGGTTCACGCGCTGCATCAGTAGATCTCCTCCGAGGATGAAATGGCCAGCCATCAACACTATCGGTGATGGGTCCGCGAAGGGCCTCAGATTCCCTGAAGATTCGATGAAGCTCACGCCGCGATCAGACCTTGACCCTTATACCCCCTGGGGGTATACATGCGGGTATGGACCATTCACCGCGAGCACCACACGAGACTGCGCCAGATCCCGATGTAGACGCTGCACACCAGGCAGACGTTGGACACTCAGAACACAGACACGGAGACCACGGAGACCACGGGGACCACGTCGGTCAGTTCCGTCGGTTGTTCTGGATCACGGCAATATTGGCCATACCCGTGGTGGGCTTCAATGAGATGTTTGCGCACCTCCTCGGCTACGAGCTTCCAGGAGCCTCCTGGGTGTGGTGGGTGTCCCCCGTCCTGGGCACCGTGATCTACCTCTGGGGCGGCCGCCCCTTCCTGACGGGCGCAGTCTCAGAGATCCGGAGTCGGCAGCCCGGGATGATGCTGCTCATCGGGCTCGCGATCAGCGTGGCATTCCTCGCCTCCTGGGGCGCAACGCTGAGCATCCTGGATCACGAGCTGAACTTCTGGTGGGAACTGGCCCTGCTCGTGGTCATCATGCTGCTGGGCCATTGGATCGAGATGCGCTCGCTGGCGCAGACCACCTCGGCGCTGGACTCCCTGGCTGCGCTGCTGCCGGATGAGGCCGAGAAGCTCGACGGTGACGACGTCGTGAAGGTCGCTCCCGCCGATCTGGTCGTCGGCGATGTGGTGATCATCAGGCCGGGCTCGTCTGTCCCGGCCGACGGGATGATCATCGACGGAGGCGCCTCCATGGACGAATCCATGGTCACCGGTGAATCCAAGACGGTCCACCGCAGCATCGGCGAGCAGATCGTCGCCGGCACAGTGGCCACGGACTCCGGGCTGCGCGTGAGAGTCACCGCCATCGGAGAAGACACCGCCCTGGCCGGAATCCAGAAGCTCGTCTCGGACGCACAGGCATCTTCTTCCAGGGCCCAACGCGTCGCCGACACCGCCGCGGGCTGGCTGTTCTGGTTCGCTCTGGGGTCCGCGGTCCTCACCGCGATCACCTGGGCGACGCTCGGCATGCCTGACGCCGCAGTCGTCCGCACGATCACCGTATTGGTGATCGCCTGTCCCCACGCCCTGGGCCTCGCGATCCCCCTGGTGGTCTCGATCGCCACCGAACGAGCCGCCCGAGCAGGCGTGCTCGTGAAGGACAGGCTGGCGCTGGAGTCAATGCGCACGGTCAATGCCGTGCTGTTCGACAAGACCGGCACACTCACCAAGGGGGAGCCCACGGTCACGGAGGTCCACCCCGTCACGGGTCGCAGGGAGGACGACGTCCTGGCCCTCGCGGCCGCCGCCGAATCAGACAGCGAGCACCCCTTGGCAAGAGCGATCATGGGCGCGGCGAGGAGCCGTGAGCTGAGCGTGCCGAAGGCCAAGGACTTCACCTCCTCTCCCGCCGTCGGGGTCCGCGCGGAAGTGGCTGGCAGCATCGTGGAGGTCGGCGGTCCGCATCTGCTGGATCAGCGCGGACAGGCCACGCTCCCGGTGACCGAGCGGTGGCGCGAAGAAGGCGCGATCATCCTGCACGTCCTGGCGGACGGTGAGGTGATAGGAGCACTGAGGCTTGCGGATGAGACCCGCGCCGAGTCCCGCGCTGCCGTCCAGGCGCTGCACGCCAGACACGTCGAGGTCGTGATGATCACCGGGGACGCCCAGGCTGTGGCCGACACTGTGGCCAAGGATCTGGGCATCAACAGAGTCTTCGCGGGGGTCCGGCCGCAGGACAAGGCGGCGAAGGTCGCGGAACTCCAGGCCGAGGGCATGAAGGTGGCTATGGTCGGCGACGGCGTCAACGACGCTCCCGCCCTGGCCCAGGCCGACGTCGGCATCGCCATCGGCGCCGGCACCGACGTGGCCATAGGATCCGCTGGAGTCATCCTGGCAAGCTCAGACCCCCGCTCGGTGCTCTCCGTCTTCAGACTGTCCGAGGCCAGCTTCAATAAGATGAAGCAGAACCTGTGGTGGGCTGCCGGCTACAACATCGCCGCAGTGCCGCTTGCTGCAGGCGTGCTGGCCCCCGTGGGATTCGTACTCCCGATGAGCATCGGCGCGATCCTGATGTCGGCCTCCACCGTCGTGGTTGCCCTGAACGCCCAGCTGCTGCGCCGTCTTGATCTCTCGCCTGAGGCGAGCACCTCTGGGCTCACCGGCGGCAGCAAGTAGCTGCCAGACGCGCCAGCGATGCGGGACCCCGCCTCGGCAGGTGCCCCGCCTCGCTACGATGGAAAGCCGGAGATGCGCCGGAATGCGCGCTTCCCGCATCACTCGACGAATTCAAGGGGCCCGATGATCCAGCGAAGCACGCCCGGCGTGGGGCTGCGCACCCGGCGGCTGCAGGTCGGCGAGCACGCCGTGGACGTCCGTAGCACCTGCACGACACAGAGCCCACCGATCCTGCTGGTGCACGGGCTGGGGATGTCTGGCGAGTACTTCCTGCCGTTTGCCGACGCGCTCGCAGCCACCCACGATGTCTACGCGGTGGATCTGCCCGGGTATGGCAAGACTCCCAACCCGGACCGCGCACTGAGCATCTCGGAGCTCGGCGAGGTGGTCGCCGGGGTGGCCACACTCCTGGAGCTGGACCGCCCCGTCGTCGTCGGGCATTCGATGGGGTGCCAGATCACCGCTGACACCGTCGCCACCCACCCCGAGCTGTATGCCGGCTATGTGCTGATCGGGCCCACCACGGATCCGGCCGCGCGCAGCTTCCTGGGCCAGAGCTCGCGGCTGATGCGAGACACCCTGCGCGAACCGCCGCGCAACAACGTCATCGTGTTCCGCAATTACCTGCGGATGGGTCCGCTGCGCTACCTCGACACCGTCCGGCACATGCTCAGCCACCGGACCGAGGAGGCCATCCAGCACTGCACCATCCCCGGGCTGGTGGTCCGTGGCGAGAAGGATCCGATCGCCTCGGCCGACTGGGCGCGGCAGCTGGCGGAACTCGCCCCGGACGCGAGATTGGTGGAGATCTCTGATGCTCCGCACGCGCTGCAGATCAACCGCGCGCAGGAGCTCGCCTCGGCGTGTGCGCCGTTCTTGGCGGCGCTCGACGACGAGCGCCCGGACCAGCAGTCGATGCCCGCATGATTCGACGCCCGGGCATGGACGCGGGGTATTCCGGCGCGCGGGGGCCCCTGCGGGTGGTCTCGGAGCTCGGCCTCAACCTCGGCGCCTGGGCGCGTGACTACGCCTACGCGCTGCGCTGGCAGGCTTCCGGGCTGCTGCGCGGTCCGGACCCGCAGGTCTACCGCAGGCCCGGGTCGGAGAAGCCTTCCGTGCTGCTGCTGCCGGGGATCTATGAGACCTGGTCCTTCATGCTCCCGGTGGCCGATGTGCTGCGGGAAGCGGGCTACGACGTGCACGCCGTGGTGGACCTGGGTTACAACGGAGGCACCATCGAAGACATGGCGGACCTGGTGGATGGACACATTCGACGGGAAGGCATCGGACGCTGCGTGCTGGTGGCGCACAGCAAGGGTGGACTGATCGGGAAGCTGCTGCTCACCCGGCATATCGACACCGAACTGATCCTCGGACTGGTCACGCTGAACACCCCGTTCGAGGGGTCACCGCTGGCCCGACTGCTGCCGCTTCCGGCGCTCCGGCTCTTCCTGCCGCGCTCCCCAGAACTCGCCGCGCTCGGTGCCAGCCTTGAGGTGAATCGCAGGATCGTGTCCATCTACGGGCGATTCGACCCGCATATCCCCGGTGGAAGCCACCTCGAGGCCGCGCATAATGTGCAGCTGGGCAGCCGCGGGCACTTCCTGCCCCTGGGCAAGGCCCAGGTGCAGGAGGCGATCCTCGAGGGAGTCGAGCGGGTCGGGCGCTGAGCGCACGGAGATGCCTGCGCAGCTGACGGCCTAGAATGGCCTGATGAGCACCGTTCAGCAGGTTCCCGCGCGCACACGACTGCTCCAGGCTGCTGACCGCATACTCTTCGAAGAGGGCATCCGCGCCACGCCGGTGGATGAGATCCTCCGTCAGGCGCAGGTCTCCCCGGCCACCTTGTACGCACACTTCGGCAGCAAGGACGCGCTGATCGCTGAAGCCCTCCGGGTCCGCTTCGCGGACTGGCGCAGCACCTGGGACGAGCACGTGATCTCCGCGAACGATGACACCGAACGACTGCTGGCAGTCTTCGACGCCCGTGCCGCCTACGCGCAGACCCCGCAGCACCCCGAGCGCTGGTGTGCCTTCCTGGCGACCGCCACCGAGATGATGCCGGAGACCGGAGAGATCAGAGAGGTCCTGGACGCGGACACCGCCCTGCTCCGCACCAGGCTGCTCCACCTCTCCCGCCCGCTGGCCGGTGACCACGCGCAAGACCTCGCCGACGCAGTGCTGCTGGCCTATAACGGGGCCCTCACCGCGTTTCTGCGCGGTCACCCCCGGAGCCCGATCACTGCTGGAAAGCGCCTGGCCGGCGCGGCGGTTCAGGCCTACACCCAGAGTTGAACCGGGCGACCCCGTCACTGGAGCTCACCAGCTGAGCGCAGCACGCTCCGGAGACGCCGTCGCGGCTCTTGCCATGGTGGGCGCAACAGCCAGCACCCCTAGGACACCCGCGACGCCGAAGGCCAGGGCCTCCGAACCCAGGCTCAACAAGACCCCCAGGACAACAGATCCGATCGCCTGGCCGACGGCGAGCGCGATGAACAGCACCGCAGTGCCGGCAGCGGCCTGATCCGGAACCATGCGACCCGCCCAGATGATCAAGACGCCACAGATCGCGGTGTAGCCCGCACCGAAGACGGCCACGGCGAGGTATGCCGAAACCGGCACCCCCGGGGCGAGCCCCAGAGCGATCGTCGAGAGGGCCATCGCCACCGTGGTGAGATTCCACGCGACCGCGACGCTGGCCGCTCGGGTGATCTTGCCGGCAAGCGCGCCCAAGATCCCGAAGGCTCCCAGGACCATCCAGGCGAGGATCGAGTACGCCTCTCCCCCCTCCGTGGATTCCGCCATGATGGAACGCCCAAAGGTCCAGATGGCGGCACTGGAGGCTCCGGCCAGCAGCGCGGCCGTGATCGGCCATCTCAGAGCCGCCAGAAGACCGGCGCGCCGGGTGCGAGTCTGAGGTGTGGCCTCCTGCTGCTCGCGTGGCTGCGCCCGAGAGGACCTGTCCGTCCTCAGCACGGCCAGCGTGACCGCCGCGACGACTGCGGCGATGATCCACCAGCCCAGACGCCACTGACCCAGGGTGAGGAACATCAGCAGACCTGCGACCACGATCCCCGCACCGGTTCCCGCGTTGACCACCGTCTGGGCACTTTCCCGGCGCTGAGCTGGGACATTGGACTCCACCAGGGCCACGAGTCCGGGTGTCGCGAACCCTGCACCGGCACCCGCGATCATCACGCTCACGGCGAAGACGAGGACATGCGGAGATACGGCCACCCCCACGGCTCCGAGCCCAGCCGTCGCACCGGCACAGGTGACCACCAGACGGGGCCGAGCGCCCAGACGGGTGGCCATCACGGCGGCGATGCAGAACGAGAGGAAGCTGCCTGCCTGGATCGAGCCGGACACCACAGAACTCATCTCGAAGGTCTCGGTGAACCGGGGCAGGAAGAGCCCGTACCCGAAGCGCGCCAGCCCATAGGTCGCGGCGATCAGGGCCATGCCGCTGACTACAAAGGTCCGCACTGTGGGCCCCCAGAAGATCGAAAACAATAACGACCGTTACGCTACACCAAAACGCTGGGTTTTCTGCCGCGCGGACCCCGGTAGAGCACCCGGATGTGGTCGGCGAGCATCCCCACCACTGCCAGGTCGTGGCTGATGAGCAGGATGAAGCACACCACGATCACGAATCCTGTGAGGAGCCATACCTTCTCTCTTGGGGTGCAGAAGAGTTTCCCTGCGCGAGACCTGGTGCTCTGCCAGGGTGCGAGGAGTAGTCTGCGAGAGTCTCGACCCCGCTCGGATCAGCCCTCAGGAGACCCTCGCCATGCGCGCAGCACGCTACTACGACCGCAAAGACATCCGCATCGAGGAGATCGAGGAGCCTGCGCTGAAGCCAGGACACGTGGCCATCGATGTCGCCTGGTGCGGCATCTGCGGCACCGACCTCCACGAGTATCTCGAAGGCCCGATCTTCGTCCCGGCCCACGGACACCCGCACCCGATCTCGGGCGAGTCCGCCCCGGTCACGCTCGGACATGAGTTCTCCGGAACCGTCACCGAGGTCGCCGAGGACGTGACGGATCTCGCCCCCGGCCAGAAGGTCGTGGTCGAGCCCTACATCATCCGTGAGGACGTCGAGGCCAGGCCCGGGGTCGACTACCAGCTCTCCCCGGATATGAACTTCATCGGCCTCGGCGGCCGAGGCGGCGGACTCAGCGAGAAGATCGTGGTCGAACGGCGCTGGGTCCACCCGATCGCGGACCACGTGGCGCTCGATCACGCTGCGCTGATCGAGCCTCTGGCCGTGGGCCACCACGCCTTCGTCCGGTCCGGCGCCAAGACCGGTGACATCGCGATCGTCGGCGGGGCGGGCCCCATCGGCCTGCTCACCGCCGCGGTGCTCAAGGCCGAAGGGCTCACGGTCTTCATCTCCGAGCTCTCCGAGGCTCGCAAGGCCAAGGCGCGGGAGACCGGCGTCGCCGATGAGGTCTTCGATCCCCGCGAGGTCGATGTGGCCGAGGAGGTGCGCCGGCGCACCCAGGGTCGGGGCGCCGACGTCGGCTTCGAATGCTCCTCGGTCCCGGTGGTCCTGGACATGCTCTTGGATGCAGTGCGGCCGGCCGGAGTCATCGTCAACGTCTCGATCTGGGGGCACAAGCCCGCGGTCGACATGCCGAAGCTGGTGCTCAAGGAGATCGCGCTGCTGGGAACCATCGGCTACTCCAACGACCACCAACGCGTGATCGAACTCGTGGAGGACGGCAAGATCGACCTCGGTCCGTTCATCACCGGCAGGATCGGCCTCGACGGGCTGGTCTCTGAAGGTTTCGAGCAGCTGATCACCAACAACGAGGCGCACGTCAAGATCATCGTCGACCCGCGGGCTTGACCCCGGTGCGCACCTGAAGGTGACCGCCGCGCGCCGAGTCGGCCCGCACATCGACGCAGTCTCGTCCCACCGCCGTCCAGGGGTGCACCTCGATGTCGGCGCCTCCCAGCCAGCAGGCGACCCGGGCCAGCGGGATCATCGGCGTGCTGAGTCCGCTGGGCCGTTGCATGTCCAGGACTCCCAGCTGCGCCTCGGGACTGGTGAGCTGCCACAGGTTCTCCCAGGCCCGCTCCCACGGGGACATCAGGGACAGCGAGTAGGTGGCCAGACCGATGCCAGAGAGGCCATGTCCTCCGGCCTCGGCGATCTGCGCTGAGACCTCGGAGGCGACCATGGTCGTGGCGTCGGCCTGGAGCAGGATCACGTTGTCCCAGCCCTGGCGCTGTGCCCGCTTCCTGGCCTGGGCGAGCATCTGGGCGCTGCGATCGATGCCCACGATCCTCCCGCCCGGGCCCACCCGGTTCTGCAGCAGCGGAAAGTTCAGCCCGGTGCCGCAGCCGAGGTCCAGGATCTGGTCTCCTGCGCTCAGCGCCAGGGATCCGACGAGCCGGCTTCGTCCCGCACCGTAGACGGGGTGCTCGGCGGAGAGCAGATCGTAGAAGGGGGCGAACGCCGTGTACTTCTCGGCGCTGGATCTCTTCAAGGCCAGGCTCCTCTCCCGCGTACGCTGGGCACGACGGCGCCCATGGTTCACCGCCCAGGGTATGTGCTGGCGCCGGTCCTCGCTTTCCCGCTGCTGAAGGAGCTCACCGTGGATGACCTGATCGATCTGCTGGTCATCGGCGGCGGCACCGCCGGGATCGTCGGCGCGAAGACGGCGGCGCGGCTGGGCGCCCGGACGGTGCTGGTCGAGCAGCACCGGACCGGCGGTGACTGCCTCTGGACAGGGTGCGTGCCCTCGAAGACCATCCTTTCCGCGGCTGCGCGGGCGGCAATGATCCGCGAGGCCGCGGGCATCGAGCCCGATTTCGACAAGGTCCGGGAACGGATCAGCGCGACCATCACCACCATAGAGCCCGCTGATTCACCAGCGGCCCTCGAACAGGCGGGCGTGACCGTGATGCACGGGACCGCCCGGTTCGTCGCCCCGGGCCTCGCCGAGATCTCGGACGCTGCTGCCGCGGGCATGGCCGGGACCGCCGGCTCCATCGATGGCGCGGCTCAGCGGATCCGCTTCCGTCAGGCCCTGGTGGTGACGGGCAGCTTCCCCTCGGTGCCGGAGATCCCCGGTCTGGAGGACACCGGATACGTCACCTCGGACACGATCTGGGATCTCACCGAGCTGCCGCCGCGACTGGTGGTGATCGGCGGCGGCCCGATCGCCTGCGAGCTCGGCCAGGCCTTCGCCCGACTCGGCTCCGAGGTGACGCTGCTGGCCCGCTCTGGACTGCTGCCCAGAGAGGACCCCGAGGCCGTTGCCCTGGTCCAGGCCAGCCTGGAACGCGACGGCGTCGAGGTGCTCCTCCACGATCAGCCCGCCCGCGTGCACGCCGCCACCGACGGGCGTGATGGAACTGTCAGCGCCGGCGTCAAGGTGGTCACCACCGCGGCGGGCCGACGGCTGGAGGCCGAGGTCGTCCTGATCGCCACCGGGCGCACCCCGCGCACGAAGGGGCTGGGCCTTCAGCGGCTCGGGGTCGAGTGCGATGACGCGGGCCACGTGGTCGTGGATGCCACGATGCGCTCCTCGAACCACTCCATCTTCGCCGCCGGGGATGTCACCGCGCACCCGAAGTTCACCCACCTGGCCGGGGTCCATGCCAGCACCGCCGCCTCCAATGCGCTGCTGGGTCTGCGGCGTCGGGTCAGCAGCACCATCCCGCGGATCACCTATACCTCCCCGGAGGTGGCCGCCGTGGGTCACACCGCGGCCACCGGCCCGGGGGTGAGGACCTCGACGGTCTCGCTCGAACACACCGACCGGGCGCTGACCGAGGACGCCGCCGAGGGGTTCGCCCGGCTGGTGATCGGCCGGCGCGGCCGGATCCTCGGGGGCACCCTGGTGGGTCCGCGGGCCGGCGAGTCGCTCGGGGAGCTGAGCCTCGCCGTCGCGAATAAGCTGACCACCCGTCAGCTCGCCGGGGTCACCCACGCCTACCCGACCTACAACGATGCGCTGTGGAACGCCGCGGTCGCTCATGCCAGCGGCGGCTTGGACTCCCCTGCGGTCAAGACCGCGACCGGCGCCCTTGCCGGGCTGGTCCGGCGACGACGCCGCGGGCCGAAGTCTCAGCCCAGCGACCGGTAGCCCAGGACGACGCGATGCGCCGCGCTCAGGCACACCAGCAGCGCCCAGACCGCCGCGATCGGGGCGGCTGCGAAGGGGAAGATCAGCCACAGACTGTGCACCAGCACGGTCTCGGCTCCTTCCGCCAGACCGCCCAGGAAGGAGAGCGACCGGCCGTCGTCGAGCGTTCTGCCCTGCTTCTCCGCGATGGAGGAGAACGCGAGGAAGGCGCCGCCGTTGATGTAGTAGGCGAAGAGCACCAGCAGAAAGGGCAGCCAGGGTGCGTCGAAGGCCTCGTTCGCGCCGATCGCCACGCCGATCACCGTCGCCCCGTAGACGATGAAGTCCGCGCAGATGTCGAAGAAGCCGCCCTGCCCGGAGGCCGGCGATGACCCCAGCGCACGACGCCGCGCCAGCGGCCCATCCAGGCCGTCCGCGAGTCGGCAGAGCAGCCACAGGATCAGCGCCGGGATCCACAGCTGGGTCGCGGCCAGCGCGGCGCTGGCCAGACCCGCCACCAGGTTCAATGCGGTGAGTCGGTTCGGGGTCACCCAGGGCACGTCCAGGACGCGGGCGGCGGCGTCTGCTGCGGGGGTGAGCGCAGACCGGAGTCTCGCGTCAAACATCTGTCGTGGTGCTCCTTCTGCGGACTCGCACCGCGTAGGCGATCCCGGCCAGGGTCAGGACTCCGAGTGCGGCGGCCGCCAGTTCGGCCCGAGCGCCCGACTCGAAGCCGTAGGCGCCCAGCGCCAGGTAGCTGGCGGTGCCCGGGATGATCCCGATCAGGGTGCCCATCACGTAGGGCCACCAGCCCAGCGAGGTCAGGCCGGCCGAGTAGTTGATCGCGGTGAAGGGCAGCACCGGGACCAGCCGGACGCCCACGACGGCGGCGAACCCGTGGCGGTCCAGGACCGCTTCCACCTTTGCGACCCGGGTGCCGGTGAACCGTTCGACCGCCTCGCGACCCAGTCCCCGGCCCAGCCAGAAGGCGGCCGAGGCTCCGGCCATCGCGGCGACGTAGACGATCAGCAGTCCTGGGCCGAAGCCGAAGAGCACTCCGGCACCGATGGAGAGCACGTTCTTCGGCACCGGCGCCAGGGTCAGTGCGGCGTAGCCGATCCCGAATCCGAATGGGCCCCACCAGCCTGCCCCGGCGACGAGGGATCGGATCTCCTCCAGCGCAGGAAGGGGGAGCAGCAAAGCAGCTGCGGTGAACCCAGCCAGCGCCAGCACCAGCAGCGCGGCTTTGGTCACCGCAGCTCGGCGGCCACTCGATGCCGCCGCAGCGGAGTCCGGGCCATCTGGGGTCGCGGAGCTGAGGCGGTCCGGCTCCTGGTCAGTCACTCCTCGAGCGTACTGGAGCCCAGCGGCAGCTCACCTGTGTGCGGGTGGCTCGGCCTGGATGCCGGGCCCTGGGAGCCCAGCCCGTGGTAGGAAGAGTGCCATGACTACCTCGCCGCCCGTGGTGCTTTTCGACGTCAACGAGACGCTCTCCGACATGGGACCTCTCGCCGCCGCGTTCGAAGCATCGGGACTGACCGCCACGGGCGCCCCACTGTGGTTCGCGCAGGTGCTCCGTGACGGGTTTGCGCTGACCGCCACCGGAGAGAACCCGGATTTCGTGGCGCTCGCTGGGGACACCCTGAGACGCCACCTGGCAGCGACCCCTGGAGCGCAAGGCCAGGACGAGGCGGTGGAGCGCATCCTGGGGGTCTTCACGAGCCTTGAGCTTCACCCCGATGTCGCGCCGGCCGTCGCCGCGCTGAGCCGGACCGCAGAGCTGGTCACGCTGAGCAACGGCTCGGCGGAGATCGCGGAATCGCTGCTTGCTCGCGGCGGTGTGCGCGAGCACTTTTCGCGGTGTCTCAGCGTCGCAGAGGCACCGCGGTGGAAGCCCGCCCGGGAGGCCTACGAGTACGCCGCCCAGCAGACCGGGCGGCGCGTCGATGAGCTGATGCTGGTCGCGGTGCACCCCTGGGACATCCATGGCGCCGCCGCGGCGGGACTTCGCACGGCGTGGATCAACCGGACCGGAGCCGCCTACCCGAGCTATTTCAGAACTGCGGAGATCGAGGTCGAGGACTTGGTGGGCCTCGCAGAGATCCTCGCGGGAACCGAGGGGTGAAGAGGCGACCGAGCCTCGAACCCCTGAGTTCGAGCCCCCTAGGTCCGTGCCTCGAGCACGAAGAACATGAAGCAGATGAAGGACCGTCCGACCAGCGGTGGCGGGATCAGCTCGAGCGGCGTGTCGGGATCGTAGGGCGGCTCGGAGACCGATGCGATGTCGAACCCGGCTTCCGTGAAGGCCGACGTGATCGCGGGCAGGGGTCGGTGCCAGTACGTCAGCGTCGCCTCCTGGCCTGCGAAGGTGAATTCATCGGAGAACTGGGTGGTCGCGAAGTAGTCGGCCTTCGGGTAGTTGAGCATGTAGACGTAGGGGTGATTCACCGAGAGGATCAGCCGCCCTCCGGGCTTGAGCACGCGGTGCAGCTCCGCCAGGGGCGCTGACCAGTCCTCGAGGTAGTGCAGCACCAGGGATCCGACCACGTCGTCGAAGGAGTCGTCCGCGTAGGGCAGGGGCTCGCCGAGGTCTGCCACGCGCAGGTCGGTGTCGGCACCGAGTCGCTGCCTCGCGATCTCCACCATCGCCGGGCTCAGATCAAACCCGACGACGTCGGCGCCACCCTCGATCAGCGCGGCGGCGAGCGGCCCGGATCCGCAGCCGGCGTCGAGCACTCGGCGCCCCTCGACGTCACCGGCCAGATCGATCATCGCGGGGCGTTCGTAGTGCCCGTTCACGAAATTTGATTCGTTGTCCGCCGCGTAGGCTGCGGCAAAGCTGTCGTAGGGCGCGGTCTGCATTGCACGGACTCCCGTTCATAGGCTCGGCATTCGAAACCCCCCTGCTTCGCCCATTCCAGCACGTTCGGCGTCCCGTGGCCGGAGCAACACCCGACACACCCGAAACCCGCTCGCCCGCTTGGAGATGACAGGTCAGACCGCGCGCGTGAGCTGGTCCGCTCCCAGCATCCTGCGCCGGACCATGGCGCTGAGCTGCTCGGCGAGCAGCACCACGACCAGGATCATCAGGATGATCGCGAAGGCTGTGTCGAATTGCCGCAGGCTGAACGCTGTGGTCAGCTCACCGCCGATGCCGCCAGCACCGACCATCCCCAGCACGGTGGCGCCGCGGATGGATTTCTCCAGACAGTAGAGGCTGGTCGCGGTGAACGAGGCGAACGAGGCTGGCAGGACGGCCCCGACCACGATCGAGATCTCGTTGGCCCCGGTGGAGCGCAGCGCATCGATGGGTCCACGCTCGACCTCCTCGATCCGCTCGGCGAAGAATCGTCCGGCGAAGCCGATCACGTCCACGGCGATCGCAAGGATTCCCGCCAGCGGGCCCAGGCCGACGGCCATGACGAAGATCAGGGCCCAGACGAGATCGGGGATGGCACGAAGCGACGTGAGCACGAACCGCACCGCATGCGCCAAAGGCTTCCATGGGGTGGTGTTCTGCGCGGCCAGAAGGGCAGCAGGCACGCTGAGCACCACCCCGATGATGGTGCCGATCAGCGCGATCTCGATGGTCTCCAGCATCGCCTCGGCGAAGTTGGGGAACCGCTGCGCATCAGGCGGAAACGCCCCGGAGAGGAACCGCCAGACGTTCTCGGGTGCCCGGAACAGGCGTTCGATCGAGATGTCCATCCGGATCAGTCCGTTGACCGCCAGCCCCAGGAGAAGCACCACGATCACACTGGTGGACCAGCGGGGAGGCTTGCTCCGAGGCGGAGCCGCGGGTCGCCCTTCAGCCGCCGGGGGTGTCCGCATGGCCGCCTCGGTGCTGGGATGCGTCATCACGCTGCTCCCTCAAAGGTCACGTGAGACGGAGACTCTTCCTGGTCCTCGGTGGTGTAGAGCCCCTGGAACTGTTCATCCGCCACCTTGGACATCACCGTGTCCATATCCATCGCTCCGTCGCGAAGCGCGATCACGCGGCGGCCGTAGGCCCGGGCGAGTTCCAACTGGTGCAAGGTGCAGAGCAGCGTCAGACCTCGCTCCTCGGTGATCTCCCACAGAAGGTCCATCACCGACCTCCCGGCCCTGGGGTCCAGTGCGGCCACCGGCTCATCAGCGAGAACCACCTTGGGCTGCTGCATCAGCATCCGCGCGATGGCGACACGTTGCTGCTGACCGCCGGAGAGTTCGTCGGCCCGGCGCTGCGCCACATGGGCCAGTCCCACGCGATCCAGGGCCTCCATGGCTTCCTCACGCTGGTCCTTGCGGGCGGTCCCGGCGAACCAGTTCCGCGGGCTGCCCACCCGGCCCAACGATCCGTGGATGACGTTGGTCATCACCGAAAGCTCTCGCACCAGGTTTATGCGTTGGAACACCACTCCGACCTGGCGCCGCAGTGCGGTGATCTCGCGAGTACCGGCGGTGGTGATCTCGGTGTCGAGGACCCGGACCGAACCGTGCGTGGGTTCGACCAGCTTGGTCAGGCACTTCTGCAGGGTCGACTTGCCTGAACCGTTCGCCCCGAGGAGCACTACCGTCTCACCGGCGTTGACCTGGAAGTTGATCTCCGTCAGCGCCTGGGTGCCGTTGGGAAACCGCTTCGCGAGACCGGAGACGTCAATGACCGGAGGTTGTGCGGAGACATCGCGCACCCGCATCAGTCTTCTTCGGCGTCGTCGTCTGCTTCAGCTGGTTCATTCTCGTCAGGCAGCTGCGAGTAGTCGGAGTACCCGGCAGCCTCGAATGACCGGCGTACTGGGTCGTAGTCACCATCCTGGGCGTCGACGAACTCCGAGCCGATGTACTTGTCGTTCTCCCCGGTCCCTACGATGGCTTCCAGGAGCACCTCCTGGTTCTCCAGCAAGGACGCCTTGAGGTAGTCGGAGCACTCCTCGCCGAGTCCGGTGCGAGCGACGAACAGGTCGTTGGGAAGATCCGGTCCTTCCTCGAGCATCTGGACCTCGTCTTCGCCCATCATGTCCTGGAGTTCTTCGAAGTCGGAGATGCCGCTGCCCAGCGCGTCGCCGTCGCCCCCTGCGAACGCTTCAAGCTGGGTGTCCGCGAGCGGAATGACTTCAACATCACCCACCGTGGGGTCAAGGCCGGCGGAGTCGAGCATCTCCAGCGGGCCGAGGTGCCCCGAGGTGGAACCGACCTCCTTGGTGATGATCTGCCCGCCGGCGAGGTCCTCGACGGATTCGGCGTCGGAGTCCGTGCGGGTGAAGATCGCGGCCTGGTAGTTCTCTCGGGTGACACCCACGATGGGCAGCGCGTCGGCGTCGTGCTTGAGCACCACGTACTCCGCGGGTCCGGTCAGCAGCACGTCGAGGTCGTCGAACTCCAGCGCGGTGGCAGCAGCGGTGCGCGAAGACATCGGCTGGAATTCGATCTCCAGCTCTGTTGCCTCCTCCAAGGCGGCCCGGAAGTCTTCGAACTCCACCTGAAGGACCTCCAGGCCCTCCACTCCGGTGTCGGAGAAGCGCAGCGGCGCGGTTCCGCATGCCTCCTGACCCTCCCCGGATGGTTCTGAAGCGGCGGCGTCTGGTTCGCTGCTACACGCAGCCAGAGCCAACCCAGCGAGGGCGAGGAGTGAGACAGCGGACGTCATTCGCGGCGCGGAGTGGTCAGGCATGGGAATCCCTTCGGTGTTTGCATGGGCTGCCCCGACCTTCACGTACCGATATGACCGGGATGCCGCTGGTCGGTGAACGAGGATCGAACAGCCGGCCACATCCCTGAAGGACTGCTCAGATCACACGGCGAACCGAATCCTCATCCCGCGGCAGCCGCTGCGCCGTTCCCGGGTCGGCCCTGCCTCGGACCGGAACCCTCCTATCGACCGGCGGTCTCCCGCGAGATGTGCGAGACCGGGGCAGACTGACCCTTCCGCTGCCGAGCGCGGGTTCCTAGCATCAACCCCATGACCACTCCCCTGCTGTTCCTCTCCGGCGCCGGACTTCCCACCTGGATCTGGGACGCAGTCCGCTCCCGCGTGGAAGCACCGTCCCGTGTCGCTCCGCGTCCGCGCAGCGGAGAGACCGTCAGCGACTACGCCCGAACGGCCCTGGAGGCGGCCCCTGTCGAGAGGTTCCTGCTGGTCGCGCATTCCTCCGGCGGTGTGGTCGCCGCCGAGCTCGCCCGCCTCGCCGCGCCGGACCGCATCACCGGGGTGCTCGCCATCGCCGCCCTCATCCCGCGGGCGGACGCCTCCTTCGTCTCCTCGCTGCCGTTCCCGCAGCGGTTGATCCTGCCCCTCGTCATGCAGGTGGCGGGGACCAGGCCGTCGGAGGCTGCGATCCGAACCGGCCTCGGCACAGGCCTCGGTGAGACCACCACGCAGCATCTCGTGGCGGATTTCTCCCCCGAGCCGCGCGAGTACTTCACCAGCCGCGCCGCGAACCCAGCCGCCCTGTCCGCACTTCCGGCGCGTGGCTACGTGGTGACCACCGAGGACGCCGAGATCCCCAGCACCCTGCAGCGGCGCTTCGCGGCTCGGTTGCACCCCACCGAGACCTTCGAGGTGCGCGCGAGTCATCTGCCGATGCTCACCGACCCGGAGGTCGTCGCCGCCGCGATCGGTGCTCTCGATGACCGACCCGGAGCCTGATCGCGAGCCCCGGTCAGGGCACCCGGTCGGGGCCCCGGGTCGGAGCCCCGGTCAGGCCCCGTCCGGCATCCCTCCGGCATCCCTGCGGCATCCCCAGCGGCATCCCCAGCGGCATGCCGAGCCGCATGCCGAGCCGCCGGGAAGCCATCACCTCCCAGCGCGGTTGACCCTCAGGCCGGCACCACCACGGCACCCAGACCTCGCGGAGCAGTCATGAGCGTCGTCGTCGCCGGTGGCCACAGACCCGCGGCTCTCCACGACCTCGCCAACCCGGGGGTGCGCACCGAACACGTCCGCGCACTCCTGGCCGGATAGCCCGCCCGCCCTCGAAGAACAGGTGACCACCATGAGCAGCATCGAGATTCTCCAAGACATCGCGCGCCGCCCGCTCGAGGAGGCACAGGCGCTGCGCCCAGCACTGACGCCCGAGCTGCTCAACGCGCATCCGCAGCACCACAACTCCATCGCCTGGCTGCTCTGGCACTCCGCCCGAGAGATCGATGAGCAGCTCGCCGGGCTCTCCGGAGCGGAGACGGTGTGGACGGCGCAGGGCTTCGCGGAGCGGTTCGGCCTGGAACTGGCAGACCACGAGATGGGATTCGGCCACACCAGCGCCGAGGCGCGGCGGATCCGGGCCGGTGACCCGGACCTGCTGCTGGAGCATCTGCGCGCCGTCGTCGAGGCCCAGCTGTCCTACCTGGACTCGCTGGGCGACGCGGACTTGGAGCAGATCATCGATCCCCAGTGGGACCCGCCGGTGACCCGGGCGGCGCGGCTTATCAGCATCTCGCTGGACGCAGTGGCGCATATCGCTCAGGCCGCCTACATCATCGGGATGGATCCTGCCGCGTTCGAGGAACCCGTGGTCCAGGAGGATCAGGCCGAACAGCCCCGGTGAGTCCTCCTCCACACGGCGGCGCCGGGTGGACCGCGGGCACCTCCCCCCGCCCGGTCGCTGAGGTCGCGGCCCCATCCCCTGCCCGGCGCCTCTCTTCGGCAGATGTTCTTCGTGACTTCCTGGGCTTCTGCGCAACCTCTGCGGCGGAGAGGCTCGTGACCATGGTTTAGTGGTGACATGCCAGCGCGCATCCTCTCCATCGGCACGGCACTTCCGGCGACCTCGGTGCCCCAGCAAGATCTGCGCGCCTTCTTCGCGGACCAGCCCGACGCCACCCGGTTGACCCGCCGGCTCATCGGAGCCGCCTTCGACGCCGCCGGCATTGAGACCAGGCACTCGGTGCTCACGGGTCTGGGCGGCACCCCGGACGGGGTCTTCGTCGGTGAGGGCGCCACGCTGCTCTCGCCCACCACCGGGACCCGCAACGAGCTCTACCGGCAGAGCGCCCCGGAACTGGCAACAGAGGCCGGGCGCCGCGCCCTGACCGAGGCGGCACTGTCACCGAGCCAGGTGACCCACGTCGTGACCGTCTCCTGCACCGGATTCTTCGCTCCGGGCCTGGACTTCCGGCTGATCCGTGATCTTGGCCTGCCGCCGACCGTGGAACGCAGCCACCTGGGATTCATGGGCTGCGCGGCAGCGCTTCCGGCGCTGCGCACCGCCTCCCAGATCACCGCCGCGCAGCCCGAGGCCGTTGTGCTGGTGGCCTGCGTGGAGCTGTGCTCGCTGCATATCCGCGACGCCTCGGACGCCGAACAGATCGTCGCCGCCTCGGTCTTCGCCGACGGCGCCGCCGCGGCGGTGGTCACCGCCGACGAGAACCTCGGCACCCCCGGGGGGATCACCCTGGAGCGGTTCGGCACCGCCCTGACCAACGAGGGTGAATCGGACATGGTCTGGACCATCGGGGACCACGGGTTCAACATGCGGCTCTCCGCCGAGGTGCCGAGGATCATCGGCCGGGAGATCCGCGCCGCCGTCGACCGCTTCCTCGGTGATCAGCCTGCGCCCGCCCGGTGGGCGGTCCATCCGGGAGGCCGCAGCGTCCTGGACCGGGTGGAGGCGGGACTTCAGCTTGAGCCCACCGCCCTGGACGCCTCCCGTGCGGTGCTGCGCGATCACGGCAACATGTCCAGCGCGACCATCCTGTTCATCCTGCGCCAGCTCCTCGCCGACCCCACGGTCAGCGGCCGCATCGCCGCACTGGCCTTCGGGCCCGGGCTGACGGTGGAATCCGCCCTGCTGCACAAGACTCGGTGACCCGTGAGGCCGGTCAACCTCTCCGTCCGCGATGAGCAGCTGCGCGAGCTCATGGATGATCCCGACTGCGACCCGGTGCGCCTGGACGCCACCCTGCGGCGCTTCCACCTGGTCAACCGGCTGATCTCCGGCTGGGACCAGGTCTACCGGACCCGGCTGCGCCCGGCGCTGCTGGACCTGGAGCGGCCCGCCCGGGTGCTGGATCTGGGCTCCGGAGGCGGGGATGTGGTCACCCGCCTCGCGCAGCTGGCCGCCCGCGACGGGCTGCCCGTGGAGTGGACCGGGGCAGATCCCGATCCGCGTGCCCACGAGGCCGCCCAGAAGACTCAGAACGACCGGAAGCCCCGCATCGGCGATCGACAGCCTCCCCGGGTCAGGTTCCTCTGCGCCGATGCCGGTGCCCTGCTGGAGCAGGGCGAAAGCTTCGACGTCGTGCTGTCCAACCATGTGCTCCACCACCTGGACGCCCCCGGCCTGCTCGACTTCACCGAATCCTCCCGGCAGCTCTGCACCGGCACCGTGCTGCACAGCGACATCGCCCGAGGTCGGCTCGCCTATGGGCTCTTCGCCGTCGGGATCACCCCGCTGGCGCCGGGAACCTTCCTGCGCACCGACGGGCTCCGCTCGATCCGGCGCAGCTACCAGCCCGAGGAGCTCGCCACCGCCCTGGCTGAAGGGTGGACCGTGACCTCCCCCGCGCCGTTCCGGCTGATCGCGGAAGCGCCCGGCCATGGCTGAGGTGCTGGTGATCGGCGCCGGCCCGGTGGGACTGCTGCTGGGCGGCCTGCTGCGCCGCGCCGGGGTGGATGTGGAGATCCTGGAACAGCGCGAACACGGCAGCGCAGACAGCCGTGCCATCGGGATCCACGCCCCGGTGCTCGCCGCCCTGGAGGACTCCGGGCTGACCGCGCGGCTGCTGGAGCAGGCGGTGCGGGTGACCCGTGGTGAAGCCCGTGCGCAGGGGAAGCTGCTCGGCGTTGTGCGCTTTGATCAGCTCAGCACCCGGTTCCCCTTCGTCGCGACGCTGCCCCAGTCCGGCACCGAGGCCGCGCTCGCCCTTCACGCCCCGGCTCCGCAGCGCGGCATCGGCGTCAGCGCGCTGCGCCCCGAGTCTGACCACGTCGAGCTCGACACCAGCTTCGGAACCCACCGGGCCCCGCTGGTGGTGCTGGCCGGAGGCCCGCGCTCCCGCGAGCTGGTCTACCGGTCCGCGCTGGGGCACAGCTACCCGGACCGGTATCTGATGACCGACGCCGACGCGCCGGATGACCAGGGCCCGGGGACGCAGATGCCGGCCCGGCAGGACGCGCGCACCGCCGTGGTCCACCTCGAGTCCTCCGGAGTGCTGGAGTCTTTCCCGCTTCCCGGGGGACGACGCCGGTTCGTCGCCTGGGACTCCGGGGCCGCCTTCGGGCATCCAGCCTCCCAAGCCCCCTCAATCCAGACCCGGCATTCCAGGACCCGGCCGCTCAGCGTGACCGGATGGCACGCACCCTCGCCGCCCACGGTCAGCCGCTCACCGGAGCGGTCAGCGGCTTCGGGGTGCGCCGGTTCGTCGCCCCGGCGCTGCGCCGTCACCGGCTGCTGGTCATCGGAGACGCCGCCCATGAGGTCAGCCCGATCGGCGGCCAGGGGATGAACCTGGGTCTGCTCGACGCCGCGACCCTGGCCCCGCTGCTCACCGACTGGGTCCGCACCGGCACCGCACCGGAGGCGCAGCTGCGGCACTGGGAGCGCACCCGGACTGCGCTCAGCCCGCCGAGCCGCCCAGCTGGCGGCGCTGAACACCCGGCTCGGCCGGCCGCTTTCACCGGCGAGGGACTCCGCCCGCCGGAACGGAGTGCGGCTGATGCTCGGTCCAGGCACCGGCCGGCTCTTCGCCCACGCCTACGCCATGGGCCTCGACGCCGAAGCTTGAGCCTCAGCCGGCCAGGGAGCCTCCGGCGACCACCAGCTGCGCAGCGAGCAGCAGCGCCGCCAACATCACCAGCCGGAAGAGCACCCGCCCAGGCCGGGCCCGGATCGCCAGGCCCAGCGCCAGCAGCGCCACCGCGCTGACCAGGACGAAGAACACCCAGGAGACTGCCGGGACCTGTTCCGGCTGCCACCCGGCGGCACCGGCGGTCACCGCGATCCCGCCGCAGAGC
>NZ_JEMO01000026.1:0-1480 GCF_000582475.1 Nesterenkonia sp. AN1
TTGGTGCTGAGGTTGAAGTGGCTCGAGGCTGGAGTGGATCGCGGGGGGCCATGGTCCTCACCCTATCGGCGCCGGCCGTCGTGGTGCGAGGGTCCGCGCGGCCCCGCGCGCGGAGGCGTCCCTAGGGTGTTGTGGGGCATGAGGTTCTTGCCACGGGTGCGTCGATGAGATGAGGAACGGGCTCCCCGCCACAGGATGGAAGTTACGACACCACCCATCCGCAGGAGAAGAGCCCGCCCATGATCCACGCTAACGCACCACTGACCCCCACCGGGCGACTCCGCATGGTCACCCGCCACCTGAGCGACGGGATCCCCAAAGCCCACGTCGCTGCTGAGTTCCGGGTCTCACGCCCCACCGTGACCACCTGGGTCACCCGCTACCTCGCCGAAGGCGAGGAAGGACTGATCGATCAGCCCTCTCGCCCGAGGAACAGCCCCGGCCAGACCCCGGCGGAAGTCATCGCTCGCATCGAGGACCTGCGCCGGCAACGCAACTGGTCGGCCCGGCGGATCTGGCACCACCTGAGCAGCGGCGGCTGCGACGACGAGAACGCCCACGGCCGGTGGCACGCCCCGGTGGTGATCGCGCTGCGCACCGTGGGCCGGTGGCTGCACCGGCTGGGGATCTCCCGCCTGAGGGACCTCACCCCCGAAGGTGAGGACCAACGACGCCAGTCACGCAGGATCCACGCCTACTGGCCCGGTCACATGGTGCATCTGGATGTGAAGAAGGTCGGCCAGATCCCCGACGGTGGCGGCTGGTGGGCCCACGGCCGCGGCACCGGTGCGGCGTTGAGATCTAAGCGCGGACCCGGAGCACGGGTCGGGTACACCTATCTCCACTCCGCAGTCGATGGGTACTCCCGGCTGGCCTACACCGAGGCCCTCGAAGACGAGACGGCGAGGACCACGATCAGCTTCTTCGCTCGGGCGCGGGCGTTCTTCACCGCTCACGGGATCACCCGGCTGGACCGAGTGGTCACCGATAATGGGGCCAATTATCGGGCGAAGGACTTCACCCGGACGGTCGAGGCGCTGGCCAGCAAACATCAGCGGATCCGGCCCTACACGCCGCGGCATAACGGCAAGGTCGAGCGCTACAACCGACTCATGGTCGATGAGGTGCTCTACACCCGGATCTACGCCTCAGAGCAGGCACGCCGGCACGCCCTGGCGGTCTGGGTGAATCATTATAATTATCATCGTCCTCATACTGCCTGTGGTGAGATGCCTCCGGCCTCACTGGTCCCGGCCGGTGTCAATAACGTCACGCCCTCTTACACCTAGTGATCACAGTCTGACAGGCAAGGTGTGGCTCTGAAGTACACCCAAAGCGACGCCTGGCATGAAAAAGCGGGACGACGCTTGACGCGTCATCCCGCCAGATCAGAAGAGTTAGACCTTGAGGTTGCTCAGAGGGTCGTGGGTGCGTCCCACACTGGACGGCGCTTCTCTGGCTTAGATCCCCGGGCGAGCAG
>NZ_JEMO01000027.1:0-7160 GCF_000582475.1 Nesterenkonia sp. AN1
ACAACCGAACTCAGGTCGATGAAGGTGCTCTACACCCGGATCTACGCCTCAGAGCAGGCACGCCGGCACGCCCTGGCGGTCTGGGTGAATCATTATAATTATCATCGTCCTCATACTGCCTGTGGTGAGATGCCTCCGGCCTCACTGGTCCCGGCCGGTGTCAATAACGTCACGCCCTCTTACACCTAGTGATCACAGTCTGACAGGCAAGGTGTGGCTCTGAAGTACACCCAAAGCGACGCCTGGCATGAAAAAGCGGGACGACGCTTGACGCGTCATCCCGCCAGATCAGAAGAGTTAGACCTTGAGGTTGCTCAGAGGGTCGTGGGTGCGTCCCACACTGGACGGCGCTTCTCTGGCTTAGATCCCCGGGCGAGCAGGATCAAGACGATGATCCAGCCGATGATGGGGATGAACCACAGGAAGAATACTGGACCGGGGAGCCCGGTGTCGTGGAATCGACGCCAGGTCACCGCCATGAGCGGCGAGATTGTTGCGACCCAGATCAGGAAGTGTAGAAGCAGCGCGATGTTGACGATCACGTTCGCTGTGCCTTCGAACCAGATGCGTTGGTAGTACTCAGGGCTGCCTGCGGGGTCGTAGGTTTCAGTCATGATGCCGTCGGAGAACGCAGTGGCCACCAGGATCGTGGTGATCGCCGCTAGTCCGAGGTGGATGAAGACGAGTGTGAGCCAGGGCCACCAGAACTCTCCTCGGTTGGAGTAGCCCTTGAACTGTGCGTAGTTCTTGAAGAAGGAGCGAATGGTGGATTTCGGTCCTGTCGGGGAAAAACTGTGGGGTGCGGATTTTGGGGATGGTGCAGTTTCTTGAGTTTGGTCTGACATGTGTACTCCAGAAAACGATTCGGGGGAGGGGTCTATTTTTAAAGTGGCGCGCAGGGTGCAGCATTTGATATGAGATGTCTCCGAGCCTGCTAGTGACGATGATCCAAGCGGCTTCGAGTCATCTCATGACGAGGCCCCGTCCGCACCGATCACGAACGGGGCCTTACGTCTTTTATTGTCCGTAAATATTTTGACCGTTTTCGCCAGTCCTTGAGTTGCCGTTGACTGCGGTAAGAATTCAGCTAATCCAGTTTCTAATTTGCGACTACTATCGACAAAAATGCCCCAAATCCAGCAATTGCAACAGAAGCCAAAACAATCATAGTTGGAGTAAATTTGCTTTTTTCGTGTTTGCTCAATTTCGGATAAAGTGAGCTGTAGCTATTGTTCATTCGTTTTACAAGTTTATTTCTAAATGTAACGAGTAGCAGTGAAATTACAATTAGAAGTATTCCAGTTATAAGAGCGCCAGTAGATTCAGTCATGTCGACCTATTCTAGTAGGAGAATGAATATCCAGCGCCAACGCTGCATCCGCCTCCGGCGCCCCACTGATAGCCGCCGCTGAAGTCTGTTCCCGCAGAGCTACTCGCGATGCTGCCCCATCCGCCGTATCCGACAGCTGCGGAACAACCGACGTCAGCTTGGAATCCTGTGGAGTAATTGTCTCCTCCTCCAACGTTGCCAGTAATGCCGATCTCAGGTCCAAACCGTGGTCCGACGTAAATGCTCGTGTCACCACTGCGGGATTGTTGATGTGATACCTCGAGGCAAAGGTAGTAACAAATTTGAACCCCTCCGACGGAATACGCTTCGAGTCCAGTTGGGTCGATGTAGTTAATGGGGTTTCCAGCCGCGTAGAGGTACTGGCTGCTCTCCGCGCCGGAGGGGTCGGGCTGGGTGAACCGGCCCGTGGACGGGTCGTAGTAGCGGTGGCCCATCTTGTAGAGCCCCGAGGCTTCGTCGTGCTGGGTCCCGGCGTACCGGAAGAGGTTCTCCTCCGCCGCACCGTCAGTGATCGCGCGTTCCTGGCCATACGGGTCGTAGGAGTACCCGCCGACTTTCTCCCCGTCATTGTCGAGCAGCACCACCACGCTTCCAAGGTGATCGGTGACGTAGAAGGTGCTATCCGCACCGGCTGCGGGGTTATCCGCATCAGTCGGTGTGGCAGCAATCAGTCCGCCACCGCGGGGATCGCGGGAGTAGGTGACGCCTTCTTCGGGGTTCTGCTCATCGGCGGTGCGGTGGAGTCCCAGCGCGGAGCGGTACTCGATCTGACCGTCGAAGAGCTTCCGATTGTCATTGGATCCGCCGAAGATCGTGGCCTCAGCAGTGTCACCATCGAGGGTGAAGGATTCCGCGTTCTGACGTGCCCCGTAGTTGGTTTCTAGGCCCGTGTCCGGGTTCGAGGTCAGGTTCCCGGCCTCATCATGGGAGACGCTGTCTCCGTCGATTGTGGCCAGGAGGTTATCGGTATCGTAGGTGTAGCTGGTGTCCTCGGCTTCGCGCCCGGTGTCACCCGAAGAAGCAGCTGTGGTGCGGTTGCCGGCATCGTCGTAGGTGTACTCCCAGGAGGCGTTGGTCGCACCGTCTGCGTCGACTTCCTCCGCGGCGGTGAGCCGATTCAGGGAGTCATAGGTGTAGGTGGTGACCGCTGCGGCGGGGACGCCTTCTTCGACGTAGGAGGTCTTGGTCTGGATCAGACCCCGGTCGGTGTTATCAGCATCGGCGTAGGTGTAGCCCACATCGAAGACCACCTCATCGGAGGCATCGGTGACCGTGATCCGGGTGGCCCGGGAGGACGCGTCGTACTCGGTTTCCTTGATCGCGCCACCGGGGAAGACCTGCTCGATCGGGTTGCCCTTGGAGTCGTAGGTGAATCCGACACAGTCTCCACCGGCAGTCGAGGGGCTGTCTGCGGAGCAGGAATCACCGGCAGCGGCCCCGGGGAGGGTCATGTACTGCATCTGCGAGGCAGCGTCGTAGGTGAAGTTCTCCGTGGCGGAGATCTGTGGGGATTCCCCGGCCTCGACGAAGAGCGAGGTCATCAGTGTCGTGGTGCCCCGGTCATCGTTGTTGTTCACGCGGATGAAGTTAAACGGATCTGACGCCGCGGTCTGGTCGGTGAACGTTTCCATCAGTGGGTCACCGTAGACCCCTCGACCCGGGGCGCGTTTGGTCAGGTAGAAGTCCTCCCAGGTGCTATCAGACCAGGTGTATGGGGCTGCGGTCTCGAGTCGGTCATGGGTGTTATCCAGGGTCACGGTCTCCTCACCATCGGTGATGGTCACCGGGCCGAAGTTCTGGCCCACGTAGTAGCGGTAGGAGGATTCGACCCCATCGGGTCCGGTCACGCTGGTGGGCCGGCTGATCGAGTCATAGCTGATCGTGGTGGTGCCTAAGGAGGGCTGATCGACCTCGATGAGGTCACCATCATCGGAATACGTGTAGCTGGTGGTCTCACCATTGGCGTTGGTGGTTGAGCACACGAACCCGGTGAAGCCGTTGCACACGCTGCGATCTGAGGTCTCACGGGTGTGGGAGAACCCCTCGACACCGCCTGATTCGTTGGTCACACCGAGCAGATTGCCGGCGGCGTCGTAGTCATAGGTGGCTTCATTGCCCTCCGTGTCTTCGGAGCACTTGACCTGATAGGCCGTGCCGGAGCCGCCGTTGTCGCAGGAATCCCCGATCTGATAGATCGCAGACGCCCCGGCACCGGTGGGCAGCTCGACCCCGGTGCGGTTACCGGCCTCGTCATATTCATAGATCGAGATATCTCCTGCGGGACCGCCGCCGGTGGCGCCGCTGGTCGAGGAGGTCACGTCACTGTTGGCGCTCCACTCCTGGGACCGTTCCCGGCCCAGCTGATCGACCGCGGAGAGCTGTCGGCCCTGGTCATCGAGGTTGATCGTGGAGTCTTCACCGTTCCGGTCAGTGACCACCGTGGCCCCATCGGAGTAGGAGAAAGACTCGGTGCGCTCATCGGCACCAAGGTTCTCACCCGAGGCGTCCAGGGGGTAGAACCGCTGGTAGGTCAGCTCGGAGACCCGGTCACTGGAGTCATAAGCGACTTCCAGGCCGATCTCGGAGGTGGTGTGGTTGAACTCCGCGCGCAGCGCGCTGAGCAGCCCATCACTGTTGTAGCTGTAGTTGATCTGCTGGATCGTCTCCGGATCGGAGGAGCCATCCCCGCGGATATACGCCACGGATTCGAGCACCCCGTCATCGTCCTGGGTGTAGAGGATCTCGCGTTCCCCATCGGGGAGGACATAGGTGATGGTGTTCGCGGCGTCGTCGTATTCGACCTCGGTGACCCGACCGGCCGGGTCCTGGACCTCAGTGACCCTGCGGTCCTCATAGGAATAGCTCATCCCGACCCCGTTACGGTCGGTGGACTCCATCAGGTAGCCACCGCGGTTGAAGTGCATCTGCTGACCGGTCCGGTGGTAATCGATGATGAACTCATCATCGTCAGTTCGCTCCACAGAGGCATTCAAGCCCGCCGGGGAGTCATAGGTGATCTCATCGTCGGTGGTGAAGTACTGGTTGAACCCGGACCCGTCCCTGAACCGTAGGGCCCCATCAACGGAGCGCACGCCGGTGTCTTGTCCGATCCCGGAGCGCCAGGTGCCGCCCAGGGAGCCGGAGGTGGTGTCTCGGGAGTTGTAGTGATCGGTATACATCGCCGGGACTCCGGCCGAGGAGAGCTCGGTCTGGGTGGCCCCGATGACCAGGTTTCCGGTGGCCAGGTTCACCCCAGCGGTGGTGTTCGCGAAGATCTCAGCGGTGTGCATCGAGTAATACGGCAACACCCCGAGCATCTCGGAGACCTCCACATCAGTGGCGGTCGCGTCATCGGCCTGAGCCTCACGACGCTGGAACTGCTCGACCTCTTCTTCGGACTCCTGTTCCTCCCACTGGCCTTCGGGTTCTTGCTGCTCGAAGTCCCGGTTGACCTCTTCGGGAGCGTCCCAGATCTCAAGGTCCTCGAGGTCCTGGATGGCTTCGTTGATGGATTCTTGAACATCGTCTCCCGGGACGGCGCTTTCCGTCGCGACCGCCGGAGCGAGTCCGCCGAAGGTGGCCAGAACGGCGGCAGAAAGAGAAAACCCCGCGAGCCGTTTCGCCACAGAAGGACGAGACAGGCCACGGGGTGAGGGTGAGGGCTCAGTAGGCGGTGGAGACAGTACGGGTGGGGGTGCAGAACTCATACAAGGGGCTCGATTCGATCGTCACGTAGCAAAAAAGAGGTATAGAGACGTAAGTAGCTATCTGGATCTGAGCCCGGTCTATGCACCTCAACACAAGATGGTTACTCACTGAAACTAGCCTGTACAAAACAGTTAAGTCAATAGGTATATGTGTACCTGTGGCTGGCGGGGTGATCGCGCGAAGGGGTCATCATGAGGCGTTGACATGGGTGTATGCCCATGCTCGGGAGATGTATGCGTGATCCGACGGGCCCATGTCCTGGGCGGCGCGAGGGACCATTCATTTTCTCCGTGTGGCCCATTTGTCGCACAAGGTCTAGACCCTGGTGCGGTTCTGTGGCACTAAATCGCGCGGACACTCCACTGCAACATGGGTGGCCGGGGAGTGTCCTGCAAAGGGTGATGTTGCGTATGGATACACCTGGAGACACGTCGTAGCAGTGGTGGAACACGTGGTCGAAGGGCGTCCTGCGTTCATCTAGGGGCCGGAGTGGAATCAACGTTAGCTCTGAAAGGAGTAGCTGCGGTCGGAGGGGTGATGCCATCGTGCCTACTGGTGCCATGAGTGAAGGAGTATCGACCGCTTCCCTCGACGTCCGCCGCGTCCATCGCTTCACACCACGGACGCGGCCACGACCTCGCCGTGGCGCCGTTTTTTGCAGCGGATGCCGAACGCCTTCGCGAGTAGCCTGGGAGGAGCGTTCTCAGGCATGGCTCCGGTGGTAACGGGTTTTCAGCAGTGCAGAAACGGCCGTGACGAGGTAACAGAGGATGGCGATGACGACGATAGCGGCACCGGGGGCGAAGTCCCCGTAGTACGAGGTCGTCAGCCCCAGTACGGCGCTGAGGGCCCCGATGCCGGAGGCGATGGCCAACGTTGCTCGGTAGCTGCCGGCGATCTGGGTCGCGGCGGCTACGGGTACCACCATCATTGCGGAGATGAGGAGCAGGCCGATGGTGGTCATTCCGGCGACCACGATGAGCGCGACCATCAGGGTCAGGAGCAGGGTCAGGGCCTGTGTGGGGATACCAGCGACTCTTGCTGAGGGTTCATCAAAGGCCATGGCGAGCAGCTGTCGATACACCACGGCGGTGATGAGCAGGACGATTCCCGCCAGGGCGGTGATCGTAGCGACTTCCCACCATTGCAGGTTCAGAGGACTGCCGAAGAGCAGGCCGACCACGGCGGTTTGTCCCCCGCCGGAACGGGAGACGAAGAGGTACCCGGCGGAGATTCCGCCGTAGAAGAGCAGGGCCAGGGAAAGATCCCCGCCGCCGGACCGTTTCGACATCGGCACCAGTGTCACAGCGGCGATCACGGTGAGCCCGAGGGCGCCGATGAGCGGGTGCATGCCGGTCAGCAGGGCTAGGCCGACTCCGGCGAATGCCATGTGCCCCATGCCATCGCCTATCAGCGAGTGTCCGCGCTGCACGATGAAGCTTCCCACCAGGGGAGCGGTGGCAGCGATGACGGTGCAGGCGATCAGCGCCCGCTGCATGAACTCCAGCTCGAGCATGCGTCACGCTGCCTGGTGGGAGGCAGGGGAAACGGGCATGGGTCCGGGGAGGGGAACCACTTGTCGATCCCGGACTTCCAGTACCCGCTGCGCCAGGCCCGCGAAACCAGCTGGATCATGACTGACGTAGACCACGGCGATACCCTCAACATCGACCAGATGTTCCAGGGACACCCGTAATGTGTCCTTTGCCTCGGCGTCGACTCCAGTGGTCGGTTCATCGAGGAACAGAATACGGGGGGTGGTGACCAGGGAGCGGGCGATCAGCGCCCGTTGTTGCTGCCCGCCGGAGAGCTGGGAAATCCGGCGGTGTCGCAGCGTCTGAAGTCCCATGACCTCCAGGACGTGTTCAATGCGTTCATTCTGAGTGGATGAGACGCGGCGTAAGGGCCGCAATTGCCCGGCCAGTCCACTGCGGACCACTTCTTCAACGCTGATGGGCAGGACAGAGGAAGCATCTGCCCGCTGCGGCACGTACCCAACGGACGACCATTCCCGGAATCGGGGCACTTCGGTGCCGAACAGCCTTACCACTCCGCCTGTGGGGTGGAGCAGGCCTAGCGCGAGTTGTACCAGAGTCGTTTT
>NZ_JEMO01000028.1:0-1471 GCF_000582475.1 Nesterenkonia sp. AN1
CGGCGGAGGCATCGAGCTCTTCCAGCACTGCGCAGCCCAGCTCCAGCTCGCCGCGGCCCAGCTCGAGCTCTCCGCAGCCCAGCTCCGCGGCACCGAGCGCCGCACCCTCGAGCATCCCACCCTCGAGCCCGGCCGCGGCGCCGAACGGGGTCCGGCCGGCGGCGGTGAGCATCCCGTCCATCGACGTGGAGGAGTCGCTCATCGATCTCGGCATCGCGCAGGACGGGACCATGGAAGTCCCCGAGGACTACAGCGAGGTCGGCTGGTTCGAAGGCGGCGGCATGCCCGGCGGGCGCGGCCCCACCGTGCTGGCCGGGCATCTGGACTCCACCACCGGCCCCGCGGTGTTCCACCGTCTGGTGGAGATGGAGTCCGGGGACGAGGTAGCCGTCACCGACGCCGAGGGCCAGGTCCATCACTACCGGGTCGAGCGCACCGAGGTCTTCGCCAAGGACGACTTCCCCACCCGGGAGGTCTTCGGCGCGCAGCCGGAGGACGAGCTGCGACTGATCACCTGCACAGGGCTCTTCGACGTCGAGGCAGGAAGCCACGAGGACAACCACATCGTGTTCGCGGTGCCGGTGGATGATCCCGGTGGACACTGATCCCTCGAGGTGACAGGGTCGCCCGATGGACATGACTCAATTCTGGGACGGGTGGGATCCCATCATCCACACCGTCATCACGCTCACCGCAGGCTACATCGCGCTGCTGATCATCCTCCGGCTCTCCGGGCCGCGGACCATGGCCTCGATGACGCCGCTGGACTTCATCGTCGCGGTCACGATCGGCTCAGCCTTCGGACGCACCCTGACCGCGGTGGATGTGCCGCTGAGCCAGGCGATCCTGACCGTTCTGCTGCTGGTGCTGCTGCAGTGGATCATGGCCTGGCTGCGCGGCCGTTCGCCGAAGATGCGCCGGCTGCTGGATGCACCCCCGGTGCTGATCTATTACGAGGGCAAGTTCCAGCGCAAGGCACTGCGTAAGCACCAGCTGGTGGAGGACGATATCCACACCGCGGTGCGCTCCTCCTCGCGCGGCTCGCTCAAGGAGGTCTCCGCGGTGATCCTGGAGCAGAACGGCGGCCTGGTGGTCATCGGCAACGCCGAGCTCGACGACTCCTCCTCGGTCCTGAAGTTCACCGGCGACGCCGAAGTCGACTGACCCACCCTCCCCTTCACGTTGAGGGGCGGATTCTCCGAGCACTTTGGGCCGAAAAGCCCATGAGATGCACGGAGAATCCTCCCCTCAACGGGGGGGGGGGAAAGAAGAAGCGCCCGGTCCTTGGAGGACCGGGCGCTTCTTTTGTCACCTGTGGTGACCCCAGCGGGATTCGAACCCGCGTTACCGCCGTGAGAGGGCAGCGTACTAGGCCGCTATACGATGGGGGCCTTATCGAGTTATGCCTCCCGAAGAACGGGAGGGTCCTGCGCTGTGGAATATAGGTCCCCCGGGCTCCGAGGAGCTCGGG
>NZ_JEMO01000029.1:0-2035 GCF_000582475.1 Nesterenkonia sp. AN1
GGGGATGGGCGGCAGATCTGGTACTCTCCGTCGAAGTTGGATCGGTCGTTGGCGTGGCCGAGGATCGAGGAACGCTACGGTGACGCCGGCCGTGCCGAGGCGGTGGCCATAATGCATCAGATCCGAGACAAGACCCTGCCCGAGCCAGAGAAAGCCACGGAGGTTCACCAGCTCAGTGCTGAGTCCTACGAGAAGCTGATCTCTGGCAAGGTCGGGCCGGACACGATGGCGAACATCTACGCTCGAGTCTCGCTCGCAGTCGAGAAGAATAGTCACGGTCCTGTGCTGCGGCTCTCTGATGATTTCTCTCGGGTGGCGGGGAGTATGCGCGGCCACCAGCTGCCGCCGGAGGTGTTGTACCGACAGCGCAGCACGCAACGAACGGGCATGCAGCAGAGTGCGTCGCAGAGCTCATTGCGGAGCAATGGCGCTGGGGTGGGTCGGTTGGGTCAGCAGTGGTTGATGGCGACCCAGACAGGACGCCAGGACCGGGTAAAGGGCTGGGTGTCGTTGCTTGCCCAGGCGAATCGGATCGCTCGGATCGTGACGGAGACGAACCTGACCCGGGAACGCGCTCAACTTGCCCAGACCATGAACCGCAGCCTGGATGTGGCGGAGGTGCTGTGTCGAGAACGGGCACCTCGTACCGGGAACACGGTGACTCCGGAGCAGCGGGCTTCGCAGCTGCGTGGGCTGATGAAGCAGCGTAGAGACCAGGACTACGCCGAGGTCCAAGAGGCGAAGGCCAAGAGCCTGGAGTCCCAGGCCGTGGTCTCGAAGGCACACGGTGAACTAAAGGCCGCGAAGCAGACCCTGGCCCAGGCCGCGGATCGATATGAGGGGCTGGTCGGTGGTGTCCGGAAGGTGCTGGGTAGTGAGGTGGTCCAGGATGCTCGTCGCGGCCGAGAAGCCGATGTGAAGGTCTCCGATGCTGGTCTGTTGAGCCGGGGACGGGCAACGCAGGAGTCCGACACGATTCGCCGGGAGCTCGCTTCTCGGTGGGATGTTCCGGTGGGTGAGCGAGTGAAACCTCAGAAGCAGCGGTCAACGAACCCGTTCACCTCGAGCACCAGCGAAGTGGATGGGCTGTGGTCGAGGTGGACTGACGCGGTCGTGGAAAAACATGCCCCGCAGCGGTTGGACACCCCAGAAATCCGTGAGGCCCAGGCTGATCGAGATGAGGCAGCAGAACACCGAAACCAGGCCGCAGCCCAGGTCGATGAGGCGACGCAGGCCAGTGATCAGGCTGAGCAGCGGGCTGAGATGCTGAGCCATCGCCATCTGCGTACCTCGCCGTACACGTATCTGACGCGTGCTGAGGAAGCAGAGTTAGCCACGTTGGAAAGGCGACGCGACTCGACCAATTACCGAGCGTCCGAGGCGGCACGGGACCCCATCGTCTCCCCTGCACGAGACCAAAATTCCGGGTACGACCGCTAAGAACAGAAGAACAGTCCGTGGTTTTCTTACCCCACAGGAGGGTCCCTGTCAGTGGTCCTGGGGCGCGTTTACGAGCCCCGCTGGCCGAGGCATGATGAAGAGCCTCGTCGCTGTGGTGATCAAGAGGTGAGGACATCTGCAACGACTGTGGGTGAGACAGGGGACATCAGATGGGTCAGTACATCGGGGTTAACGGTGAAACCTTCACCGATGACGAACTCGAGGCGTGGGCAGCCTACGCTGAGTCCGGGCAGAAGTACACCGGCGGCCATATCGGGCCCTCCGCATCGGGGCCACCAGTGAGTATCGGCGCCCAGGTGCGCCCCTTCACCGTCCTATTGGACGCTGCCCGTCGCGCGAAGCTTCACAGGGTCGCTGCTGAGCAGGGCACTACTGCCTTAGCACTGATTCGTCGTCTCATCGACTCCCTCTGAGGCCATCGCCCGAACGTTTTCGGCGGATGAACAGAGTCCCTCCACTCAATTTCCGTGGCCCGCACCGCCCAGCGCCCTCACGGGCCCTGGGCTGTGGCCGGCGCACACCAAGAGTGGGGGCTCAGACAGGGGCTGACTGTGAGGTGGTGAGCTCTCCACGC
>NZ_JEMO01000030.1:0-1439 GCF_000582475.1 Nesterenkonia sp. AN1
CCCACCGAGTCCTGATCACGAAACGCAGAGCACGGGCTCTGCGTCGATGACGCCAATCATCTGATTCCGACCCCAAGAATCGGACAGACGACGCAGCGGCTCTGCGGAACTTCCTGGTTCTGCAGGGCCGCTCTTGGCTCCCCATCCTCAACTGGACTCCACACCGGCACTTCCCCTCCCAAAAGAAATACTTCATGGGGGACTGTAGATTGTGTTGACATGCACTCCTAGGCGGGGAGTGACACGTTTAACAAGATTGTTGCCGCCTAGAAGGTCCAATCCGAAAGAGAACCTCCATGTCTCGTCTCCGTAGGCAACACCACGAAGCCACCTCTCCGTCACCAGCCAGCCCCCGCCGCGCGGGTGCGCTCGCCATCACCTCGGCATTGATGCTTGTCCTTTCGGCCTGTTCACCCGGACAGGACAGCAGCGCAGCGGCGAACGAAGCAGAACCTCCCGCAGCTGTTGAATCGGAGGCGAGCACGCCAGCAACGGATGCACCAGCAGAGACCGACGCCCCGGACGACAGTCAGAACGAGGACGAGGCTGAGGCCACGCCCACACCGACCCCTGCGGAGACTGAAGAGACTGAGGAAGCCGAGGACGCCGAGGAGCAGTCCGGCGAGGCCGCCACCGAGACCGCTCCGCCTGCCTCCTTCGAGATCCCCACCATTGCGGCCGGCTCCGAGCTGCTGCACCTGGGCCTCAGAGACAACGGGACCCTGGAGGTTCCACCCGGGGATCCAGGCTCACCAGCAAGCTGGTACACCGGATCTCCCGCTCCCGGAGAGCAGGGCCCCTCGGTGCTGCTGGGCCACGTCGACGACTCGCTCGGTCAGCCAGGGGTCTTCGCTGACCTCCCCAATCTCGGCGAAGGCGACGAGATCACCGTGGCGCAGGAAGACGGAGAGGCGGCCACGTTTGTAGTTACCAAGGCCGAGCAGTACGGGAAGGACACCTTCCCCACACTGGAGGTCTATGGCAACACCGAGGATCCGGAGCTGCGCCTGATCACCTGTGACGGCTACAACCAGAGCACCGGAGAATACGAAGACAACTACGTGGTCTACGCGACCCTCGCCGACTGAGCTCGAATAGACCAGGCCGGGACTGGCGGCTTCCGCCGTGCCCCAGACGGTGTCACTCCGGGTCTCGAGTGTCGAAGGCTGATTAACGAGACGCTGCGTTTCTTATTACCACCGGATAGTTAGACCAAGTAATTATTTCTACAATTGGGGTGATCTGGGTTACTCTGATTGAGTCGCATCCGGGACCCCTGGACGTGGCGACAACGATTGTGACGAGGAGTCCCTCACATGCATAAATCCAAATTCTTTGCTGTTCCCACACTCGCCCTCGGCGCGCTGCTGCTCAGCGCAGCCCCAGCCATGGCCCACTCAGACCACGGCGGAGCCTCCGACGGCGTCGCCACCGCTGAC
>NZ_JEMO01000031.1:0-3690 GCF_000582475.1 Nesterenkonia sp. AN1
CTATTGGTGCGGCAGACCCGACTGGCATGTATTACGGGCCTCGCAACCGAGCCGGCACGCTGATGAAGACCGCCGGACACACCCCATCGGCAGGAACCACCGGCACAGCAGTACGAGTAATTTCCAAGGGCGGCTACATCGGCGCTCTAGCCAACAAGTTCTACGCCGGCTACCAACGCAAAGGCGAACAGGTCACCGTCACCTGGGATGCCAACACCGTGACCATCAGCGGCGCAAACGGCGAGACCATAGCCCAGTACCCCAAACCCGAACAACGCCGCGGCTGGCACGGACCCCGCCAGAGGCCACCGTCCACGATCTCCTGAGACATAGATATATCCACGATGTCTTGAGACACACCTGTGCACGATCTCCTGAGACATCACACCTGGTGACAAGGTCCTAGGGACCGACTGAGGCCACGAGCTCTTCGGCCAGCGCACGAAGTTTGATGTTGCGGTGATTCGAGGCTGCCTTGAGAACCGTCACCGCATCATCCTGGCTGCACCGATTCTGGGCCATGATGATGCCCACCGCCGTGTCAATCGTTGATCGTGTCTTCATGGCTCGCCGACGGTCCTCGACATCCTCGGCGTAGGCGGCGATTCGCACCGCAATGGCCACCACAGTGGAGACGGCCTCGGTGAAGCGCCGCGCGGCACGAATCTCTTCTTCAGTAAAGGCCCCCACTTCGTGGGTGTAGAAATTCATAGCCGCCGTGGAGGAACCCTCCATGACCACCGGCACTGCGACGATGCTGCGCAGACCTCGGTCGCGCACCTCGGCCATATACTCCGGCCACCGATTCTCATACCGCACATCGGGGACCCGTATGAGGTTCCCCGTCTTCTGAGCCTCCAGGCACGGCCCTTCGTCAAACCCGGCTTGCAGTTCATCCATCTGTTGAGCTTCCAACGAGCTGGTGGCCAGCACCGTGTTCCGCTTGGCACGGTTCAACAGAACTCCGCACAAGACTTCCCGGTCGGTGGATAAGTGTCGGGCGGCCAGCTCCGCGATGCTCGTCAGCATCCCCGCTATGTCGCGATTCTGAGTAAGCACATCGGCCAGCGCGGCGGTCAGATCCTGAGGGTCTTTGGTGGTCTCCATCGGAAAGACTCCTTCACATCGGTCCCGTCCGAAGAGCGACGGATTCTCACCGACGCTACGCCAGGGGCCTGCAATCCCGACAGCGCCCGGACGCGACTACGGCCCGAACTTGCCTGCTTCCCCGTGGCTCTCCCTCCCACCAGAGACCTGGGTCGAGGCTCCCGGCAGAAGAAGAGGTCATGTCCTTAAAAAATTGAATACTTTGGGCTCTTTACCCACGCTCAACCATGAACTACCGTCGTGTTCAGCTCAAGCAACGGGCTCTTGATTCTGAATTCAAGGGGTACCCCGTGCAGCGGCATTCACTTCTCATCGACGGCAGTTCTGCCTGTTCCCGGCCTCTCCGCACCCAGGTCGGTGGGTACCTGACGTGTGAGACTTCAGGGGCCTTCACTGCGGCTCGAGTCCGCGCCGCCGCCTCGATGCCCGCCCTCGATGCCCGCCCTCGTGGCCCCTTCTGCCCTGCACCGCACTGCCGACCTCGGACCTGGCGCACTGGCTGCCCAGGCAGCACCGGTTGGCAGATCCGCATCGTCGCCGCGGCCTTAGCCCTCGGTGGCGTCCCTGCGCGACTCCTCGCCCTGCCCGACTCACTCCGACGCCAATGCTGATGACTTCAACGAAAGGCAGTCATGACTGACACCAACAACACACCGCCACGTCCGTCCAACCCAGAAGATCCCGCGCACAAGACCCCAGCCGCCTCAACTCTCGGGTCCGCTCCGTCCGCCCCTGGTGTGACCGAGCCAGTGCCTGCAGTGCGCTCGGCCCCACCGGGCCTCGAGTCTGTGACCGGTGAACCCGGCTACTCCGACCCGCATGCGTCCGAGACCGGTTCTGCAGGAAGCGCCGATCACGCAAAAGGTGCGGCCCGAAATGTCGCCGGCGACGCCACGGAGGCCGGACGTGCCGTCAAGGACACCGCCGCGCAGGAAGCCGCAGGGGTCAAGGATGACGCGGTACGCGAGGCCAAACGCCTCGGTGGCGAGGCCAGCACGGTGCTGGAGTCCCAAGCCGCCGAACAGCTGGATCGTGCTGCAGGCACCGTGCGCACCTTCAGCGACGACGTCGCCCGCATCGCTCGCGGCGAGAAGCCTGAGCCCGGGGTTGCGAAAGACCTCGTGGACCAGCTGAACACCCGCGCCGAGGCCACCGCCAGCTGGCTCGAGGATCATGACCCCCGGGAGGTTCTGCACGAGGTGCAGAGCTTCGCGCGTCGTCGTCCGGTGGCGTTCCTGGCCATCGCAGCCGGGGTCGGTTTCGCCGCCGGCCGACTGACTCGTGGGCTCAAGCAGAATCATGCCGATGACGCTCATCAGAGCTCCTCGACCTCGAATCACCGGGCGACCAGCGCATCTGGGTCCCCGGCTCGCACCAGCACCCCCGACACCCCTGCCGGCGCCCCAGCTGGCCCCGCCTCCGGGCCTGCTCCCGGCACCTCAGCCGGCACCGCCTCGGGGCCGGTCCCCGGCACCATCCCCGCTGGAAGCACGGATCCCTATGCCGGAGGTGGTGGCCGATGAGCGGCTTCAATTCCCCGGCCGGGCACTCCCCCACAGGGCCGGCCTCACCCGGCCCTGCGCCTGTCGATCCTGCACGCCAGGCCGAGCGCAAGGCGGAGCAGGAATCCTTGGGGTCGTTGATGTCCCAGGTCAGCGGTGACCTCTCCACCCTGATCCGGCAGGAGACAGCGCTGGCGAAGGCGGAGCTCTCCGAGACCGCGAAAAAGTCCGGAAAGGGTGCCGGCATGTTCGGCGGCGCCGGCATCGCCGGGCACTTCGTGCTGCTCTTCCTCTCCATCGCCCTCTGGGCCGCTCTGGGCGCCACCGCGATCGGCACCGCCTGGTCAGCGGTCATCGTCGCCGCGATCTGGGCGATCATCGCCGCGGTCCTGGCGGTGCTCGGGAAGAAGAACCTTGAACAGGCCCAGGGCGCCCCGCACACGACGGAGACCCTCAAAGAAATCCCCGACGCCCTCACCCCCACCAAGGAGACCCGATGACACAGCAGACTCCGGAAGAGATCCGCGCCGATATCGAGCGGACCCGCAGCAGCCTCTCCCTTGACGTCGACGCCGTCGCCGACAAGGTCTCACCCTCCAAGGTCGCGCAGCGACAGACTGAGAAGGTCCGCCACACCGTGGGCGGATGGAAGGATCACGTGATGGGCTCAGCCGATGATGCCTCCACCAAGGTCTCCGATCGGGCGCACCACGCGGCCGAAGGGGTTCAGCATGCACCCGGTGCGGCGAAGCAGAAGACTCGCGGAAACCCGCTGGCGGCCGGGCTGATCGCCCTGGGCGCCGGGTGGCTCGCAGCCTCGATCGTGCCGGCCTCTGAGCCGGAGAAGAAGGCGGCCGCCAAGCTCGAAGACCAGGCCCAGCCCTTGGTCGATGATGCGAAGAGCCAGGCGAAGTCGATGGCCGAGGAGCTCAAGGAGCCGGCGCAGGAATCTGCGCAGCGAGTCCGAGACTCAGCGGCTGAGAGTGCGCAGAACGTGAAGTCTGAAGGACAGGATCAGAAAGATTCCGTCGCAGACTCCGCGAAGTCCTCGGCGCAGGACGTGCGGGGCAGCTGACACGTG
>NZ_JEMO01000032.1:0-3750 GCF_000582475.1 Nesterenkonia sp. AN1
CATGCCCCACAACATCTAGGGCCTTTCCAAGGATCTCCTCGGTTTTCTTCTCGACTCGATGTGCTTTCCCCTGGCGACCTGCCTCCGTCAGCCCGATCACCTTGCCTTCGACAACGAGTGGCCACTCGGCGAGGACCAGTGCATCGATTTCCCCGACTTCCCCAGAGGGAGATGAATAGTGTCGTGATCCGCGGACGTGCTCACCGAATACACCCTGAAGCGCATTCATGATCAAGCGCTCGTGCGCGTGTTGTCGGTGTTTGTGGGGGTGGCTTGTGAAAAAGTGAAATATCCAACGTTAGCGCCAGATTCTCCCGAGCCATCAGCCATGGGTTTGGTAACAGGGCCGGTTCGCGGTCAGGAAGCGTTGATCTTCGCAGGTTGATGTCTCGCGAAGGGAAGTCTGTGCTGCAACCGGTTGGTTCCAGCACACTGACGGGGCTACGCGGCCTCAATCCTGGGGTAAGAAGCAGAAGCAACCATGGAATAGGTCGACACCAACATCGGTGACGTCTGCCAATTCCTACTGAGAATGATTATAGTTAAGCGTATGTCGTTATCCGCTGCCGCCCACAGAGCTGCTCCTGAGTCCTTCATGAGGACCTGCCGGCAACGGAGCATCAATCGATGACTGCATCCGTGAGGAAGTCCGCTGCGTCCCCGACCCGTTATGCTGAGGCGTTCATCGCCGCGGAGGCCTTCGGTGCGCTGGATGATGTGCTGTGGCGACCGGTCAGCCGCGGCGCGGTTTCCTCGGCAGGACCAAAGCCGGGTGAACACGTACTGGATGCCTGCTGTGGAAATGGGGCTTCCGCTCTGCCCAGCGCACGCCTGGTCGGCAGGAGCGGATCGATGCATGGCGTGGATCTTTCTCCAGCTCTGACGGCTACAGCGCGGTCCCGTGCCGCGTCGGAAGGCCTCGACTGGGCCTCTTTCACCGCCAACGACGCGACGAAGTTCCCGATACCAGCCGGATCCTTTGATCTGGTTCAGTGCGTGCTGGGTATCTTCTTCTTCCCTGACGTGGAAGCTGGCACCCGCTCCCTGATCCGCCAGACTCGCCCGGGCGGACGAACCGCTCTGACGATCTGGCGGCGTGGCGCGATCTCCCCGATTGGAGAGTGCCTGATGGAAGCCCTCTCCCCGTTCAAGCCCCACCTTGGCGAAGAGTCCCGGAACCAGGTCGGGACACTCCTGAACCGGATCAATACAGCGCCTACCTATGCCGACTGGCTGCAGGATCTGGGGCTTGAACAGGTACGAATCGACGTCCCCGAACACCGCATTGAACTCGATGAACGAACAGCATGGGCCCTGGTCCTCGGATCTGCTTTCCGGGCGATGCTCGCGGGCCTGGTGCCGGCCCAGATAACAGAGGTCCGACACCGCTACCTGGACATCCTTGAGCAGCGAAAGACCACTCACATCGATGCCTCAACACTGGTGGGCATCGGAAAGGTGCCACAGTGAAACGTAGAACGACGAAGGACTCACTTTGAACTGACCCGGGCGGGCCGGGGCTTGGCCCTTTGCATCGGGCAGCGCTGCTCTGCGCTGCGCTGCGCATGCTCGCCGATAACTCGGGAAGCGTCGATGATCTGAAGAGTGCTGCCAGGGAGTCATCAGGGGCGGTGCTCATCACCGCGCACTGCCTGGGGCCGTGTGCTGTTGCTGCGGTAGCCGCTGTGGCCCATCGCGACGGTGACAGTGGAGACACCGGCCGGAGTGTGTGGCTGAGAAGCATGGAAGGCTCCGCGCATAGCGGAGCTTTCCGGCAATGGATCATCGATGGTGGGCCGTCCAGTCTGCACCGTCCGGATGCTCCTCGGTGGTCCTGACCGCATCGACTGACGGCAGCAAGTGCCCCGTGAGTAAGGCGGTCAGAACCACGACTGGGAGCGTTTAGAAGGCCTGCGGGTAGAGCTCTGCGGCGATGGTCTCCACGGCGTCAATGTTGCCCAGGGTTCCCGGGTACAGATCACTCTGATCCACCGCGATCAGCCGATCATTTTCCACCGCGGGGGTATCAGGGAATGTAGTGCTCAGGTACTCCCGGGTCTGTTCCTCATTCTCCGAACCTGAGGTGCCGAAGACGATCGCTTCTGGGTCTCGTTCGATGATCTCTTCGGGGTTGATCTCGGTGGCGAAGAAAGCTTCAAACTCAGGGGCTCCGGGATCGAAGACGTTCTCCCCTCCGGCTTGGAGGATGATGTCTGCCTCGACCCCTGCACCGATGGCGCCCAGGGAGTTGCCTTCGACATAGACCTGCGCGACGCTCAGCGGGTCCTGATCCGCAATCGCGTCCTCGACCGCGGTCAGACGGGCTTCGGCGTCGTCGTTCAGTGCCGTGGCTTCCTGTGGGACGCCCATGATCTCTCCGAGGTTGGTGATGTCGGTCAGAACATCGGTGACCTCTGCGGTGTTGCGCCGATCAGCACAACCTCCGGTCGCAACGTAGGCCTGTGCACCGTTGTCGGCCAGTTGGTCGAGGCTGGCGAAGCCTTGCTCTGCGGTGAATTCATATTCAGTCGGGGAGACGACGAAGTCAGGGCTGGTCGCCAGCAGATCTTCTCTGGCAGGTGGCATGTCTGTGCTGAGCACCGGGATGTCACTGGCTTGATCGGAAATATCCTCGGGCAGTGCTGAGGTCTCGGTCTGGGCTTGCCCCACGATCGACTCCACCGGGACTCCGAGACGCAAAAGGAGCTCTGTCTGGGAGGGCATCATCCCGACAACACTGGTGGGCGCGGCGTCGAAGGACAGTTCTCGTCCGCAGTTCTCGACAGTGACGGTCTCATCGGCAGCCGTGGTCTCAGAGGTCTCAGCACCTTCCGAGGCGACTCCTCCCCCGCACGCGGTGAGGGTGAGCGGCAACAGAGCCGCCAGCCCGGCGGAGGCGGTGAGAGTCCTTGATCGAGGAGATCGTGAAACGGTGGTGGGGACGGTATTCATAGAGTGGGGAGTCCTTTCAGGGTGGTGGCCAGAGCATCGCTCTGCTGGGGTTCATCTCGTGGGGTGCGGGCATCAAAGAGGAAGTGGGGCTGACCCGTCGCGGGGTGGGCCACGGCGGTGGATTCCACGGTGAAGACACGGCGAATGAGTTCGGTACCGAGCACCTCCTCGGGAGAACCGTGGCTGACCAGTGATCCGTCAGCGAGCACTGCGATCTCGTCACAGCTGCGGGCGGCGAGGTTGAGGTCATGAAGAGCGATCATCACCGTCCGGTTGGTGGCGCGGATGAGATCAAGAAGCTCGAGTTGGTGCGCGATGTCCAGGTGATTCGTGGGTTCATCCAGCACAAGCACCGGGGTGTCTTGGGTCAAGGCCCGGGCGAAGAGGACGCGTTGCCGCTCGCCGCCGGAGAGTGCCGAGAACGATCGCTCGGTCAGGTGCTGAGCTCCGACCTGGGCAAGGGCCCGCTGCGCATGGGCAATATCAGCATCCGAGTCCCGTCCGAAGCCCTTGCCATGAGGGATTCGCCCCAGAAGCACGAGTTCCAGGACGGGCATGTCGAACTCTTCGTTGTGTTCCTGGGTCATGAAGGCCACGCGTTGAGCCAGCTGTCGCCGACCAAGACTGGTGATTGTAGTGCCGTCATAACGGACTGTGCCGCCGGAGGGGGTGTCGATGCCACACAGGGCACGCAGCAGCGTGGATTTTCCGCTCCCGTTGGGCCCGATGAGTCCCAAGACCGTGCCAGAGGGAACCGTCAGGGAGACGTCGTTGATGACTCTGCGCCCGCCGCGGTGG
>NZ_JEMO01000033.1:0-3887 GCF_000582475.1 Nesterenkonia sp. AN1
GCACGCTGTTGCGACCACCGGTTGAATACGGCGGCGCTCTGCGACGCGGCGGTAGCCACGTACGCCCTGTCCTTGATGGAACGGTGGGAGGGTGCCTGGGAGAACATGAGACGGCTGACCACGGAGGATGCGCGTCTGGGTGTGCTGGATATGCAGCGGCCCACCGGACTCAGCGCTCTGCTGAGTCCACTGGCGAGGGCCGCCTGCAGGCTGGGCGGGGCCGATATCGAGGCGCATCCCTGGACGGCGGTGGAGCGCGACTGCGCCGAGATCCGGGCCGCCTCAGTGCGCGGCGGACACCTGCAGATGCGCGTAGGAACGACCTAGAGACCACAGAGGAATCCCGCAGCCGGTGACACATACGTGTTCCGTCCCCAAGAAAGAGGAGTCACCACGATGACCGAGCACGAGCAGACATCGGATCTGGAATGGGATTTCACGGGTTTGAAGGCCGTGTTCTTCAACTGCACCCTCAAGCGTAGCCCGGAGCTCAGTCACACCTCCGGGCTGGTCGACCTCAGCGCCAGGGTGATGCGCAACCAGGGGGTCGAGGTCGAGATCATCCGGCCCATCGATCATGCGATCGCCACCGGGGTCTACCCGGACATGACAGAACACGGGTGGGAACAAGACGCCTGGCCAGAGATCTTCGAGCACGTGAAGGCAGCCGACATCATCGTCGTCGCCGGACCGATCTGGCTCGGAGACAACAGCTCGGTGACCAAACAGATCATCGAACGCCTCTACGCGATGTCAGGGGTGACGAAGGCCGATGGCCAGTACATCTACTACGGCAAGGTCGGCGGGGCGTTGATCACCGGCAACGAGGACGGGGTGAAGCACTGCGCCATGAACATCCTCTACAGCCTCCAGCACATCGGGGTGACCATCCCGCCTGGTGCTGATGCGGGATGGATCGGTCCGGTCGGTCCGGGACCGAGCTATCTCGATGAAGGCTCCGGTGGACCCGAGAGTGACTTCACCAACCGCAACACCACGTTCATGGCGTGGAACCTGATGCATATGGCGAAGCTGCTGCGCCAGGCAGGAGGCATCCCTGCCTGGGGCAACGTGCCGGAGCAGTGGGATGCGGGAGAGGATCTCGGTCTCGATCCCAACCCCGAGTACCGATGAGATGTTGGGCAGCACGGTCAATGTGTCGGGAAGTGGTCTCACGATCTCCGCAACGCCAGTGAGGACGCCGGGAGAACCTGGAGCGGTTCAGATCCCGTTTCCCCTTGAACGGGACTGCACTCTGGTACTGGCATGGCAAACCTGATGGATACGGTGGTCGTGATGGATATGGCTAGCCACGCTGGATAGAGTTTCGCTGCGAGATTTCCGCCAGTACCGACCCGAGGGTGGGGTTCATGAGGCGATACGCGGACTCACTGAGGCAACACCGCGGCGCGAGAGTCTGATTCGCTGCGTCGCAGATAGGTCAGCCTGGTTGCCGAGTGCCAGGGGGCTCGGCAACCAGGCGTTCGCGTATCGAAGCCGCGATGCATTGCCCTGTCGATCGAGAGGTTTCGCGCGAGATCTCCTCGTCATAGATGCCAGGTAGGCGGCAGAGGACGCGCTCGGGCGCACATCCCGGACTTCGTCGGACACAGATCTAACAACCCCCGTGGTGCGAGCTCATATCGTCGACGGTCGAGTCGAGACCTGCATGCCGCCATTGCTGGCGGCGAGCCCGTCACATCAAACTGGCCCCGCTATTGCTTCTAAGTCGACGCGCTGAGAGGCGCAGCGGACGAGCCTTAGAACGGGCGAGGCAACAGACGCTGGCAGGCTTCTTCGCAATCGCGGCATGCCTGGATCGCTAACGAGCAGTGTTCGTACTGGTCGGCGTGGTGCGCAGCTTCCATCGCGAAGGTCGCGACAAAGTCGCGGCAGAGCATCAAGATCGTCTTCAAGAGATTGCCGTCGGTCTCTGTGAGCCGAGACAGGAACCGGGCCGTGGTGGTACACATGTCCGCGGCATCCTGAGCTAGACGGATGGTGGAACGCAACTCAGCCACTGCATCTTCGGCCAGGCAGGCGTCGGAGCAGGAGGTGCACGCCAGGGCCGCGTCTGTGCAGGCTTGAATGCACTCGGCCAGAACATCCGGGATCGATGGGTCCACAGGATGAGCTGAGATCATTGCCGCGGCGGTGTTCATGTCGTCCTCATCTTCTCTAGCCCTCACAGCTGTTGGGCCAACGGTATCGAAGTCATTCATGGCTGAAAGACGGGGCCGACGTATGGACCACAAGGGAACCGACGTCGGCCCCTTGTCCAGGGGTTAGGCGGCGATCTCTTGCAGCGCCTCCTCGGTGGTGAGCACGTCTGAGGCGATGTAGCGGAAGTTCGTCATGGCGGCTGCGTAGCCGTCTCCGAGCTCGGGGTGCTGGGCGGCTGCGGTGGCGTCGGCGACGACGACCACCTCGAAACCCTGCTCGAGAAGCTCCCGGAGATGACTCTCCACGCATAGGTTCGCTGACATCCCGGCCAGCACGACCTTGCTGATCCCCCGTTTACGCAGCTGAAGGACGAGGTCATTGGCTTCAGGGCCGTAGACCTTATGCGGACTACAGATGACGGCGCGGCCGCTCTCGAGGTAGGGCTTGTACTGAGGCATCCAGTCAGCCCCAGAGCCCTGGAAACCTTCCATGTTCAAGGGCCCGGGTCGGTCGAACATGCCGATCTCGTGCATCTTCTCCTCAAGGGTGCCGCCGAACTCCCACTGGTGGTCGTGAGGGTAGTAGTAATGCGGGGAGACGAAGACCTTGTAGTGACCAGCCGTGGCTCGAGCGAAGAGCTGCTCCAGATGGGCGACGGTGTCGTTGTCTTCTACGTTGTGACCGACCAGTTCCCAGGCGACTCCGTCGGGGCTCAGGAAATCGATCTGAGGGTCGGTGACCACCAAGGCGGTGTCTGCGGGATTGAAATTCATCGTGTCTCCGTGTTCTCCAGCGCTTATGGCGCTGAGGGTTAAAGCTGTGCGTGCGAACAGTGGGGGTCGTCCCAGACGTGCACTCGTGGTGTTGTCACGCTGGACGTATCGTCTAGGGGCCTGTCGTCTACTTGCGCCGGTTCAGGATTGCGACGGCGATCAGACCCAGGATCAGTCCGTAGAGGAGGTGGCCCATGAGGCTAAAAAGCGCCATGGTGTTCACGGCGAAGATCGGCATCCCCATCATCAGCGGCATGATCAGCAAGGCCCCCAAGACCCACCAGAGGACGCCGTAAAGCAGTCCGATGATCGCGCCCCGGCCGTAGCTGCGAAGTGCCCCGCCGAAGGGGATGGTCAGACCCAGACCAAGCAGGATGGAGATGACCAGGTGTACGCCGAAGCCCACAGCCGCCGAGGTGCTTCCGACCATGGAGGCGATCATCGGCAACATGCCCATCATCGCCATCAAGATCCCGAAGACGACACCGCCGGCGAAACCTCCGATGACACCGGCGGAGATCTTCTGTCCCATCGTGGTGGCAGGGGCTGTAGTACGTGATGTGTCGTGTGTTGCATGGGGGGCAGACATCGGAGGATCCCTTCTCGAGGTGTGTACCTGTGAATCAAACATAGGACGACCGTCACACTTGTTCTGCGATCCAGGACACACAACGACGGGATTCCGGCAGGTGAATCACTTGTCAACCTTAGAGAATTTGGCCTGTCAAGAGTTCTTTGAAGCGTCTCGCAACTGAGGACGAGAACACGGTTGTGCCGAGACACTGTTTGAGACGCCTGGTTAGCTTCCGCTGCTTGGGATATGGCGGACGCCGGCGTGAGGGAGAGGGGGGTCCATCGACGGTTTAGGGGCTCTTCACACTTGAGCGTGGAGTCCTGCTCGAGCATGGATTTGGGAGCGTTCGGCGTGTCCGCCTGAAGCTCCTGCCCAGA
>NZ_JEMO01000034.1:0-3896 GCF_000582475.1 Nesterenkonia sp. AN1
TTAAAGGCCTGGACGGGGTTGACCATGGTTCATGTACATGTAGGCCGTTGCATTTGGGGCCAGAAGGCCCCTGCCCGTCTGCCGGGACCTCGCGCGAGCAAATCAGAAGTAAAGCGCTCTCGCAGCCATGTTGTGGTTCGGGTGAAGTCGACTTCTGACATCCGTGCAGTCAGCTTCTGAAACTGACAGGTGTAGCCAAGAAGTCTCATTCCTACATTGTGGCTCAGAAACCCTCCTCATGGCGGTCCTTGAGACAATTTTCGGTGAGATGTGTTTCCGAGACGCCAGTGGGGTTGCGTTGGCGCGGGTCAGCCGTCTTGGTTTCAACGAGACGGCTGTGTCTTAGAAAGCTGTAGATATTTGAGGCAGCTCGAGAGTCAGCGGATCTCGACACAGATGGAGCCGAACATGTGCCCTGGCGTGACTTCCGTCAGTGGGTGGTGACCTTGCCTACCGGAGATTGACATGAGCAACTGCCTTAGCGGGTGCAACCCCCACGAGTTATGAGCGGTTCAACAAGCCATCGAGATTTCAGAGGGAGAGACTCGAATTCGATGGTGTTCAGAGGAGCTGGCTGAGGTCCACGACTTCGCGGTCGCCCACGGGGTCATCGAGTTCGACGTCGATGGCTCCCAAAACGGCTTCCTCCGAGCACCCATCCACGCCCTCACGTGTGCCGGTGATCACCGCGACGGCCACCTCGTCTTCGGTCTCCTCCACCCTGTACTGCAACCCGTTGCAATCGAAGTTGCCCATGTAGAGGTGGAACCGCAGGACGTCGTCGTCGATTTCCTCGGAGTCTCCCCACTCCACATAGTGCAGGGAGAAAAATAGCTCGACTGGCTCCTGGACCTCACCACGCGGCATGCCTTCTTCAGGCGACATCTCTGCGCGCTCACGATAGGGCTCCGCTGAGTCATAGCTGTCATGGGTCGGAGACATCGAGGGCTGGGGTGTCGGTTCCTCGCTGCCACAACCCGTGAGCAGCAAGACACCTGTCGCAGCGACCGCGACGATTGCGCTGAGTCGAGTCCGTGAAGCACTCTTCTCTTGACCGTAGCGCGGCGACACTGAAGCCCGCACTACCTTCCCGGGATTGGAGCTCGCGACCAGGACGCCACCAGCGCCAGCCCCGAGTGTATTGACTAACAATATGAATCACCTGATAATCAATACATGTCTACTCCTTACTCGACCGCGCTACGAGCTGCTCTGAGTCTTCTGCTGCTGGGAAGTCTCATCGTCCAAGTGGCGATCCCTGTCAATGCAAAAAGCGCCGGAGAGGTGTTTCCTGAGATCGAACCGCTGACCATGCCCTACGCGATTCTCGCGATCGCCGCCATCGTGGGAGTGCAAGTCGGGTTGATCGCTACCTGGCGCCTAGCCTCGATGGTGTCAAAGGACCGAATCTTCGATAAGTCAGCGTTGAAATGGGTGGACCTCATCCTCGTTGCGCTGATCGGCACCACCGCATTGGCAGCAGCGGTTTTCGTGCACCTGATATTCATCGTCCAGGTCGGTGGGCCTCCGGCGCTGCTCGGGCTGGGTGGTGCGTGGCACTTGGAGTGTCGTTGTTGTTGCTTCTCGCGGTCATGCGTGGCCTGTTGGTCCAGGCGATCGACTACCGCAGCGAACTGGCGGGGGTCGTCTAATGGCCATCAGGGTCGCCATCGATGTCATGCTCGCTGAACGCCAGATGTCAGTGGGCGAATTGGCCGAGAAGGTCGGAATCACTCCCGCCAACATCTCGATACTGAAGAACAACCACGCTCGGGCCATCAGATTCTCCACCCTGGAAGCACTCTGCCAAGCCCTCGACTGTGAACCTGGCGACCTGCTGCGCCGGGAGAACCACGACTCCACCACCAAAGAAGCATGAAGCATCCGCGGTGAGAGGCAAGGATTCTCGTAAAGGGTCTCCAGCGGATGAACCAGAGAACCCTGCCACTGCCAGTGCGCAGAACTAGGAGAAGGGTCTACGCATGACCAAGTCAGAATTTCTCAGCATGCGAATCACTCTCGGAGCGTTGGCTCTAGGGGCCCTCATCGCGCAACTCATCGTGGTTCCGCGCATCGCCGCGGGCCTCGCCGAACAGCACCCGCAAGTGGCACATCTGGAATCCCCTTACTTGATCGCCGTGACGGTTGCACTCGTGGGATTCGAGGTTGCACTGGTGGCGGGCTGGATGCTGGTCACGGGAGCCGTGGCGGAGAACGCTTCGGCGGGTCGAGTGCGATGGTGGGCGAACGGCATGACAGCGTCGCTGGGCTTCATGGCTGTGCTGCTGGCAGGCGTGTTCATCCATGCCGGGTGGGTGGAGAATGTCGGAGGACCGCCCATGTTGTTCGGGCTGCTCGCCTGTCTCGCTGTACTGCCCGTCGCGCTTATTCTCCGACGCTGGGCATTGCGTTCCCTTCCCGCGAAGGTCCACGAACCTGTCTCGTGAGCCGTATGAGCGTCACTGCCTTCTGGGGCGTGTAGCGCAGCCGGCAAATCTCCGTCGGGGACCAGATAGTCGCGGACCCCATGTAAGGGCGGCGGCTACGGACCGGAGACCGCAGAGAACAGGGTCCGTCGAGAGCGTCTTTCATCCAGCGGGGGTGACGTCTAGCGATGCGAATAGACCGCCGTTTACCGTTGCGATCCACACCCAGTGTTTGTATGAAGCGATTTTTGGGTGGGGGAGTGCCCGGTGAGCGACCGGCTTGCGGGCACCCCTTAGCCCTGCCTTATATATTCTCGAGCTGAACTCCGGACCCTAAGGGATCATGAGCCCGTAGGAAGATGAGGGACAGCCACTATTGCTTTTTCTTCCTACGCTTGATCACCAGCGGGAGCCTCAACGCATGAGGGGCGAATTCCGCGCCCCCCGCAGAAAGGAACTACCTCGTGATTACTCTGGGCATCATCCTCCTGATCGTGGGAGCCCTCATCGACATCTCCATCCTCTGGACGATCGGCATCGTCCTGGTTGTGGTCGGCGCCATCCTTTGGATCTTGGGCTCTGTCGGCCGCGCTGTCGGCGGAAGGTGCCACTACTGGTGATCAATGGACGGAAGCGTTTCCGTCTTACTGCAGCAGGACCCGGGACCGTTTTCGGATCCTCACATTCCTCCGTGCACGATTATTGACTCCAGGGAGATCCCAGGCCACGATCACCGCGTACTCAAGAATGACCCCTAGTGTCATTAGTACCTCTTGAAGGTGCGAGTGATTCAGTAGGCCCCGCGTCCGGAAAAGTGTTCCCTCACACTCCGGCCGCGGGGTCTACGCGTTCATTGGGGCACGCCCGCGATGGCCGCGCCAGACTCGGGGGACAGCATCCCTCTAGCGCCCACTTAGACATCTCTCCTCTAACGTTCTTTCGCGAGCAGTGGTGCAGAGGCGTTTTGCAACTGAGGATGAGTGCACGAATTCTGCCGAGACGCGGTTGCGAGACGCTTGGATGAATCGTCCGCTGCAGGATTCTGCGAATCTTGATCCGGGGCAGAGGTGTCTCGTCCGCGGCCTCGCAACCCAAGGGTTACAAGACACTCAGCGCCCTAGGACGCCGTAGATTCCTAGGGCGATACCAAACACGATGAGGGAGACCGAGTGTGCGACGACCATCTTCGGGCTCGATTTCTTCTCGAGTGCTCGACCAGCGTCTCCGAATGCCTTGTTGTTGAAGGCGATCGTGAAACCGAAGATCTTAAACCTACTCAGATAGACGAGTATCCCAATGACGATCATCAGAGGGGATAACAGCAGTGCCGGTATGTACAACCCATCTCCTTCGTCACGTGTGGGGTGGGTGATGGTGCGCCAGGCCTAGAGGCGTGCACGCATCTGTGGCGCTAGATGCAGGTGGGACCCCATGCCACATCTCCCTAGTTGTTGTGGGGCATGAGGTTCT
>NZ_JEMO01000035.1:0-4327 GCF_000582475.1 Nesterenkonia sp. AN1
ACCACTATGCGGGACTCAACTGCTACTACGGAACCGTGGGGCAACCATTCACCTTTCTAAGTGGGTGGTCGCCCCGCCGTCTACGTTGATCCGAACGCGGGTACCATGATGCTTCCTTCAACCACTCCGCCTACAACCACGTAAGACGCGCGCAATGAGACGCAATGACTGATACCCCTTCGGATCTCTCCGCGTAGCCTGGCACGGCGAAGGGGATTCATCTTGCGCTGTGGTCAGCGTTCGTCCTCTTCGGAACGCTAGGCGCTTGGTTCATCCCTCACGCACTCATTCCGCGGGGACTTGGCTACACCTACGATCCAGTGGCCAACGTCCAGTCCGGGCCGTGGATTCCGTGGACCTACGTCGTCTGCGGCGCCGTTCTCCTGGCGATTGCCGTGGTGACTTCCTGGCACCGGTACTGGCTAATGGCGCTGCTGCTGGCACCAGTGCTGATCTGGGCATGGAGTTTCACCGCTAGCCGTGAAGACATGACGGGCCTCTGGCGTGTTGGCCTGATCTTCATGACGTTCTACACCGTGGTGGGAACGTTGGCCGTGCTCGGCGCGACCCGCTTTGCTCGCAGCCTCAGTGATCAACGCAAGTCTGCGGCTGCTCGGCGGAAACGACTGCCACCACTGCCCGAGTGACCCACCTGGCGCGAAGAGCACTGTCATGGTTGCCGGTTCTGCTGGCGGTTTGAGTTTCCCTCGCCGACTATCCCCGCGTCAGCCCCGAGAACCCCAAAACAGGGGCGGAGTAGGTCGCAGGAAAGCATGGCTTCCTGAAAGAGGCACATCACTGGTCCTGCGCACCTCGTTTACACGTTCATAGGGAATCGATGAGGCCACGCATGAGCTGAGACACCGTGGTGTGCTGCTCCTCCGCTGCTCGAGTGAGCTTGGCCCGGCGATGAGCATCTAGCCGCAGCGTGAAGGGACGAGCGTCAGCTCCGACACTAACCGGCCGCCCAGGAGTAGACGGACCAATATGGCCACCGGTGTAGCCCTGCTCGGACTCCGCCTCATCAGCCCAGGCCTCGATGTCCGCATCAGTGAAGGTCTTACCGTTGACCGCTGTGTACTTGCCCATCTGAATCACCTTCCTAGACCAACTTCATTGAGGACCTTCTGCGTCGCGAGCATCGCGTGAAAGACCAGCCAACCATCGGGCTCATCCTCGACCGCGATGAACTCCAACAATCGGCCCTGCCGGTCCACACCGACCCCGACCCACTGGACCGGGTTGGTATCTCGACCGCGGGAACGCAACGCCCCCTCGAACGCGGCCTCCACGTCGTTGTCTGTGATCTCAGGACGCTTCGCAGAGACCCTGGGATGAACCCGAACCCGCACACACAACTCCTCTTAATCCTTTTCGTACTTCACAGTGTAGTACGAAACTGGGGAACTCGAGAGACCGAACCGCGCTGCCACTTCACGACAGGAGCCGCGTGATCAGCTGCGGATACCTCATGAAAGCCCCGCAGTCCCCGAAACAGCAGCCCAAGCGACCTACTCAGACGTCGAAGAAGTCTGGTGCACAACCGACTATCGTTCGTACCCGGAGTCCCTGTCCCGCCCACCAAAGATGAGGGGTCCCTGTGCCGCTTCAGGCGCACGGTACTTCGTCGGATCACGGCGACCTTCAAGCCGAGCCAGCTCTGACTGCTCAGCCCAGGTCAGATACGTGTTCGGCGCGGTCCGCGCATGACGTTGACGTAGAACGTTGGCCCGCTGGGCAGCCTCACCACTGGCCCGCCTCGCACTATCAACCCGCGATATGACCTGTTCCCGATGTTCTACCGCCTGATCCAGGGACGCCTGTGCTGCACGGATCTCCGCAGTGTCGAGTCGCTGCGGAGCATGCTTGTCCACCACCGCGGCGTCCCACCTGGACCACAACCGATCCACCTGGCTGGTACTGGAGGTAAAGGGGTTCGGCGACCGCTGTTTCTTCTCGGCCTTGATTCTTTCCGGGACCGGCACATCCCACTTCGAGCTCACTTCCTGGCGAACCCTGTCAGAATCCTGCACCGCCCGACCTCGACTCAACAGGCCAGCCTCGTAGACCTTCACGTCAGCCTCCCACCCACGCCGAGCGTCTTGGACCACCGCACTACCCAGAACCTGCCGGACCTCCATGACCAGACCCTCGCGCTGTTGTGCTGCCTGGGCTACAGCCTGTTCCGCAGCTTTCAACTCCACGCTCACTTGAGAAACCACAGCCTGTAACTCCACTGCCTTGGCTTGGGCTTGCTGGGCCTCGGCGTAGTCCTGAGCCTCACGCTGGGCCCTCAACCCGCGCAGCTGAGCGGCACGCTGGGGCGGGGTCATCATTGTCTGCGCCTGTGCTGCGCGGTCCCGGCACAACACCTCTGCCACATCCAGGGTGCGGCTCATGGTGCCGGCGAGTTGGACGCGTTCCCGGGTCAGGTTTGTCTCGGTCACGATGCGCGCGATCCGATTCGCCTGGGCAAGCAACGACACCCAGTCTTTGACCGGACCACGACGTCCCGCCTGGGTCGCCATCAACCACTGCTGACCCAACCGACCCGCACCAGCGCCGTTGTTCCGCAATGGGTGCTGGGCCGCACTCTGCTGCATGCCCGTTCGTTGCGTGCTGCGCTGTCGGTACAGCACCTCCGACGGGAGCTGGTGGCCGCGCATACTCCCCGCCACTCGTGAGAAATCATCAGAGAGCCGCAGCACAGGACCGTGGCTGTTCTTCTCCACGCTCATCGAGAGCCGTGCGTAGATGTTCGCCATCGTGTCCGGCCCGACCTTGCCAGAGATCAGCTTCTCGTAGGACTCAGCACTGAGCTGGTGAACCTCCGTGGCTTTCTCTGGCTCGGGCAGGGTCTTGTCTCGGATCTGATGCATCATGGCCACCGCCTCGGCACGGCCGGCGTCACCGTAGCGTTCCTCGATCCTCGGCCACGCCAACGACCGATCCAGCTTCGACGGGGAGTACCAGATCTGCCGCCCATCCCCACCGTGCTCTCTGGAGGTGGAGGGGAACGCTAACCGGTAGCCGACGATCGTGTTCAAGTCATTCTTCGCGAACCGGGGTTGGACGTGGAGACCCACGTCGCGGAGGTGGGCGATGTACTCACCCTGAGATGAGGCGGTCGCCAGACATGCGCGCGCTCGGCGGCGCAACTCAGCACGCTCGGTCATGCCACTGTCCCGGTGCTGGGCGCGGGCGAGCTCGGCCGGCTTATCCCCAGAGATCCCATACTCGTGTTCACGCGACGCCAGCACGGTCAGACCGTGCTTCTTCTCAATCTCATTGGACACCCGCTGAGCGCGTTTGAAGTCGTGACGCACATCAGCTTTCGTGCCGTCTTCACGGACCAGCTGCACAGCAATATGGATGTGGTCGTTACCGTTCTTCGACGCCCCATGATGGATCGCCGCCCACCGGGACGTCTTGACCCCGTCCGGGTCAATGAAGCCCATGCGCTCCACGAAATCATAAGCAACCTCAGCCCACTTCTCACGAGTGAGTTCACCCTCGTCTGCCTTCAGCGACAGCGAGGCATGCCACACGTGAGCATCCTTCTTCCCCGTGGCCACATACTCACCTCGCACCTCATCAAACTCACGCTCAGAGACTTGAACCCGCGTGCCGTGCTGCTTCCGAGAGAAGTCAAGAATATTCGCGATATCCAACGCATCATCCTGGCTCAACGTCTGCCCTGGTTCGACGGCAAAAGTCACCAGAGCATGACCCGCCACCAGTTGCGGATTGGTGTGCTCATTCGCTCGGCCCGGGCCGGCCAGGTACATCACCAGACCCGCCATCCGACCACCGCGCGTGACGTTGGGCATCATGAGGCATCAGCCTCTTTCGGAGACACCGCAAGACCCGGAAGCGCCCCACTGATCTCCCTCATGGTCGCGCGCAGTTTCGCCAAGGAATGCGTCAGCTCAGCACTGATCTCAGCCGTCACCGCTTCTTCCGCGTTGGCCCGCCGAGCCAGCTGATTGAGGTTGTTCCCCACTGCCGCCAAAGAACCATTGAGCTGATTCAACCGAGTACTCATCTCATGACGCTCACTGACCGAGACACCACGCTCACGAGACAACGCTGACTCCTTCAAAAACCGAGCAGGAGTCATCCCCACCCTCGCAGCAGCGAAGTACAACGCGTTGTCCTCAAACTCGGTGAGCTTCACAACCCGACGCACCGGACGCCCACCCTCAGCGTTAGCCTGACGCATCCGACCCGCCACGAAACTCACCACCTCTTCTTCTGCTCCAAGATCACCGACCGGGATTTACTCAGCCCAGTGCAGCGACCACGAGAAACGACCCACCTTCCTACG
>NZ_JEMO01000036.1:0-4641 GCF_000582475.1 Nesterenkonia sp. AN1
GAGTTGTACCAGAGTCGTTTTCCCGGCCCCGTTGGGACCGACGACGGCGGTGAATTCTCCTGCATGGATTTTCAGGGAGATCCCGGCCAGCACGGAGTGGCGATCGTAAGAAAAGTCAACGCGGTCAAACTCTAGAACCGGGGCATCGAGGTGGCGCACTGGGATCAGTCGCAACCCAGCGCGGTGGCGAAGGTTTCCGCCTGGGCGCGCAGCAGGGCCGGATATCCCTGATCCGCCTGGTCCTCGAGCACCACGTCGAGCGGGTAGATGTTGAGCAGCTCGGTGCCCGTTTCCCGGGCGACGGCTTCGGTGTCAGCGCGGCCATCGACCGGCTCCGCTAACAGGTACTCGAATCCGGTCTCTTCGATCTCACCGACGATTCCGGCCAGCTGGTTGCCGGACGCCCCGCCCTCGCCAGAGGTGAGGCTGTCCACCGCATGCTGGGTGTAGCCGTATGGTTCCAGCAGATACCCATAGGCGGCGTGGCTGACGATAGCTTCATTGAAGCGGCATTCTTGGCCGAGCAGCTCCTCTATCTCACTCTGTGTTCCCAGCAGTTCATCACTGACCCGTTCGGCGTTGACGCTGTATGTCTCGGCGTTGTGTGGATCGGCGGCCGCGAAGGCTTCTCCAGTCTGGGCAGCGACTTCCGCCATGATCGAGGGGTCAAACCACACGTGGGGATCGAACACAGCTTCTTCATGGGCATGATCGTCGTCATGGTCTCCGTGAGCGTGTGGATCTTCTGATGCCGCGAGAATCCGGTCATCACCGGCGATGGCGCTGGTATTGACGATTTCCCCTTCGGCGACGGCCGCGGCTTCCTCAACCTGGGTCTGGTAGCCGATATCACCCAGGTACAGTACGACGTCCGCCGTTTCGAGAGACTCTCGCTGCCCCGGTGTCAGCTCCAGGTCGTGAGCCTCAGCGCTGCCCGAGCCGAGGAACCTGATTTCGGCCTCGGGTGCGATCTCTTCGGCCACCCACGCCAATGGGTATACCGCTGCCACCGCGGTGATCGAGTCGCTGGCGGGTGCTCCCGGGCTGGACCCCTCGGCGGTGCCGCCGTTTCCATCACTGCCGCATCCGCCGAGAGCAAGAGTGAGAATGGCAAGGCACGGCAGAACGGGGCGCATGGAGAAGCTTCTTTCACAACGAATAGCTATTGATACTGATTCTCAACAGTACACGGGTGCGTGCCTGCGGTCCCTCTGCCTATAAGAGACCGGGCTGCAGTAGTGATGCCTAGCGCCATTGATCCCGCTGTTGCCGATTCCTTCCGAGGGCGATGGTGTTCGCCGTTGCTGGTAGCTACGTGTCATGGCCGCAGCAGGAGCAGCTCCTGTGAGTCTTGCCTGAGCGAATGCTCGGGTTCCCTGGGTCTCTCATTGGCCTTGACCCCGTTTGGTGGACACGGGGCTATGCGGCTTGAAGTGCTGCCGCGGTGTCGTTGCAGTGTTGCATCTCGAATCTGACGGGGCTGATCTGGCCGAGCGCGGAATGCCGGCGGCGGCGGTTGTACCTGTCTTCGATCCAGGCCCCGACGGCTCGTGCCGCGCCGGCTTTGGTGGGCCAGACCCGGCGGTAGTAGAACTCGGTCTTCAGCGTTGCGAAGAATGATTCGGCCATCGCGTTATCCCAGCAAACCCCGGTCCGGCCCATCGATCTGGTGATGGCGTTCGTCGCCGTGAACCGGGTGATCTGGTCAGAGGCGTATTGAGTTCCTCGGTCGGCGTGAAACACGACCTTGCCCGGTCGTTCACCACGCAGGACGATCGCCATCCGTAGGGCGTCCTCGACCAGGTCGGTGCGCATGTGATCGGCGATCGCCCATCCGATCACTCGACGAGAGTGGGCGTCGATCACGGTCGCGAGGTAGAGCCATCCTTCCCAGGTCCGCAGGTAGGTGATGTCACCGATCCAGACGGTGTTCAGGGCCCCGGTGTCCCATCGTCGCTTCACCGCATCCGGCGGGTAGGTGTCGCCTGGGTCGGTGACAGTGGTCGTCTTCCACTGCTTCGGGCAGACACCACGCAGGCCAAGCTTGCGCATCGCCTTCGCAACGGTCTTGCGCGAGATGATCTCGCCGTCCTCGCGGAGGTCGGCCAGAATCCGTGGTGTCCCGGAGACCTCGTCGGACTCGCCGTGAAACCAGGCGATCTTGGCCTCAATCCGCTCGCTGCGAACCGCCCGCGCTGAGGGCGGTCGCTTGGTCCAGGCGTAGTACCCCGACCTTGAAACACCGAGCAGCCGTGACATCCGAGTAATCGTTGAGTCGCTCTTCTCCGCGTGCATCAGCTCGAACGCAACACGTTCGTATCCGAGGCTTCCTGGGCGAAGAAGAGTGACTTAGATTCAGGGAGTCAACGCAACGGGGCTGGTGAAAGTAGGAGTGATGGGTCGTATCGGTCGTCCTGGGATGTCGGATGAGGACAAAACGCAGGTTTGGTTCCTATGGAGGGCTGGTGAGTCCATCAGCAGCATCGCCAGATCGCGCTCGAAGCCGCCTGGCTCGATCTACACGGTCCTGAAGCATCACGGCGGGATCGCCCCTGCGCTTCGTCGTCCCCGGCCTAGTCATCTCAGCGTGAACGAGCGAGAGCTGATCTCGCGTGGCTTGTCCGCCGGCGAATCGCTGAGGGCCATCGCGTGTAAGGTCCACCGGCCAGTGTCCACGGTGAGCCGGGAGGTCCACCGCAACGGTGGCCGCGAATCGTATCGAGCTGTGGCCGCACAACAGCGAGCGTTGGAGCAGTTGAGGCGGCCGAAGCTCTCAGCGTTGCAGGCCGACCCAGTTCTTTGTGCTGTGGTGATCGATCTATTGGGCCAGGAATGGTCGCCTGAGCAGATCGTGGGCCGGTTGCGGCTGCTGCATCCCGAAGACCCAGCGATGAGGATCAGCCACGAGAGTATCTATCGGGCGATCTACACCACCAGGTGGAACGTGATCCCTCAGCATATGTGCCGCAAGCTGCGCACGAGACGACCGATCCGCAAGAATAAGAAGAACACTGTCAAGGGGCAATGGCGTTCTCAGATCATCAACGCGCGCCCGATTGAGGATCGGCCCGCCGTAGCAGAGGGCCGCTCAGCGTTGGGCCACCAAGAGGGTGACCTGATCATCGGCGCGAAAGCCAGTCAGGTCGCCACACTCGTTGATCGAAAGTCTCGGTTCTTGACGATGGTGAAACTCCAGAGCAGGCACACCGCAGCCGTCATCCCCGCACTGACTGAGGCATATGCACGAATGGACACCCGGCTGCACGGGACGCTGACGTGGGATCGAGGCATGGAACTCGCCGGCCACGCTGAATTAGCCCAAGCGGCGCACATCGACGTGTTCTTCGCCGCGCCGCGCAGTCCCTGGCAGCGCGGGACCAACGAGAACACGAACAAACTGATGGACTGGTCCCCGAATGTTGGACTCTTAATTGAACGTTACGCGGTAGCGGGGTTGTGGGCGAGGTATTCGTCGGGGCTGAGGTAGCCGAGTCTTTGTTGGATGCGGGTGCTGTTCCACCAGTCCAGATACTCGGTCAGCCCGCTGTGGAAGTCCTCGATGGTGTTCGGTTGCTGGATCCGGAACCATTCCTCTTTGAGGTGGCTGAAGAACCCTTCCATGGAAGCGTTATCCAGGCAGGTGCCCTTGCGGGACATCGATTGAGTCAGTCCGGCGTCACGGAGTGTGTCCTGCCAGTGCGGGTGCCGATATTGGAATCCCTGGTCTGAGTGGACGAGGGGCCGCTCATCCGGGGCCAAACTCTTGATCGCGGCGTGGAGACCATCGGTGACCATTCTGACGCTCGGAGACGGACCTGCCATGACGGAGACAATCCGGTTGTCGTGAAGATCGAGGATTGGTGAGACGTAAACCTTGGCGGCACCGACCGTGAACTCGGTGACGTCGGTAGCCCACTTGGTGTGTCTGGTGGCGGTCTCAAACTGGCGGTTCAAGAGGTTTTCAGCCGTCTTGCCGACCTCGCCGCGGAAAGAGTTGTATCTGCGCCGGCGTCGTACCGGGCTTTGCAGTCCGAGCCCGCGCATGAGCTTCAGCACGGTCTTCTTCGACACTGTCCACCCCTGCCGCTGCAGCATGGCCAGCACACGTCGATGCCCGTATGCGCTGCGCGCCTGCGTGAAAGCCTGGCGGATGGCTTCTTTGAGCTTCTCATGCCGGTCCGGCCGGGTCAGCCGGGTGCGGTGGTCGTAGAACGTGGACCGGGGAAGCTTCGCCAACTCCAGCAAGAGCGGTAACCGGTGGTGGGCCTTGAGATCATCGACCGCTTGGACTTTCAGCGTCGTTGCTGGGATCTCAAGGCCCGCAATTTTCCCAGGTACGCCACCTCCGCACGCAGCCGCTCGTTTTCTCTGCGGAGCTGCTCGGCCTCACTCTCGGGAACAGGGTTCTCCCGAGTGACTGGTCGTCGGCCCCGTTTCTTCGGACGTAGCCCGTCCTCACCATCACGCCGGTAGATCTTCGCCCAGTTCGTGACGGTGCCGGGAGAGGGAAGGTCGTACTCCTTGGCCAGGACGCGTCCAGAGGCGCCCTGGAGATGACGGCGCACGATCAAGAGCTTGGTTTCGAGGTCGTACTGCTTCCGTTCTCGTGTCACAAGTGCACCTGAGCCGCCCCCTCTGTTA
>NZ_JEMO01000037.1:0-8675 GCF_000582475.1 Nesterenkonia sp. AN1
CGCTCAACTGGGAAGAGCCCTCAAAGGAGCCCCCATGGAGGACGGCAGTCGGAACAATCGACGCAGAACCGCTCCGGCGTTCTACGGTGACGGTGCGCTAAGGTTCCAGGCCATCAGCAACATCGATTTCTCGCGCGTCTCCGCACGGGACCTCGTCGAGCTGATCGACCTCACGTTGAACCATCTGTCTTCGCGTGAGCCGGATCCCTCGACGAGCTGAGGCATTCACTGCCACGCGGACCGATCCCGCCTCTTACACCTAGGGGCGACGCCCGCCCGTAAGCCGATGGGTCACGGCGAACGGGGACGTGTTCACCAGTGAATCGTCCGTCTGTACCCATCAACTGCGCACTACGAGCTTGGGGGCCTTGCATCTCGCGTGAGTCTGCGGTGTCCTAAGTGGATGGGACTATTCCTGGCGACCGCCGGCGCAGTGATCGGGATGACTTTGATGGTCCTGGCTGTGCACCAAAGAACGAAAACCAGCCCAGACGAACGAATACGATTTTTCTCGACACTGCGTGGAGATCAGCGTCGGCAAGTTTGGCGCTACGTTCTTCCCGGAGCCCTCGTTCTAGGAGTTTCGGGAGGATACCTAGTGAGCCACTTGCCCCTGTGGGTGCTCGCCCTCGGGGTGACACCAGCGATTCCGATCCAACATGTCCTGATCTACCGGCACAACAACCAGATCCGCACTCGGACGGATGCCGTTGCGTAGCCTCGACGAGACAGAACATGGCGGCCGCCTCCCGCCCTCGAACTGCGGGACCCCTGATCGCGGAACAGCAGCATTTAGGTTAAGGCTATGAGAGCTAAAGCTGCTACATGCGGATCAGTAGGTACGGCCCTGCTCATCTTCGGTCTTTCTTCACTGCTCGGCGCGGCCGGATCTGTTCTTCTCGGCACGCTCGGCGGGCTCGGTGTTGCAGCTGGCATCGCGTTCTTTGTCATAGGGGTGGTGCTGTACTTCCGCGATGCCACCCGAGACCCGTTGGTTCAGTCGAATCGCCGCCGAATGCACCCGGATCCGCAACGTCTACGCTCGATCACGCTGAAAAGCGCACGGTGAGGGATCCTCCACCGGGCACATCTAGGAATGTGCAAATGAGTCAGGGGTAGGTTCGGACCCAGGTTTCTTAATCCCCCGCGCGTCGCCACCGTTGAGGTGAGTTGTCCGACTCACCGTCTGACAGCCAAACGGTCGTGTCTGGGCTCCACGCCACCACGCCGAATTCTCCGCCCGGGGGTGGTCTTCAATTGCTCTAAAGCCAGGAACGCTATGGTCTTCCGCAACGGTTTTAAGTACGGTTGAAAAATGGAGGTGAACGTCATCCCTACTGACAGCGCTACGATCCGTCAACGCCAAGAGGCGTACGCCCGAGCGCAGCTTGAAAGTGGTAAACCGTGGCCTCGCAAATGGAATGTCTTGATAGGCAAGCCAGGTGCAGCTAGCGTCCGGCGGCACTGCCTGATTGCTGCGGTGTTCCTGGTGCAAGCAGCAATAGGACTGTTCACTCTAGCGCCTGGGCTAGGAACGCAGTCAGATACATCGTTTGGGGGTCTCGCCTGGTTTTGGGTCGCAATGTTCCCTTTTGCGTGTGCTTTCGCGTGGAGCGCGCTCCGACTTCACAAGTTCAACAGTGAATCCTCACCCTGACTGTGCCCTCTGAGGGATCTTCTACCGTGCGCGCACTTCTCGAACTCGCGGAGCCCCATCGGTGTTCCATTTAAAGAGCGTTAGGTGCCAGAGTTCAGGCTGCTTACGTGACGGGTCAATCAGACCTTGGGCACCTAGACGCTCTAGCGTTTCGCGGACTCTCCAGGAGGACGGTGAGCCTCCCGCGGCAACTACGTCCTGCCATTCCGCTGCAGCGTCTGCAGGTTCAATGCCGACCGATCTCAACGCGTCGTGATCACGGAGATCAGCAATGCGAGCTGCGTCCACGCTGAACCGCAGCACTTCGAGGTCGGGAGCTTTATCGCGTGTGTGAGCGACCATCGCAGCGTCAACACCCGCTTGCGACGAGCTGAGGTACAGCGTTGGCACACCCGGCGGCGAGTATCGGCCAGCGGATCGGGATCCTGAAAGAGCTGCCTCACGATATGCGGGGTCGACAGCTCGGAAGAATGATCCTGTGACCGTGCGCATGAGTGCACTGTCTCGACGGATCACTGGTTCGCCGTGGTCCATAGCAACGACTTCCTTACCTCTACTGATCATCTCAGGTGGCCCACTCCCTGATTCTCGTGGATCTGTTACCCAGCGGTCTCATGTTCGCATGATGAGGTGCATGCCAGTCCTTTCGAGTGCCACATCGGTGAAGCCGCGGGATTCATAGAGGCGACGTCCTGGCGGGTCAGCAGTCAGTGTGACGTAAGCCCCCATTGGTGCAGAGTCCTGCACCTGTCTTAGAAGAGCATCGAGGATGGCGCTGCCAATGCCCCGGCCTTGGTGTGCAGGGAGAATGGCCATATCCGCGATGAGGAAGTACCAGCCACCGTCTCCGACGATGCGCCCCATGCCAACCACATTGCCGTCGGGATCAATTGCAGTGCGAATTGCCCACGAGCCGGAGATGGCCGCAGAGGCCTGCGCGGGTGTCTTCGGGGACAGGTTGCCCTCGAGTTGAATATTCGCCGTTGTGAGGTCCAGCAGTAGCGCGGAACAGAGCCAATCCCAGTTGCAGTCGTTATTGTGTTTCAGAGCCAGTAATGACGCGGGCGAGAGCCACCCGGCTAGGCTCCTTCCACCACGTGAGGGCACGTGGTGGAAGGAGTTAATTTCAATGGTAAGAAAAATCAAGGCCAAGACGATACTGAGTCTTCGAGCGCAGGGCCTCTCCGGACGAGCGATCTCGGTCTCGCAGGGCATCTCCAGAAACAGCGTCGCGGAGGTCTTCGAGGCCGCCGACCGGCTCGGAGTCGACTGGGACCAGCTCCACGAGCGTCCCGATGCCGAGGTGTATGCGCTGTTGTTCCCCGGCCGGGGTGAACACCAGAGCGTGTTCGTTCAACCCGACTGGGACCAGGTGCACCGGCAGCTGGCCAAGATCGGGGTGACACTGAAGCTACTGCATCAGGAGTACCTGGACACCTGTGCCGCCTCGGGCCAGCCGGCCATGAGCTATGACAGGTTCTGCAAGACCTACCAGCGCCACGTCCTGGTGGCGGGGGCCGCCTCCAGGGTCGGGCACAAGGCTGGAGTCAGCGTCGAGGTCGACTGGTCGGGCCCCACCATGGAGCTCAGCGACCCCAGGACCGGCAAGACCTCGAAGGTGTATCTTTTCGTCGCGTGTCTGCCGTTTAGCCGGTACGCGTTCGTGGAGCCCTGCCTGGACATGAAGCAGGCCAGCTGGCTTCGCGCTCATGTGGCGATGTTCGAGTTCTTCGGAGGGTCGGTGCCGCGGATCGTGCCGGATAATCTCAAGACCGGGGTCATCTCTCACCCCAAAGAGGGAGAGGTCGTGCTCAATGACGCTTACCGGCAGCTGGCCGGACACTACAGTGCAGCCGTGTTGCCGGGCAGGGTCCGGCGCCCGAAAGACAAGGCCAGCGTGGAGAACACCGTCGGACACATCGCCACCTGGGTGATCGCGGGACTGCGCGAGCGGTCCTTCACCACGGTGGAGGACCTGCGTACGGCGATCGGTGAGCGCATGGAGGCCTATCATCAGGAGCCGTTTCAGAAGCGGGCGGGATCCCGGGCCGGGGTGTTCACCGCTGAGGAGCAGCCATTGCTTCGGCCGCTTCCCGCGGTGGCTTATGAGATCAGCAGGTGGGCCTACGGGCGGCGCGTGGCGCGCAACAGCTACGTGGCGTGGCAGCGGAACCACTACTCGGTTCCCATTACTCATATCGGGGCGAAGGTGGATCTGCGCATCACCGAGACCATGGTGGAGATCTACCGTGATGATCAACGACTGAGCAGTCATCGCCTCGTGGGCCCCGGTGAGGTGAATCAGTACCGGACCAATGACGCTGACCTGCCGGAGGACCGGCGCTGGAGTCAATGGGACGGACCCCGGGTGCGGGGCTGGGTGGAACGGATCGGCCCCGGTGCTGTGACGGTGATCGAGCGGATCCTGGAGTCCGTGGCCATCGAGGAGCAGGGCCTGGACGCCGCGCTGGCGGTGCTGCGTCTGTCTCGTCGCTACTCTGCCGGAAGGGTGGAGGCCGCCTGCCAGTTGGCTTTGCGTGGCCAGGTCAGGTCCCCACGGTATGCGCATCTGCGCCCGATCTTAGAAACCGGGCCGGACAAGGCCCAAGCGCCCCAAGAGGCTGGTGCTGCGGTGGAGTCTGGTGGCTACGTGCGCGGAGCCCAATACTACGCGGGAGGAAACCGATGAGCCCGGTGGATATCGAAACCAAACGCAAGCTGCGCGAGATGAATGCCGGGGACCTGCTGGCTGCCATCGAGACCCAGGACGAGTCCTTGAGCACGGGCCTGGCCTTCGAGGAGCGGATCCAGCTGCTGGTCGATGAGGCGTATTCCTCGTTCAATCATTCCAAGATCACCGGGCTGCTGCGCCGGGCCGGGCTTCGGTATCCCAACGCTGATCTGCGGCGTGTGGACCTGATCGAGGAACGTGGTCTGGCGCGCACCATGCTCACCCAGTTGGGGACCTGCTCGTTCGTTGAGCGGCGGCAGAACGTGGTGTTCCAGGGTTTCACTGGGTCGGGGAAGTCCTATCTGGGATGCGCGCTGGCCAAGCAGGCCTGCCAGCATCGGATCCGCGCTCACTACATCCGTATGCCTGATCTTGAAGAGGCCTGGGCTCAGGCGCAGGACAGGCCCTCCGGTGCCACGAAATTCTTGAAGAAGTATGCCTCGTTCACTGTGCTGGTGATCGATGAGTGGCTTCTGGATCGGCCCTCGGAGGCGATGCGTAGCATGCTCCTTGAGCTCATGGAGCGCCGCTACGATGCGACATCGACGGTGTTCTGCACGCAGTACCAGCAGAAGGACTGGCACCAGCGCCTCGGTTCAGGAGTCCACGCCGATGCGATCATAGACAGGATCATCCACAACACTGTCTGGGTGGAGACTGGGACCTACAACATGCGCGAACACACCAACATCGTGAATGGGTAGATAGCGGCTGAGAGCGCCAGTGGCTCCGAGCCAAGCGGCTGCTGGCGCTCTTCGGCAATAACGCTGGTACCCGCACGCAATATCTACAGGCTCTCAACCCATCAAATACTCAGCGGCTGGCGACCCACCACACTCTTCATCCGGGTGCGCCGATACCGTTGCGCCCACTGCGCCCGAGTCTGGCGACAAGACACCAGCCGCGCGGCGGCACCACGAGCGAAGCTCAGCCGCCACGCGGTGCTCTGGGCGCTGAAATCACTGGTGATCGACCGCATGTCGATCACCCGGATCGCCGCCAGTCTCGGCGCGGCCTGGCACACGGTCAACGACGCCGTGCTCGCTGCTGGCCGGCAGTTGCTGATCAATGACCCTGCCCGTTTCGACGGGGTCGAGGTCTTAGGGGTGGATGAGCACTGCTGGCGCCACACCGGGCGCGGCAGCCGCTTCGTCACGGTGACCATCGATCTGACCCCGATCCGCGACGGCACCAGCACCGCCCGACTCTTGGACATGGTCGCTGGCCGTTCGAAGCAGGTGTTCAAGACCTGGCTCGACGCCCAGACCACAGACTTCCGGGATGGGATCGAGGTGGTCGCCATGGACGGATTCACCGGATTCAAGACCGCCGCCGCCGAAGAGCTCCCACAGGCCACCGCGGTGATGGACCCGTTCCACGTGGTCGTCCTCGCAGGAGACGCGCTGGATCGATGCCGACAGCGGGTCCAGCAAGACACCCTGGGCCACCGGGGCCGATCTGGTGACCCGCTCTACGGGACCCGAAGAACTGAAGCGCACCGGCGCTGAGCTGCTCACCGACAAGCAGCACCAGCGGCTGCAGAAGGTCTTCACAGTCGATGAGCACGTCGAAGTCGAAGCGACCTGGAGGATCTATCAGAAGAACGTGGCCGCCTACCGCAACCCCTCCAAGAGCCAGGGCAGGGAACAGCTGGAAGCCGTGATCGAGTCACTGCGCCAGGCAGTACCGCGCCGACTCCATGAGCTGATCAGCCTGGGGAGGACCTTCCATCGCCGGGCTGCTGACATCCTGGCCTATCTCGACAGGCCAGGTACTTCCAATGGCCCCACAGAAGCCATCAACGGCAGACTCGAGCACCTCCGCGGAACCGCCCTGGGATTCCGGAACCTCGCTCACTACATCACCAGATCACTGCTCGACACTGGAGGATTCAGACCCCTGCTACACCCTCATCTGCGATGAGCCGGTTTGTTCCCTCATGGACCAGACTGGTTCCCTCTCATCAGGGATGCGAGTGAGTGAAGCCCCGCCGATGCTCCTAGCCATCGGGGGGGGGGTTCGTTGCGCTGCTTGCGCAGCTCAATGACCGCGCTTGCTAGGTGAACCGCCCTGGGATTCTTGGAGACTCTGGTCTGTCCCGGGTTTGATGGCGTCAGCATTTCTTGGTTCTCATGCCGCGGTGATAATCCGGTTGCGTTCATATTCTATGGGCGTGACCCACCCGAGCCGGCCATGTCGGCGTTGGCGGTTGTGCCAAATCTCGAGGTACTCGAAGATCGCGTTGGCAAGTTCCACACGCGTGTTCCATATCCGGGTATCCAGGAGTTCGACCTGCATCCTGGACCAGAACGCCTCGATCATGGAGTTGTCGTAGCAGTCCCCGACCGAGCCCATCGTGGGAAGCAGACCAGCCGCCTTGGCCCTGGTGGTGAAGGCCCACGAACCGAACTGCACCCCTTGATCCGAATGAATAATCGTGCCCTGTCCGGGACTCGCGCCGAGCCTGGTATCGATGGCCATGCCAAGAGCGTTGGTGGCCAGTGCTGCGGTCGGTGAGGAATCGATCGACCAGCCCACGACTCGACGGGAGAACGTGTCTAGGACGACGCAGCAGAAGAGCTTTCCTTCGCGAGTCCGATGCTCGGTGAGATCAGTGACCCACAACCGGTTGGGCTCCTGGCGTGTGAACCCACGTTGGACCAGGTCGGTGGCGATCTGATCGGGCAGGATCCGTCTCCACTTGCGCCGCCCCGTCAGGCCCTTCAGACCGGCCCGGCGCATCAACAGGCCCACTTGTAGATGCCCGACGGCGATGCCCTGACCCATGGTGAGCTCGGCATGGACTCGCCGCACACCGTATCGGCCGTGAGAGGCGGCGTGGACCTGGGCGATGACGCCGGTGAGCCATTCGTGGCGGATCGCTCGCTCGGAAGGTGCCCTGTTGCCCTGGGCGTAGTAGCCCGACTCCGCGACTCCGAGGACTCGGCACGCGACCTGGACTGGCAGGCCCTGGGTGGCGATCAGCTCGACCGCCGTGTGCCGCCTTTTGGGCTGGTGTCGGCTTTCAGCACCTCCACCGCCTTCGTCGTGACGGCCAGCTGCAGCTCCAGTTCAGCGATCCGTTTCTTTGCCGCGCTGAGTTCAGCGTTCTCCGCGGTGGTCAGTCCTGGGATCTCGCCACGGTCGATCCGGTCTTGTCGGCGCCAGGCGTAGATCGTCTGGTCGCTGATCTCCAAGTCGTGGGCGATGCTCGCGACGCTGCGTCCAGCGTGGAGCAGGTCCAGCACTCTGCGCCGGAACTCTGCGGGGTAGCCTCTTCGTCCCATCTGGTCCTCCTGTGCTCAGGACATACAGAATCCACGAAATCCGTACTCCTCGGAACCCGGGACAGACCAGAGCCTCCACTAAACCCGTCACGAGACATTGGAGCAGAGATTCTCGATGGTGCCCGCTTAGGGATGGTTGAGCGGGCATTGTTTACACGACCTGTGCGGACAGCCTTCAGGTCAAAGTAGCTACTTTAGTCCACACATTAATGATCAGCTTGTGTGTAACTATTACTCAGGCAGTGTTCAGTATTCCATCAGCTTATCTAGCTAGTGGACACTCATTCGAAAAGGTCCAAGGACAATGACACCTGGGTTATTTTTTACCCCGTGAGTACCGCTCTCCTAATTGCCGGCGTATTAGGAGGTGCACTCCCCGGCTCCTGTTCACACGTCTGCGGTCACCGAAGACCCCCTTGAGCGATGATCTCTCCTGGGAGGACGTATTCCAGGAAGAACGTGAGAACGACCTTGATCAGCTGGCCGAGTTAGGCGTTCCTGAGGAAGGATCTGACCCGGTGAATCCCGAGGACTTCTTCAAGGATGCTGAATCTATCCCGTTCGTCGAAGCCGATTCATGGGACGAGGCAGAGGAAATCATCGAAGATATTCTTAGTGAGGATCCGTCCACTGCCGAAACTATTTCGGCCTTCTCTTCGACTACAGCGACACCTGTGGCATCTAAGCGGTATGGTCCTTGCGTCCTCTACCCCCGTCACGTCTGGCTGCGGCAGTCCTCAAAACTATGGTGCAGTTGGCACGAAGCCACTTACGCAGTGTGACAAGGGAATCAGCGTCTCTCGCATTACGCATGAAACCAAGATGCACTACAAGTGGGGGTCTCTGGATGCGCGGTGCGGGGCCTTGGAGTCGTCCACCTCCCGGACGGATACAAGGCAGACGCCGTACGCATTGCCTTGACCAACGCGTTCAAGGACATCCCAGAGCCGTTGCGCCGGCCCCTTGACCTGGGGATCGTGGTCGGGAAATGGCAGAGCAT
>NZ_JEMO01000038.1:0-9877 GCF_000582475.1 Nesterenkonia sp. AN1
ACGGTGAGGGAGGTCGCGATTTGAGCGAGGGTGTGGGCGTAGAAGAATTCCAGCTTCTCGATGTCGTCCATGACCACGCTCGCGGTCTCTCCGGAGTGTTCTCGGCGTCGGGCGGGAACACTGTGCGAGTAGGAGTCGAAGAGCGCCATGCGCAGACGCGCCAGAACCCGGTAAGCCAGGGCATGGGAGATGTCCATTTCTCTCCACGTCAGGATCGTCCTGGCCAAGACCAGTCCGATGAGTGTCACCCATATCCTTGGACCGGGAGGGCTCGCCTCGACGATGGCGTGGCCTACGGCCCAGGCGGTGAGCACTACGATCGCGGTCAGCGTGAGCGCACTGGCGGTGCCGATGAGGTAGCTGGTGATCATGCCCCGTCTTTCAGCGCGCAGCACGGGGAGCAGCGAGAAGAAAGCGTTGGGTGAGGAAGGTTGCATCACGGGAGGATCCGATCCACATGGTCGTTGTCCAAGTGCAGGACGGATTCGACGTCGAGAAGACTTTCGGGGCGGTGGCTGATCATCAGGACGATCCGGTCGGCTGCGACCCGGTGCAGGGTGTGGATCACTTCAGCGGCCCGGGCGGCGTCCAGGGCGCTGGTGGGCTCGTCCACCAGGAGCACTGGTCGTCTGGCAAGCAGTGCCCTGGCGAGTGCAAGTCTCTGACGCTGTCCGCCGGAAAGGCTCAGCCCTGCTTCGGTGACCTCCGTGTCGAAACCCTGTGAGAACGAGAGGATTTCGTCGAGGATTCCGGATGCCGCGCAGGCGGTTTCGAGTTCGGCGTCGGAACGCGCACCGGTGACAGTGAGATTCTGGCGGATGGTGCCGGTGAAGAGGACCGGACGTTGAGACACCACGGCGAGGTCGTTGCTGTGCAACGTTTGGCCATCGAGCAGGATCTCACCACTCTCAGGGGTCAGGAACCCCAGGAGGACATCGAACAGGGTCGACTTCCCGGCCCCGGATGTGCCCACGACAGCGCTGAGGGTTCCGCGGTTGATCTTATGGGTGAGGTTCTCGAACACTGGGTGGTCTGTGCCTGGGTAGCGGTAGGTCACCGATTGGATGCGGAGTTCTCGGGCGGTGTCTGGAGCCTCTGACCCGGCGGGGGTCTCCGGCTGGGCGTCGTGTTCGGGCCTGTTGAAGGCGCCCAGCCGAACCAGTTCGGGCACGGCTGTCAGGCCCATGAAGCCTGCGTGCCAGTGCCGGGAGAGATCGCGGATCGGACGAAACGCCTCAGAGGCCAAGAGGAGGACCAGATACGTCTCCAGTGCCGGAGGCTGTCCGGTGGCGGCGTGGAGGGCCGCTGTGGTTCCGGCCGCGACTACTCCGGCCTGGATGGCGAAGTCCGTCACGCCGGTCTCTGCCAGAGACACTCTCATCACCCGTTCTGTCGCGGAACGGAGTGCTTCTGACCGGTCGTGGAGACGACGCCGGGTCCCTGGCACGGCACCGAGGACGCGGAGGGTGGCCATGCCGCGCAGGGATTCCAGGAGGTCTGCGCTGAGATCCTCGTAGGAATCCCAATGGTTGAGTCCCCGCCGGGCTGCGACTTTCTTCCACAGCAATGGCCCCGTGAGCGCCAGTGCGACCGCGAGACCCACCCACGCCCCAGCCCACGGGTTCAGGATTGCCACGGTGATCACGACTAGTGGGCAGGCGAGGAGTACTTGGGCGGTGGCGGGGATGTATTTCGACACGTAGGCGTCGGTGCCGTCGATCCCATCTCCGAGGCTGGCCCTGATGGCACCGTCTCGGGCAGTGGTGTCATGGAGTCGCGGGGCCACGAGGGCAGCGGGGATCGCTTGTTCTCGGAGGCGACGCCGGACGAGTCCTCCGAGTCTGGCCGCGGAAGAGGCTTGCACTAGAGACAGCAGCAGGCGGAGCACAGCGATTCCGAGAATCATGCCGAGTGCGAGCCACACCTCGTCGGTCTGCCCGCTGATCACCGTTGCTAGGGTCCAGGCGATGGCGAGGGCTTGAGCCGCGTGTGTCGCGAACACCAAAACGAGCCAGATGATGCTCCAGGCAAGAGGAGCGGGGAACTTCGCGGCCTCGCGCCAGAGTTCAGGGACGATCATCATGAGTCGGGGTTCTCCCTGCGATGGTCTTGGTGCTGCGAGATCATGGCCAAGGCGTGCATCATCCATTGGCCGTTCTTGGCTGGAATGCCGGAGACTGGGCGACACCGCCAGTGTTGAGAGAGTTCGGCGCTGTAGCTCAGTTGCGCGGCTTCTCGATGGGCGCGCCAGAGTGCATCGACGATGCCCCTTGCAGCTGTGGTGGTGGGAATTGACCAGGTCTCGACTCGGTCTGCTCCTTGAATCCACGGTTGCTCTGCGAGTTCCGCTACTTCGCGGGCTCGCGGATTGTGATTCCCTCTCAGCAAGAACTCCTCTGTGGGTGGCGAACGTCGGTCAGCCAATGCGTCTGCTCTTTGTTGGTGCACCTGCCACACTTCTGGGAGCTCTATGGCGACCAGTGGTATCTCTGAGACGAGCCCGTGGGCTAACCACGCTTGGGTTTCTGCGGCACGGGGGACCCCCAGCAGTTCTCGCAATTGTGGACCAGGTCCGGTGATCGACGCCGGAGACTTCGTCAAAAGGAACTCGACGGCCATCTGCGCGTAGGCGGTATCTGCTACCCATAGTGGCCAGGCACGGTGCCGGTAGCGTCCAAAGCTGCGACCTGGTTGGACTGTAAGTACAAGAAAAGAGAATTCCTCTGGAAGCTGGCTATTGGGCCAGCCGGGTATTCGTCGCTCGAGTGTGTCGTCGCGGTGCAGAAGCGAGGAGCGTGAAGGGCAGTAGACGTAGCGACCTGGTTCCAATCCTTCGAATCCGCTGCGCCCGATGACGAGGTGGGATTGAACCGGGTAGGCGCCCCCGGCGGAAGGAACTGGGCGTTGTCTGGTGGTCGTGAGGGTGCCGTCAGGGAGGCGGTGATGCTCGCCTAGGTGCCACAAGGCAGCCAGGAGAGTCATCAATTTCTTCGGAGTGGGGGTTTCCAAAGCGCCTGCCTCTTGCCAGTTGTTGATTCGCGGCCCGGGAGGTTTGGGCACCCCGGGTGGATCTGTCGACAGCGCACGACCTAGCAGCACCGGAAGGCCAGCAGCTGCGTGTTCTACAGCCTGGGAGTGGGAGCTCATTGGATACATGTTTGATGAGGTCATCGGGGGTCTACATGTGTGGGGGCGGAACCAAAGAGAATTCGGTAGAACCGCCATCCCAGGTGCTGCGCCATCGACGTTCGAGGCTGGCTTCTCTGAAGCGCGCCATGCCGAGGTAGGAGAACGCTGCGGGAGCGTTTGGCACCAGCCCAGTGATGACGCTTCGCACTACGCGCAGCGAAGTCTGTTTCACATCCTGAGTCGTGAGGTCCCGGGTGAGAACTCGGTGGCCCCGATCGGCAAGGCGCTGGTATACCTCTGGCATGGTGACCGAGGCGATGTCAGAGATTGGACGAACACCTTGGGTCGGTGCAGTGAATCGACGTGACTCCTTGTGCATTCTGGGATCTAGCCAGAGCTGGACATGGGCGCCGAGATCGATGATGTGTTCACACTCTTCGCCGGCCGAGTCGAGGTATTGGGCATCCTGGCGGAAATCTAGGTAAAGGCCTCGAGCCATCAGGCCTTGTTCAACCGCACGAAACACCCAGCCATCCGCACTGGTGCAACCCTGTGTGTATACCCACGTGTGGACTGCCTCGAGCACGGCTTTGCGGGCAGCGTGAACGGGGTTCAGAGCTGCCGAGAAGCCAGCGGCATAGAGACCGCGGTCTGGGTCGTAGACGAGGGCAGCCACGGCGGGAGCGAACTCGGAAGGCATCGAGACGAGGGAGACTTCAAGATTGCTCCCTTCAAGATCATCAGATAGACCCGGGACACTTTCTGGGTCGATACCCATCGTCGGGCCGTCGAGGTGCCACCAGAGTTCAAGAGCGTCGCGTTCAATGATCTCTAAGACACCCCGATCGCGGGCATCTGCAGCGCCCTGCCCGGTCGCAATCCCGGCGTAGTTCAAATGATGAATACGCGGAAGGTGACGAAACCGAGACTGCCTCCAATTCAGATACACCAGGGAGGCAGGAAGCCACGTATCTGCGGATCCAGCCTCCTCACACCGGGCCCAGAGTGTTGGAGTCTCTTCACCGAGAGGCTGGTAAGGAAACCCCTGACGGGCGTATTGCCACGGGGCAAAGACCGGCAGCTCGTCTAGCTCGATCGGGTTCTCCCCGTTGTTGCGGAGGCCCCGACGTGTAGCGACTTGTAGATCATCGGGAGGCAGCGTCGCGGGGAGCCAGTTCCCGCAATACCGTTCGACACCTTCGGCGATCGCCGCGATCCTCGCCTGGCCGGGGTTGTCGAAAGTCGTCCCTAGCGAGACTCGATCAGCGGGCCATTCGCCGAGCTGGCGAGCATCGGAGACGGAGGCAGTTAGTCCCAGGTAGGCAGTGGGTGCTCCCTCGGGATGGGGGACCTGTCGAACTGAGCGAATGACCCCACATTCAGGGTCGACGAGAGACTCCACAGGCAGTGTCTGCCCTTTCTCTGGACCCGAGGGTTGACGGCCGGAGTCTTGCAGAGTGGTTGTTGTCGAAGTCGTCATGGGAGATTCCTTTGGTGATTCCATGTCCTCGCGTCCGGGTCGAGATGGGACTCGGTGTGGGACTCGTCAGTGCAGATGCGGGTCCATTGCGCCGCCGCCCCCGGCAGGCCCTGCGCTGCTAGCCAGGCGTCGATGAGAGCTCCTAGTCCACCTTGTGCCTGAAGCTGATCGAGCAGCTGAGGATCGGTGATGTCTGCCGTAAGTCGGTGGCCCCACGGGCCTGTCACGAGGTGACTCGCCCCGGACCAGGATCCTGCTAGTTCGCGTGCGTCGGCGACGAAGAAGTCTCGGTCTCCACTGATGAGCAGCAGAGGTGCGGATATTGAGGCGTAATGAGAGTGTGTGTCGAGTCGCTGGGTGTTCCAAAGCCTGCGCCACTGATGAAGCGCTCGATCGTCCCATCCCCATCCCTGTGCTGCTTGTATGGGGCCAAGGTCCTTCACCTGCCTGCTCCGGCAATTAATTTCTGCCGGCGGGAGAGGTCGTTGAGATCTTTGGGTCCGACCGTGTTCGTGCCACCATCCGATGCGATGTTCGATTTCCGGTCTGCCGGTAGAGTCCCAGGCTGTTTCCGCGAGACCGAGCGCTGGAACCAGCAGAACCAGCGCATCTGGTTCAGGGTCGGTACGGTCTGCAGCGCCCAGCGCGGCTTCCAACGCAGTGTGGGCGGCGTATGAAGCGCCGAATACGAGCAAAGGAACCCCTGGGTGTTCTTCACGTAGCTGGTTGAGCAGAAAAGCGCCGTCACTGGTTTCATGCTTGTAGGGTTCCCAGCTTCCACCCGATCGGTAGCGTCCTCGGACGTCTTGGATGAGGCAGTGATAACCGCGCGACGCCCAGGAGCGCCCGATTGACCCATGTTTCGCCGCCTCGTAGGGGGTGCGAATGACAACCACTCCGACGGGAGAGCTGGCCTTCCAGAGATAGCCTGCTAAGACGACGCCATCAGATAGATGACAGAAGTGGGGTATCGGACGGTCCCAGGCGTTCACGGGCGCACCGTCGATCTATCGGGACGGTGGGGTGCTTGGTACCCCAGGGCAGTGTGTGTGCTCACCGTTCCTGTGGGAGAGACGAATTTCCACAGCGTGCGGCGATAGTTCGCTACTTCGTCTGCCCCTTGGGCCCATGCCAGTGCCATGCCGAGGAGGCGAGCCACCACGAGGATCCGTGCGCTAGCCGGTTCCGGGGTGCTGGGCCGCGGGGACTGGTCGCGCCACAGAGACAGTGGTCCGGGGGTTGGGCTGGCTGCCAGTCGCCGGCGTGTCACCTGCTCGCTGGAGGCGTCTTCGGGGCTCATGCTCAGTGGATCAACGAAGTAGACCTCACCTTCGCGGTAGGCGCGCAGCCACGCGCAGCCACTCTGAGATAACGCGTCGATCGGGGCCCATTCGGCGTGTTCTTGGGGGGAGTCAGCGTAGGCGAGAATCAACTCGAAACCCGTCCCGTCACGGGTGCCTTCAAGGCTCGACATCAGCCCCTGTGCGGAGGCAAAGCGATGAAGCTCGACCCCTAGTTCTTCCAAGGCGGAGGACAGCTCATCGAGGACAGGACCAGATCCTATAAGAGCGACGCGACGGTGATCGCGAGGCCATCGTGAGTGGCCGTCCTGTTCTTCGCGAGACGCGATCTCTGAGCTGAACCTCTCGAGATACAGCGCTGTTTCGCTGCCTGAAGGGGGCGTCTCACGCAGTGCGTCGAGAAGTTCTTCTGGGGGGTCCTGTACACGCAAGAACTGCCCGGCGCTGGTGCGCACCATAATGGGGCCCTCGGCGGTGGCAAGAACATGGGCCCCAGTGTCAGGGAGCCTGTTGATCGGTGACTCTCGGGGCATTGAAAACCTTTCGAACCAGCCCGGTCGGGCAGCCATTGCGGCTACCCGACCGAGCGTGCTGTCTCGTCGCTGACTAGCGAATCAGTCGAACGGGTTCTCTACGAGCGCGTTCGAATGAGTTGCCGACAGGTGTGCCAGCTGCTCTGGTTCTTCGATCTCCGCGACGATCTGCTTCTCGGTCTGCTTATCCATAGCGGACTCCTCTCGGTAGATTTCCGTTCCAGGCCAGATGGCCAGCACGGGTTCGCAACTGCGAACGCCCCGACACTAATTGATAATGATTATTAATTGCAATACGTTGGTCGGATGGAGTCCCCACCACTGATAGTTGCTGACTACCGCGCTGATCAGATCTACGCGCTGTCCGATTCCGTCTTCACGACCCTCGGACACGGAGTCTTAGCCGAGCACGCCGGGGTCTTGGACCTGCCTCCCCACCGCGAGTCTGGTCGAGGTTGGGCCTTCGTCGATGACCGCAGAGGGGTGCTCGTGCGCTACAGCGATGGCAAGTTTCAAGAGATCTCGACCGCCATTCCTGGGGAGCATCTCGCCCGTGATGTAACGGGACGCTATGTGATAGCCGCGACCGGGTTAGGCGCGAATCACGAAGCCTGGAGCGATGTGGTCACTGTTCATGATCTGGAGGCCAGCGAGTCAGTGCGCTTCCGGAGTCGGGTCGGGGAACCCGGGGTCCTCGTGACCTCTGACCAGAGCACGGGGGAACCCATGATTGTGCTCCGTCACCGAGAACCAGGAAGTATCGAGGCGGTTCCTTTGTGTAGGGCCCTCTCCGTTGGTGCACATGTCCCGGTCCTGCGGGGTGAGACGACCACGGATATCGCTGAGGATGGGCACGGGGATGTTGTGGATCACCACACAGGCATACTGGCGACCGCAACCAGTCGCGGACTGGAGCGCTTTGTCATCGACAAAGGTGTTCCCCGGTCGATCGGAATAGTGGCATGGCCAGTGATGGGACGGGCGTTCTACCTGAGGTTCGACCCCAATACCGGCTCAGCCCTGGGAGTTCTCCGCGGAGGTCCTACAGCGCCGACGGCGTGGACAGACTGGACGAACTATTTCGTGGAGATCGACCTTTCTACCGGGCAGACGCGACACACGGAACTTCCCAAAGGCCTGGCATTCCGTTTCGCGCTCGGTGGAGAAACTACAGCCGTGACGACCATTCACCCGGACGGAGACCAGCTCTCGATCCTTGACCGTGACGCCGAGACGCTGCAGCTACGACATCACGTGCCGTTACCGGCGATGTCTCACCCGCCCTCGCCGGGACATCTACCGTGGGATCCCGTGGGGGACTCGCCAGCACAACGACGAGCCGTCGCCGTGGACCCCACGGGCCAGACCGTGGCGGTGACCGCCGGAGGCGACGCTCGCCTGCACCTGATCACCGCCGACGACATAGAAACCTTGACCACCCCTTCAGCGCTTGATGAAGGCGGCGTGCTCTTCTGGACCCACAACACCACTGACTCCGTGGGACGTTAGCCTGTGGCATTCGATCCGCTTCCTAGCAGTGCCAAACTGGCCAGCGTGCTCTCCGAGTGGGAATACCACGGTCGACCAGGTCTCCCTCACCGCGGATTCATGCTCAACCGTCCTGCCGGTGGTCACCGACGTGGTATCCGCCGCGCAGACACAGGCGCCACCGTCTTCGAGACCGAAGAGCACATTCTTCAAATGTCGCCAGCGCCCAGTCATCGCCACATAGCCCTCCAGTTAGCGCCACGGGGCGATGAGGACGGCAATCTTGCAGTGTTAGATGTCACCACAGGCGAGCTTCAGCGATACCCCAACATCCGATGCCGGTACGAACCCATGCGTTGGAAATCCGGCTCCGGCAGGCTAGAGCTTGTAGCCCGCGACCCTCAGCGGCTCATAAGCCTCGACATCGTCAGCGGCACGATCTCCGAGACACCAGTGGCGACCGACGCGCGAGTGCGCCTGTTCCCCGGGGGAGCAGAGGGACTGCTCACCGAAAGTCGACCCACAGCGCCCACTGCGGTCCTCGATCGGGCGACAAACCGCAAACTCCTCTCCTTTACCTCGGTTATGGATATTGTCGAGATAGGGAGAAACGTCCTGATCCGCACGGGAACTGCGCTGCACGAGGCAGACCCGGTGACCGGCGCCTTACAGTGGTCTTGGGAAGATCCTGGGCTGCGGATCACCGCGTTCACCGTAGACGCACACATTGTCTACGTCACCGGCGTCCGGGCAGGACACAGCGTCATCATCGAGTTATCCGAAGGCGTCCCCCGCGCCGAGAACGAAGTCGTTCACGAAGGTTCTCCCGCCGTTGCACTCGATATAGCCGCTGACGGCGACGGGGTCCATGTCCTGGTCGAATCCCCGGTGATACCTCCACGCGCCGTAGCGGTCGAGAACATCGTCGAACCTGCCCCGCACAGACCCCCGGAGCGAAGCGAGGACCGCAGTATCGGTGACACTGTTTGGCATGAGTTTCCCGCTGACGACGGGACCCTCCTAACCGTCGCGCTCACGTCACCGCCAGACATGGAGGGTCCTGCTCCGCTGATCCTCACATGCTACGGAGGCTTCGGCGTGGCGTACCTACCCATTTTCGAACCCACCATCCCAGCGTGGATAAGTTGTGGTGGACGCTACGGATTCGCCCAAATCCGCGGAGGCGGAGAACACGGCACAGCGTGGCGGGAGGCCGGGCGCGGCCACAATAAATATCGAGGCATCAACGATCTTGCCGCCATAGCCCGTGGGCTCGTCGACATCGGAGTTACTCAACCGGAGCTTCTCGTCCTGGTGGGTGCATCCCATGGCGGGGTCATCGTGACGAGCTGCGCACTTGGTCATCCCGAGATCTGCGCTGGAGTCGTGGCCACCGCTGCGCCGCTAGATCTGTTGTCTCTGACTGCTCACCCACTGGGACGCTCCTGGATGAGCGAGTTTTGTGGTCCAGAGAATGCGGAGAGCATCAAGGCCATGCGAAGGATCTCCCCCCTCTACCGTGCCCAGAGCATCCCAGCGGGTTCCCGTCTTCCCAAATTTCTTGGCATCGTGCTGGCTGAGGACGGTCGCGTCAATGCCGACGCCACACAGGAGTTCGTTTCCGTGCTGAGAGCAAAAGGCGGCGAGGCCACGCTCTGGCAGGCGCAGAACACTGGCCACGGCAACAACCACCTCGACAGCCTGCACCAGCTCGGGATGGCAGTACTGGGCTTCGCAGCCACCACCACAGGAGTCTTTGCGGCGCCTCCACTGAAAAGAAAGCCCAGTTGATGACGCCGAGCCAACATGTGGGTACCGCCCCGCCCACCCACCAGACATCTGGTCGTCCGGATCAAGTGAAACGTCCCCCCAAAGATTCCCCTGCTATCTCACCGGGTTCACGACGGCGAGGTCAGCTGGCGACAAGAATCCTCGTCCCGACCCTC
>NZ_JEMO01000039.1:0-10871 GCF_000582475.1 Nesterenkonia sp. AN1
CCTACCCGGGGACCCAACCACGAGGATCTCGACGCCGAGCACGTGTCCACCCCGGTGGACTACGACCAAGAGCCTCCTGTCGGTGGCACCCACTCCAGCACCTGGCTCAACTGTGGGACTTACACCCAAGAGGTGCCCGAGGAGAACGCCGTACACTCCTTGGAGCACGGGGCCATCTGGGTCACCTACGACCCCCAGACCGTGCCCCAGGACCAGGTTGACACGCTGCAATCGGCCTTGCCGGATACCTATGTCGTGCTCTCTCCATACCAGGACATGGACTCGCCCATCACGCTCTCGGCCTGGGGTGCGCAAGTGGCCGTGGAGACCCCGGATGACGAGCGCGTCGAACAGTTCGTGAACAAGTACTGGCAGTCCCCCAACGCCCCGGAACCCGGGGCCTCATGCACCGGAGGACTCGACGCTCCCGGCCGCGCCTCCTAAGCCCGAAATCCCCACCGAAGAGCATCTGGTTCAACCCGGGGTGCGCGGCGTTCTGGTCTCGTAGAGACCAGCGCGTCCTAAACACAGCCGGACCCAGATAAAACGAACCTGCTACCCGACCAGACGGCTACTGCGCGGCGGTGGAGAGCCCTACAAGCTCAGCACTCTTGTCCCACAGTCCGGCTGCCAATTCCACGTCTGCGGCCTGGGGGTTGGTCTTAGCGATCTTCTGCTTCTCGTAATACTCACCCGAGACCCACTGTCAGTTTCAGAAGCTGACTGCACGGATGTCAGAAGTCGACTTCACCCGAACCACAACATGGCTGCGAGAGCGCTTTACTTCTGATTTGCTCGCGCGAGGTCCCGGCAGACGGGCAGGGGCCTTCTGGCCCCAAATGCAACGGCCTACATGTACATGAACCATGGTCAACCCCGTCCAGGCTTTAATAGCTTCCTCACTGTCCACGCCTCTGACGCTCAGCTGTCATCTGCTCCTGCCCTGGCCCAAGACTTTGTGTCCAGCCTCGCGAAGCGTTCCCTCTGGTGAGACATGCCGGTAGAGGGTCTGACGGGTGACCCCGAGCTCTTTGCAGAGAGCCCCCACATTGGTGTCAGGTTGACCCATCGACGCCTTCGCGAGGCGAACTTTAGCTGGGGTCATCTTGTAGGGACGTCCGCCCTTGCGTCCGCGGGCACGGGCTGAGGCCAGACCAGCTTTGGTGCGCTCGGAGATCAGTTCACGTTCAAACTCCGCCAACGCGGCGAAGATCCCGAACACCAGTTTCCCCGAAGCGGTCGTAGTGTCGATCGCCGCACCCTGCCCGGTGAGCACCTTCAACCCCACTCCGCGTTCGGTGAGGTCATGGACGATGTTGACCAGATGCCGCAGATCCCGACCCAGACGATCAAGTTTCCACACGATCAAGGTGTCGCCATCCCGTAGCGCTTTCACACAGTTGATCAGCTCAGGCCGATCATCCTTCTTCCCTGAAGCCTTGTCTTCATAGAACTGCTCGGGACCCACTCCGGCGGCGACCAACGCGTCGCGTTGTAGGTCAGTGGTCTGGGATCCATCAGCCTTCGAGACCCGCACATACCCGATCAGCGCCACCATCACTCCCATCACTTATTCGTTCGTTTACGTGACACGAGAACCGAAATGTCGCCACTCAGCGAGACTTGTCACTTAATCCGTCAACTATTCTACGTCACGCAGACCCCTACAAAACAGCTAATGTGACAAGAACTCACCGGGGATCCCGAGATCGATGAAATCGTCCCGGACGTGTTGGAGGTAGTCGTCATCGTGGCGTCGGTAGTGGGTGAGGAAACCGAAAAGCTGGCGAGCAGTCTCCGGATGCTTCCTGGCGTGGTCGACCACGGTATTGACGTTGTCCAGTGCCGCTTGCCACGAGTTTTCGAGGGGCGAGCCTGCGAGGTCTGTCATCGTGAGTCGGCGGCGTCCGGAGTCGATGGCGACGTCGGGCTCGGGCAGGAACAGCGCGGCCTGGACCCCTTGTCCGGCGAGGGTACCGTTCTCGAGGAGCTGGATAGCGGTTGCTGCAGCTTCGAGGGTGTGGAGCTGCACCTCAAGGGGCAGCTCTTCATAGGGGTGCCACACCAGTTGACCGGCGCGGAACGGGTGGCTGGAGTGTTCCCATACCTTCCGGGTCAGCCGCTGCGCGGGACCGCAATCCTTGAGAGTGGAGCCGAGTTCGTCGATGAGTGAGCGCAGTAGCCGGAACCAGACGCCGGCGTGAACGCGGCGGCGGGGTAAATCGACGTGGCCGGTGGTCAGCGCCTCCCACGTGCGAGCATCCATGATCCGGATCGCCGCGCTTGGCTCCTGTGGCACGGGCGGAGTCTCGTACCAGCTGAAGTAGTACCACAGTGCGTCCCGGTGGGGTTCGAGTCGGCAGTGATGGACAGGGCAAGTCAGCATCAGCGGAAGTGACCACATCAGCTGATACGGGTGAGGCGGCGAGGACTCGGCGACGCATCGCGGGCACGCTCGCTGCTGTGGCTTCGACCTTGCCGGTATCCATGCCCGCCAGGAGGACACAGCGCGATCGGCTCGTGTTCCCTCGGGCAGCAAAATGGACAGCTGACGGGCATACAGGATGAACGCATCAGGGCCGGGCTCGATGCCCTCGAGAAGCCAGGGGACGAAACCGCTGAGGCTCATGGTCCGGATCTGTTCGACGCTGACCCCAGTGCACACCGCCACCTGCTCGACAAATCCCTCGGGTGGAGCCATATCGAGGTCGGTGTGACGGTCGAGCACGTAGCCGAGGTCGACGGCCAGAATCTCGGAGGTGATTCCGTGCCGGTCGGCGATCCGGGTCAGCCAGGAGGAGAGCGCCTCACCCGGTGTCGGTGCTGGATGGACCGGCCACCGCGTGCTCACAGCAGCTCGCGTTCGAACAGTCGTCGGCGTTCACTCGGTCCGGTGTAGTCCGCCAGGGTCAGTGTCCGGTGGTCGATGGCCTCGATACCGCTTTCGACCGCGGCGACCGCGGCCGTAGTCAGCAGCTGCGCCAACTCGCCGATAGTGCCCTCGCTGCGGGCAAGCAGGTAGCGGGCCATGTCGTCGGTGTCGATCAGCGAGGGCTGGTGTAGCGGGAAGGCGGCGGCGAAGCTGGCCAGCAATGAGCGGGTCTTCTCGTCTGCTTCCCAGGTCGGCAGCACGAAGGGTTCGAACCGGTTCTCTAACTGGTCATCGGAACGCACCGCCAGGTAGGCCTCCCGGGTGCCGACCCCGACTAGGGGGATGCGCAGCTCGTTGCCCAAGAACCGCAGCAGGTTCAGGAATTCTCTGCGGAGACCCCCGCGGCCGGCGAGTACATTGTGTAGCTCATCGATGACCAGCATCTGCACCCCGACCTCCCGCAGCAAGGACAGTGCGAGGTGTTCGAGCTCGACCACGCGCGGCCGCGCCCGCAGTGGTGCGCCCAGGGCAGCGAGGATCGCAGTGTAGAACCGCAGCGGTGAGGGCTCTGAGGGCATCTGCACGCACAGCACAGGAATGTGTTCCCGGTCCGGTTCGGTCGTAGGCAAGTGCTGGCGGCGGAACCGCTCAATGATCATGGACTTGCCGTTATTCGTCGGCCCGATCAGTAACAGATTGGGCATGCGCTGTTTCCGCGGCCACCTGAGAAGGGTTTCGAGCCGATCGACGGCCGCGACGGCCTTCGGGTACCCAATCCAGCGATCAGCCCGAATCCGGTCGATTCGCTGCGCCGCTGGCAGTCGCGCCACCGTTTGAGCGCTCGGGTGCAGATGCGAGAAGTCTGGGTCCTTGTACTCCTCGACGCTCACCATTGCTCGATCTCTTCAAACCACGCCACCGGGATGACAGGCCCCTCATTCGCAGAGACAACAGGAGGCTCCAGCACCGACGGACCCGACTCCCTCCTCGACGTGAGCCTGCCGTGTTTGCGCCGCTCAGTCTCCCGGCGAGTCTTCTTCGTCGTCTTCGCTGCGGTTTCAGAGATGTGGCGCATCTGGTTGATCATCCGGAACAGGGTTACCTCATCGATCTGGGCCGCGCCACGCTCTCGCAGCCGAGCCAGCGCCTGGCGGTGTTCCCACACGCTGACAGCAGGATTGGCCAGCGACCGGTACGGCACTTCGACGTAGGCGGTGCCCTCGGGATCGAGTACCCACACGCGGCTGATGTCGCGCGGATCCCTGCGGATGATGAACCGTTCAAGACTCTCCCGGCGGGCGATCCAGGGTTTCAGCACGTCGGCGAAATAGTGGACATGGTCGATGACGAACCCGGTCCGTGTGAGCTTCCGCCGGATCACCGGCAGAAAATCGACCAGAAACGCCGTCGGGTTCGTCGTCGTCACCGGGACACCAGTGGCGGCCACACCCTCTGCCCATCGACCGGCCGGGGTTTGGCCCAGGGTGCTGTGGACCGTGCCGTGATAAGTCGCCACGGCCAGGGTCAACCATTTCTCCAGTTCGGACAGCGTCAACGCGGCCATCTTCTCGGAGTCGTATTCGCCCCGCTGAGTTGGGTGTGAAAACGTCGTGCCCGGCAGTTCGTGGATCTGGTGCATCGCGGTGCCTATGACGCGTTCAACGATCCCGCCGTAATGCGGCTGACCCAGCGGGCGATAATCCAGTTCGATGCCGTGCTGTTCACAGCCGCGCCGCAGTGCCTCACTTTTAAACTCAGCGGCGTTGTCGACGAACAAGGTCTGAGGTTTCCCGCTCATCGGCCAGTCCGCATCCACGCCCAGCTCTTCCAGCCACGGCCGCTTATCTCTGGCCGCGTGGGCGAGGCACAGCCCCACCGACACCGCAGACGGCGGCTCCAAAGTCACCACCACCCCGACCAGACAGCGGCTACACACGTCAATCGCGACAGTCAGGTACGGTCGACCGATCGGCTGGCGCTCACACTCATCAACCACGATCAGATCAATGATTGTGTGATCAATCTGGACGCGTTCCAAGATTGAATCGACCGCGGGAGCCTCACCGCCGGCAGACTGTAGCGGCCGCACTCTCTCAGCGCCTTCGCGAGACCGCCCCACTTCGACTGGATTTATTCGTCCGATCCGGGCTGCGACCGTGTTCCGCATCGGGGTCGGCAAGCCACGGGCCACGCACACTCGAGCAATCTCGCGATGTAAGGAGGCGATACTACGTTTCTGCCGCGTCAAGTACAGGGTGCGTACCAGTTCCTGGATCACTTGCTCGACCGGCGCTGAGAGTCGATTGCCGCCCCTACCACCGTCGGAACGCTGCAGGGCCAGATCAGTGACAAGACCGGTTCCCTGACGGTATCGCTCCAGCAGTACGTACACCCGTCGACGAGAGATACCTAGTTCAACCCCAGCCCGGTCAGCGGCAACAACCCCCACTGGATCACTGCCCGCCAGACGACTGATGACTTTGGTCCGCAACTTCGCCTGCTGCCACGCGGCATCGGACATCGTCAGCGGCTCTGACACCAGGATATTCCTCTCACCGGCCATCCCTGCCTCCTCCTTGAGAACAGGACTACTGAGCAGAAACGAACCTAACGCACAGCAGTACTGAACAACCAGAGTTCAGAACCCGACAGCACTACCCCGGCATGAAGGGGCTCGCCGTGCCGTCGACTTCTGAAACTGACAGCCGAACAAATCGAAGTGGAGACCGTCCCACAACCAAGGAACTGGGACGACGACCGCACACCGTCCGCGCGTCAATTAGGACGCCTATTGGCCGCCGGTGCTGGACTCGAGGCAGGCGTCGATGCATCGTCGTACTAAACACGCTCAACAGAGCCCACCTGGTGATTTCTTTGCGGGAGGGCTTTCCCATGATCGGGCGCCATGTAGGGGCCGGACCCGACCCCTACAGGTCCGGGCCTATTGGCGGTCGGAAGTCGGTGGGGACGTGTCCTCTCGCCACATTTGATGTTTCCCAGGATGACCCGTGGTGTAACGTAGATCACCTAGCCCGCCTCCTGTGGGCTGGACACGGCCCGTCTGGTGATACGCCCCAGACGGGCCTGTTCTGTCTCTACGCCGCTAACCCGCCACACCCTGTGTGCCCACCATTCGTCCGGGAAGGGCCCCTCCGTCTGACCTCGTCAGCTACCCGTGCGGCACACCCTGGTGTTAGTTCTGCGACTTGTCGTTGCTCGAATTGCTAGACGTCTTCGACCGGATTGACATCGAGCACCTGGCCCCAGCTGACGCGTTGGACGGCACTGTCTTGTAAACCCAATGTCTAAAAGGCGGCGATACATCACCAGGTACGGCGAACGGCTTCTTGTACCGACTGATCAACGATGTCCTCGCCGACACGAGTGTCGTGTGGACCGGCTACGCGCGGGTCTACCGCACCCCTTCACTCCCCCAGCCCCGCACTTAGGCTCCGATACGGCACGATGGACACATGTACTTCTGCTACCTCGACGACTCAGGCGATTCAAAGAACGGTGTCACGATCACCGCCCTGTTGATCGAAGACCGCAGTTGGACGACTGTTCTCAACGCCTGGCTCCAGGGACGCAGAGAAGTCCATCAGGAATTCGGTGTACTGAAGAAGAGTGAAGTTCACGCGAACGCCCTGTTCAAGGGACGTGGAAGCTACTGTGAATCGAAGGCAGAGAATGCGCGCTTCGGAACCGGCCAACGCGCAGCCACCGGTCGCATCTTGCTCACCAGACTCTCTGAAGCGCCATTCACTGTGGTCACGCTCGGCACCGCGGATGTCTCAAAACCCCGAGCATACGCCCGAGCGATTGCGTGGCTCGAAGACTGGGCCACCCGCCATGACACGTACCTGGTGATTTTCTACGACGGCCAACAGGGGCTTGCGGGGCCTGAAGAGAATCCCACAGCAGATCAGCGTCAAGAGCTCTGGGAGCGCGCGATTCGCGACGCTCATCCCTACCGCCAGGCGCATCGGAACCTAGACATCAACGTACGACGAATCCTTGAAGACCCGGTCATGCAGGACAGTCGATTCAGTCAACTCATCCAGGCTGCTGATCTGCTCGCCTACGGCGCCTACCACCGACATCACCAGGACCATCCTGAGATCTGGGGTACAAGCTCACAAACCGTCCGCGCAGCGATCGTCGCCTACATGAAGGTCTCGGCACACTGGCCGGAGGGCACTGACTATGGCGTGGTGTGGCTCGATAGTTAACGCAAGAACCCCCAGCAATGCTGGGGGTTCGCGAGGTGCAGGACCCTGCGGACATCTACAAGAGATGTATAGGGCCCTGCACTTATAACTATACCTGTCAGGTCGCGGGCGCGAAACCATCGCCGCGCTATGCGGAGGCACTTAGCCGAGAGGGTGCGCAGGCGGCGAGAACATCATCTCGCGAACGACGCTCTACCAGTGCTCACGGCCACACATGCCCCCTAGATCTCTGCGAGGTGACCGTACCGGTCTTCAAGCGTTTCCCAGATGAGGGACTCAAGAAGTTCCTGCTGGGTCATATCCGCCTGGGCGACGGCTACATTCAGCAACTCGCGCTGAGCCGTGTTGAACCGGAAACTCACTGCATCCTTCTTCGGTCCAGCCTTGGCGCGGCGGCGATGCGCGGGAAGGTCAGGCTGCGGCACCGATGCAGCCTTGGTGGTGGAGACGGGTTTGTGCTGCTCCGCACTCGGTAAAGCGCCCGCCTGATTGCCCCAATCCTCTACGGCAGCTTCATCGATGTTGTTAGAGCGTCGGCGCTGAATAGCCATTCGCCTACTTCTCCCCTGCTGCACTGACGATCTCTGATGTAAGTAGCTGCATCGCAGCTTTGGCCTTGCCGTCGATCTCAACTACGCCTTTACCTTCGGTCCTGGCTCGGCTCCACGCCTTGGCCGTAGTTAAGACAGTTTCTGCGAGACGAAAGTCAGGGAAGTCTTCCAGGTAGGCCTTGGCGTCCTCGATCTCATACCTCGATCCCTGCGGGCTCACGCGATTCAGGACAACGATCACGGCTAGCTCTGGATTGAAGTCCCATGCCTGTTTCACCGTGCGCTCCAACGGTTCTAGTGAGTCCAGATCGTTTTGCTGCCCAGTCGTGGGAACCACGAGAACATCTGAAGCAACAAGCCCTGTCCGCATTTCGGTGGAGTCTCCCCCACGCACGTCGAGGATCACGTCATCGTGGCTCTCATGCAAATTCTCAAGGGTGCTCATCAAGTTTCCCTCGCCGGCAAATGCAGGGATCGGGGGCAGCCCTGCCCTGACTCGATCATCGGCCCATAGTTGAGCGGTGCGTAGCGTGTGGTCAGCATCCACGAGCGCGGGTCTGCGGCCACGCCTTTGCAGCTCGATAGCCAGGTTCATCGCGACCGTCGTTTTACCGACCCCGCCCTTGTTCTGACCTACTGTGAATATCATGACGCTACTATAGCACAACGCCTGTGCTTGCATATTGCTATCATATCGCTCGCGATTTGCTATCTTTGTGATTGCTTACTAGGTGCACACCGCTACTGCTATGCACCTGACTTATTATCACTACTATCGCAAGATGGCAGCGCCTCAGACCGAAGAGACGGACCCTGTCAGAGGGAGCTGATCTTATCCAGACAGAAACCGCCAACGGAGCCGGCAAGTTAACGAAGGCCACAGAATCGAGGAAGTACCGACAAGACATTCTGTCGGCGTGGCCGCCTGCAGTACACCTGGGATATCTGACCGATTGCGAGAGATCTGACGGTGAGCCTCCCGGCGGCACATACCGGACGCGCGGGGGCGACCTGGCACCCTGCGGGAGAAGCCAACCGTGCTGAACCGTTGACCCCGGTGACCCTGATCCCCGTCGCTGGTGGCCGCGTCGGTGTCATAGGCGCGGATTAGCGTGTGAGCAACGACGACGGCGGGACCTGTGATGACTGACGTGGAGAATGAGGGGCCGGCTGCGGGGGAGTACGCGGTACTGCTGGCCATCCTCGAAAGAATCGGACCGTACCGCCACCTATCCCACTGTGGAGTCTCAGTGGCGCAGGGCTGACTGCTCCACGATTGGAGGCTGCGCTGCATGGTCTGGCTGTGCGGGGCTGTATTCGAGCTTCGTATAAGGCAGGGCTACCCGATGCGGTGGTGGAGGTACGTCCGGAAGCGGGGCGGTTAGCTGCTGAGTGGACCGCTTGGCGGTCCTGAGCTCTGGCTGCCGGGGGAGCGGGCCCCGTCATTGGGGATCTCGCAGCGCGTGCGGCACTGGTGGGCATGGCGGGGGAGCTGCCTCGGTCGAGAAGGGCGAGCACGAGGGTGTCTACGGATCACCTGAGGCTCCACTGATGAAATCCGGCACTGATGGGTGATATGACGGCGTAACCACCGGGAGACCGTGGCCGGTGAGGCGGCGAGCTTCTGGCCAATAGTGGCCCGTGAATGTCCCTGTGCGCGCATCTTCTGGGCCTGGCGGGCTTTGGTGTCAGCGCGGGCACTGCGAGCAGCAGAAGCAGCTCTAGGGCCGAGTGCGCGAGCGGCGCGCTGCGCGGCCGTGTTGGCCAATCCGCCGCGCCGGCCCATCTCTGAGAGCACCTCACGCATCTGAGAAGGCATAGCCACCGTGGAACGGTGGCCACGAGGATTCGCCATATACCGGGCGATACTGCGGATGATGCCGCGCACCTCAGCGGCCTTCATAGGCTCAGGGGCGGCGGCGTTGGTCTCCCAAGCCACAGCCTCGAAATCCTCACCGACATAGGCAGCCTGACGGGCCACGTCGAAAACGGTCTGGTTCCGATTGCCGGTATCAATCGCAGCCACGGTGGCCCTGCGCGCGGCCGTGGTCGCGCTGCGGCCGCTGAACCGTGGCGCTGAAGGCCACAGGTTCGCGGTCTTCAGCGCCTGGTGGAGCTCTTTGAGGCCGTAGACCGGGGGAGTGGGGGACGCGCGCAGCTCGGCCCGCCAATAGGTGGGGTTGCGCACGCGCACCGGGGTTAAGGGGTCTACGGCTTCGTCCCCGGTCAGTGTGTTGCGCAGCGCAGCGCCCACAGCTCGGGCATAGGCGACGGGACGTTCACGCGCGGTCCTACGGAGATCCACTGGGTCGATCATCCAACCAGCTTGCGCACCCTTGCGGGTCTCCACGACCCACGAGGGCCGGATCTCGGCCGGGATCATGTCGAAAATCTCGAGGATCGCTTCTGGCCGGTCAATGTCGATCACCAGGGCAGACCCCACAGAACGGGAGGGCGTGAAGAACTCGAAATCTCCCAGGTCAGCGGCGCTGATGCGCACTGAGGGTTCGGTTTTGGTCGCGGACGCGCGAGCCCAGGCGGTGCCAAGGTGGCTCAGAAAGGCAGCACGAAATGCCGTGTTGTTGCGTGGCCTCTGGGGAGTTTGAGCGCACGGTGCTACAGTGGGAAGCATAAAAGGTGCCTCCCATATGCGGGAGTCATCGGTTCGATCTCCTCAGGGGATTGGATTCAGAACCGTCCGGTCGGCAAACTAGAGCGGTTCTGAAAAGCCTTGGGGAAGCGCTCACCGGTAGGTGGGCGCTTCTTCGTTTATGCGGTCAAAGGAAGCGGCTCCTGGTTTCTCTCGAGACTGTCGACGTCTACCCGGTTGAGCCGTTCGATGATCAGCTCCCTGACGAAGTCGTTCTTGGATTCGCCAGTGAGAGACAGATATCTGTCCAACTTTTCAAAGTAGGGCTGCTCAATACGCGCGCTCACTTGGGTCCGTTGACCCTTGCTGATCTGCGGCATTTTCTCCTCCTTTAACCGTGATCCTCATTCAATCCCATAAGTGGAGCAGATCAGTGAAACTGTTTCAGCGTGTCGGGACTTTTCTTTCTCTATAACCCTCGGGCGACGGCGGCAGCCGCGCGCAGCCACGCGCGTTGTGTGGTGCCGCGCAGCGCGTCATAGGGGTCTGCCGCACCAATAGGTGACAGGTGTAGTCACGCCGCGAGAGCGACGCCGGTGTTCATGATTGCTTCGTACTCAACTGGG
>NZ_JEMO01000040.1:0-13461 GCF_000582475.1 Nesterenkonia sp. AN1
ATAACGTCACGCCCTCTTACAACTAGAAGCGAACCTCCTTCTAGGGTGCCAAGGCCTCAGCGCAGCGACAAGGCCACAAGCCAGTTTGGGCACCTAAGTGCATAGCTTGCTCCGTTTCAGTTAGGTCTACTGAACCGCCCTGGGTTTGATGGAGACTCCGGCTATAGGGATTCCACCAGCTCAGCGGATCTGGTGTTGTCATCGTAGAACAGGGCCTCGAACTCAGCCGGCGGCCTATCACCGAGGTACCCATGAAGCCGCTCAGTGTTGTGCCAATGCACCCACCCCAGAGTCGCCAGCTCAACATCCTCGACCGTCTTCCACGGACCCCGCTGAGCGCGCACCGGACCTCGGATGAGCTCGGCCTTGTAGTAGCCGTTCACGGTCTCAGCCAGAGCATTGGCGCTCCTATAGTTGTCAACTGGCGATTTCGCCGGTTCTGGGGTCGACCTTGACGAGGTGGTAGACCTCGCGGATGACGTAGCGTTTGAGGCAGCGGATGATCTCGCGTTTGCTCTTGCCCTCGGCGGTTCTTCGGGCGACGTAGGCGATGGTCGGCTCGTGGAAGCGCATGCGGACGATGACGGTGCGATAGATCGCGGCGTTGAGCTGTCGATGGCCACCGTGATTGATGCGGTGTCGCCCGCTGGTCATTCCTGAGCCGGTCGGGACGGGACTGATGCCTGCGAGCTTGGCGAAGGCGGCCTCGGAGCGGATGCGTTCGGGGTTGTCTCCGACGACGATGAGGATCTCCGCGGCTGTATCGACGCCGATGCCGAACTGTTCGAGAAGTTGCGGGGCCGTGCCGGTGACGAGCTGTTCGATCATCGAGGTCAACTCCTTGGCCTCAGCATCGAGCTGCTGCCAGCGGCGCGCCAGGGACCGCAGCGAATGACGCAGCGCGTCGTCGGGACTCTCCAGTGCCCGTGGGCGCAGAGCCGCGAGGTGACGGGCGAGCATGATCTGGGTTTTGCGGTTCGTTTCACGACGTAGTTCATCTGAGCCGTGCACGAGCATTGCCTTCATCGTGACCATTGCTGCGGTCCGGTCCGTGACAGCGGAATCATGGACAATTTTGAGTTGACGGATCATCTCGGCCGCACCGTCGGCGGTCTTCGGTGTCGCGGTGGCAAATCCGGCAAGCACAGACCTGGCCGCGTTCTCGGCGTCGAGCGTGTCGGACTTGCCGTTCGCGCGCCGCGAGCGGCGATCAGGGCGGCCAGCCTCGACCACCTTGTGGCCGTGGCGTCGAAGGAACGATGTCAACGTGGCGCCGTAGGAACCTGTGCCCTCGATCCCAAACCCGAGGACCTTCCCGAAGCTAGATGCCCATTCCAACATTTGCTTGAAGCCGCCAGTATCGGTCGTGATCGTCAGCGTTGCGAGGATCCCGCCAACCGTGTCCATCACGGCGGCCACGTGGACGTGCTTGTGGGTGTCGACTCCGATCACGACGTACCCGGATCGAACTGTTTCGAATGTGGTCATGGTGTGCTGTCTCCTTGCCGGTTAGCGTGGTCTCACGCTGTCGCCGGCGGGTGGACAGGACTGTCACGGGGACGCTCTCAAAATCTGCTCCAGGCTCCTATTAGGTCACGCCCGGTCCGGCGGCAGCGCTTGCTGCGTGCCCGGCCGGACGGTCGACAGATCAACGCCAAGACACCATGTGGGTCAGTCATAAGCAAGGGTCAGACCGTCGCGGCCAGGACTTCCGGAACAAGCCTCGAACCGGCAAGAACAGACTGACAGTCATAGCTATCCCCAACGGTTCCGATCGAGGGGGTCGCCCCGATCTCTGCCAGTCTCTCGCCGTAGCGAATCGACGTGAATTGAGATCCTGCATCGCTGTGGCACCGCAGCTGCTCATGCCGCGGTCCTCTCGACCAGCGGGCCATCTCGATCGCGTCGACCACGGTGTCGGTGCGCATAGTGGAAGCGACCCGCCACCCGACGATCGTGCGACTGAAGGCATCGATAATGAAGCAGACATAGGCGACACCGGCCCAGGTCGGCACGTAGGTCAGATCGGTGACCCAGAGCCTGTTCGGCGCGATCGCGGTGAACTCGCGATTGACCAGATCCGGATGCCGGGGCGCTTCCGGGTCAGGTGTGGTGGTGCGGATCTTCTTGCGCCGAAGAACACCCTCGAGGCCGACGTGGCGCATCAGTCTCGCCGTCTGATCGCGGCCGATGCTCAGGCCGGCCCGGTTCGCGGCTTTCCAGAGTTTCCTGGCTCTATAGACCCCGTAGTTCTGGGCATGGAGTTTCACCAGCTGTGGGATCAGCTCAGCATCTCTGAGGCTCCGAGCTGAGGGGGCTCGGTGCTTTGCGGCGTAGTAGGTGCTCGGAGCCACCTGCAGGATCGTGCAGATGGGCTCGACTCCGAGTCGACGGCCGTCGATGACGTGGTCCTTGTTGGCCTCGATGAAGGCGACTATCTCGCTCACCACCTGAACTCGTTTTTACTCGTCGCCGGTTACGAGGCACCTCTGCACGAGATGGCTACGAAGAACGTTCGGTAAGAGGTCCCTTAGCGGGTCGATACAGCACGCTCGACAAAGTGGAGGACCGTCGCTGAGACCGCTGCCAGGTCGAGAGTTTCGTCAGAAGACCATCGGTCGAGCAAACCGTTCTTGGTAGCAGAGATCAAGTGTGCGACTTCATTGGCGTCGAATGCACGGAACTGGTCCAGCGCCTGACCCTCGACCAGCAGGTCCACAAGGGCCTCGGTTCTCGCGGTGGACACGTCTTGGAATGCGCGGACAAAGCTTGCATTGCGATGGTTTGCCACGACTTCCGCCATCGCGCGGAATTCCATCCGCCGCGACGAGAAAAAATCTAGTTCCGCGCTGAGCCCTGCACGCAGACGTGCAACAGGGGTGATCACATCAGAGGTGCGTGCGTCGATATGGGCTGTGCACTCCTGAAACACGCGTAGAGCCATCCCACGCAGGAGCTCATCCTTGCTTGCGAAGTGATAGGTGATGACTCCTTTACTGACCCCTGAGTGCTCTGCAATGCGACCGACGGAGGTGGCGGCGTAACCGATGTCGGCCAGCACCTCAGCAGCTGCACGTTCAATCTGGTCACGTCGGGCTCGACCACCAACGGTCCCGTGAGAGCCATTTCCTAGCTCGTTTTTAGTACGCATGTACTGATTCTAGTACGATCAGGATAGATCTGAGGGCCGCGAGTGCTGGGGGCAGTGCAGTGGAAGAAGTATGAAACTCAGTAATAGTGCCGCAGATGCTCCTCGAGACGACGTCGTGCAGGCGGTACTTCTCCGAAGACCTCGGCCACGCCGTCTTGGAGCAGGCGACCGTTGGGTGGCCGAGGTGCCGCACCAGGCCTGTTCGCGCAATACAACTCGGTGCTAGTCGGACTCACCCGGTCTGGATCATGACCGCTGAGCTCAAAGACCTGTCGGGCAACTTCATACCGGCTCAGGGCCGGCCCGGTGTTCGTAAAATGGTAGGTGCCGAATTCCGCTGGACCCGTCACAAGTTGGAGGACCCCTTTGGCCAAATCGTCGACGAAAGTCAGTCGGCCGCATTGATCGTTGACGACGACGGGGTTCGCGCCGCTCTCAGCCAGGTCACGCATGGTAGTGACAAAGTTCTTTCCAGTACCGATGACACAGGAGGTCCGCACGATGTGATGCTTCGTCCATGTCCGCACCGCTGACTCTCCTGCCGCTTTGGTTTGTCCGTACACCGAAAGCGGGGACACCGGGTGTGTCGGGCCGTATTCCTGCTCGGCTGGCAGTGCGCCGTCAAAGACATAGTCAGTAGAGATGTGTATCAACGGGGTATCGGACTCCCGACACAGTGCTGTTAGCGCAGCGACGCCTGTGGCGTTAACTCTCCAGGCTTTTTCGCGGCCCTGCGACGTCTCGGCGCGATCCACACGGGTGTAGGCAGCCGCATTGACCACAGCACGGACGTCGCGGACTTGCGATACCGGCCAGCTCTCCGGACGGCTCAAGTCCCACATCTCACGGGTGAAGGCTCGATGAGGGATGTTTCGCGCTCGACAGGTCTCGACCAAGGCGGTGCCGAGTTGCCCTCCGGCTCCGAGGATCAGAATCGGAGCTGGAGGCATGGGGATCACGGCGGACATCCTTGGATGATGGTGGTCCTTTTCAGATAGTTCGGCGGCGTCCAGAGGAATCGGCCAGGGCACCGCCGCTGTCTCATCATTCAGGTTTAAGAAGGTGTAGCGCTCCTGCGCCGCAGAGGACCAGTGATCGGTCACCAAGTAGGTGTAGGCAGTTTCCGGCTCTAGGGCCTGAAAGGCGTTGCCCACTCCCCGAGGGACGAACACCGCAATCTCAGGTCCCAGACGCTCGGTGTGTACCCGTCCGAAGGTCTTCCCCTCGCGCAAGTCGACCCAAGCGCCAAATGCCCCTCCCCGGGAGACTGAAACGTATTTGTCCCAAGGCTCAGCGTGAATGCCCCGAGTCGTGCCGACTGTCGCGTTGTAGGAGATGTTGTGTTGCCGGAAATAAACGTCTGGCAATCCTGCGGCGACCATCTTCTCGCGCTGCCAGTCCTCTTTAAACCAGCCACGAGTGTCCCGATGAAGCGGCAGGTGCACCACCAACAGACCAGGTATCGGTGTCCTCTCGACTGTCAGCAAGACACTCCTATCCGAATCCGTGTCGCCAGCAGATCCGCCGACGTCTCTGCAGACGCCACTTCATCTGCCCTGCCGTGTGTAGCGCTCCTCAGTAGCGTGCTTGACCGGGCGCCACCACTCCTCGTTCTCCTGGTACCACCGCACGGTTTTGGCCAGGCCTTCCGAGAAGTCCCCATACTGGGGGGTCCAGCCGAGCTCCTGGCGCAACGGTGTCGCATCGACGGCGTAGCGCAGGTCATGACCCGGACGATCTGTGACAAGCTCGAAATTCTGCGGGTCGCGGCCGAAGGCCAGGAGGATCATCTCGATGATCTCGCGGTTACTGCGCTCCCCGTCCGCACCAATGAGATAAGTCCGTCCGATCTTTCCATTGCGCAAAATGCGTAGCATAGCGGCGGCATGATCCTCAGCGTGGATCCAGTCGCGGACGTTGAGCCCCTCGCCATAGAGCTTAGGTGGAACACCGTCGATGAGGTTAGTGATCTGCCTTGGGATGAATTTTTCGACGTGTTGGTACGCCCCGTAGTTGTTCGAACAGTTCGACACTGTGGCCCTTACCCCGAATGAACGCACCCAGGCTCGCACGAGGTGGTCGGATCCAGCTTTACTCGCCGAGTAAGGACTGGAGGGACAGTATGCGGTGTATTCGGTGAACTTGATCGGATCGTCCAATGCGAGGTCTCCGTAGACTTCGTCCGTGGAGACGTGGTGGAACCGACGATCGTGCCGTCGAACCGCTTCCAGCAGGGTGAATGTGCCGACGACGTTGGTCCGAACGAAGTCGTACGGATTATCCAGGGAGTTGTCATTGTGCGACTCGGCGGCGCAGTGGACGACCGCGTCGACCTCGGCGACGAGCTCGTTCACTAGGACCTCATCGCAGATGTCTCCGACAATTAGGCGCATACGTCCGCTCGGGAGACCCGTTAAAGAAGCGGGGTTGGCCGCATAAGTCAGCTTGTCCAGGACAGTAACCAGCATGTCAGTTTGTCCAAGTACATGACGGACGAAGTTGGCTCCGATGAAACCAGCTCCGCCGGTCACCAGAATGTGCTGCACGTCGATCAGCGCCTTCCTCAACGAGGAGTGTATAGAGTGATCTTATTATGAAGGGAATTATCCTCGCCGGCGGAACCGGCTCCCGACTTCATCCGATCACCTGGGGAATCTCCAAACAGCTGATGCCTGTATTCGACAAGCCAATGATTTATTATCCGCTGTCTACACTCATCCTCGCGGGTATCGAAGACATCCTTGTAATCACCACACCTGATGACGCCCCGCAGTTCCAGCGGTTACTCGGCAACGGCTCGCAGTTCGGGATCACATTGAGCTACAAAGCCCAGCCTTCTCCCGACGGAATTGCCCAAGCGTTCCTGCTCGGCAAAGAGCACATCGACGACGATGGAGTGGCCCTCATTCTCGGAGACAACATTTTCTACGGCACCGAAGTGGGCGCCCGGCTACGACGGCATACCGAAGTCGAGGGCGGGACGATCTTCGGCCATTGGGTAGACGACCCGACAGCCTACGGCGTTGTCGAATTTGATGGGGACGGGACCGTCGTATCTCTCCAAGAGAAACCCACCGCCCCCAAGAGTAACTTTGCAGTTCCGGGATTATATTTCTACGACGCCGAAGTCGTAGAGATCGCCAAATCCTTGCGTCCCTCCGCCCGTGGAGAGTTGGAAATCACAGATGTCAACCGCACCTACCTGGAGCGGGGTCGACTCTCGGTGGAGATCTTACCCCGGGGCACTGCCTGGCTGGATACCGGTACCTTCGAGGACCTAAACGATGCCTCTAACTTCGTCCGCACGTTGGAGAACCGGCAGGGACTCAAAGTTGGTGCGCCTGAAGAGGTCGCATGGCGCACAGGCCTGCTCAGCGATGAGGAGCTGCGAAATCGAGCTGAAACCCTGATCAAGTCGGGGTACGGCACCTACCTGTTGAAAATCTTGGAACGCGGCCTGTGAGGGGCCCTGGAAGTCCGAAAGGCACCCTTGTTGATTGCCGTGCGGGTGCGCCTGGTCCATTGATAGGTGGTCCACGACGCGTACCGTCGTCATCAACACGCTGCATAGGCAGGCTAGCGCCGCACAGCCAGCTATCTACCGTTGGTGTTGGCGAAGACTTGGTGTCGACATCGTCGTCGTCCCCTCGAAGCGCAGACGCGCATCACTGCCAGGTGGAGCTTTCGGATCTTGTCACCGACTCAGGCGAGCACGCTTCACCTGGTTTTCAAGGTGAAATCAGTCACCAATTCATTCGATTCTGAGACAATTGCCGAAGAGAACCGTTTACCTGTAAGCGTGTCACGCCGGAGGAGAAACCGCATGGGAAGAAACGTCGCCACAACACCCGATTCTTGGGCTCTCGATCCGGCGCTCACAATGACAGTGACGAGCGAACGCGCGCTACTTCTACAGAGCGGACCAACGATCCACCGGATCGCGAACCGGGCGGTTGTAGAGATCGCCGAGACGCTGTTCTCGGCGTCCGGTCCTGAAGTGACGATTCCGGCGTCGCTACCTCAGGAACACCGAGACATTGCGCTTGAGTTAATGGAGGTGCTGACGAACACGGGGCTCGCAGTTTCGCTCATTGCCGAGATGAAGAACTCATCTCAGCTTGAGATGTACTTCGAGACACGTCGCCGAGCAAGCAGACCGATATCGATGCGCTCTTTTCTTAAATCACTCGAGCTCGCTTCGGTGCGCATCGAAGGTGATGGAGGCGTGGCGAAGGCTATCCGCGGCGAGCTTGCTCACCTCGGCATTAACACAGACCCGGATACGGAGCGACACGCATCGATCGATCTGATCGTATACGTCGCGGACGGTGAGCACGCGAAGCACATCGGCCGCTTCAACCTCGAGCGCCTCGAGGATGAGGCGAGGACCCCGTGGTTGCTCGTACAACCATTCGACGGCTCTCGGTCGATCGTCGGTCCGCTAATCGCACCGGAGACATCCGCGTGTGCGGAATGCTATCGGCTCCGACGCCTTTCAAACTTCCCTGACGACGCCGTCTCCGCCGAACTGGAGGAGGCGACCATCGTCAGGGCGGGCCAGACGAATCATCCCTCATCTCTGTCCCACGCTTTCGTCGCCGGGATGGTTGCGCAGGTCGCGCTCGATCTCGTCATCTCGGGGTTCGACGGCCCCACCTCAACACCCGGATTCATCCGTGTCCTAACGAACACCGCCACCGAGCTCTCTATAACATCGCACCGTTTGCTCCGCGTCCCACGATGCACTGCGTGCTCGCACGCAAGAGGCACCGGCGCGCCACAGATCTGGTTCCCTGTCAGCGTGAATCCGGAGGCGTCGCAGCATGGTTGAACGAGCGGGGGGCCTAACGCGCAACCAGGTCGATACCTATTCCTCCGACCTCGTCGGAATCGTCAGGAAAACCTTCAACCGTCTGCACGACGTGGCCGACCTACACACGATCTCCGTCGGAGCGTACGCCGCCCGCGCAGCTCCGCTCATCGGCTCTCGGACACCGAGAAACAGCGGTGGCGATGCTGCAACCCAACATAGCGCGAGTGCTGCGGCAATCGGCGAGGCCCTCGAGCGCTACAGCGCCTGTTGGATCGAACCGTCTCGCCTCGTTACTGGCACAGAAAGGAATCTGGCCGATGGAGGGGCCTCAGTGCTCCCCACGGAGGCTTTGCGGATCTTTACGGACGAGCAGCTGGCTGAGGATGGGTTCGGCCTCACTCAACCAGGTCCTGACACCACGATGCCGTGGATTGAGTCAGGTGAGGTTTTGAGCGGACGCAGGGTTCTGATCCCAGCACAGCTCGCCTACCTTACCGAGGTCCCTGGCGCGCCACGGATCCACACCTCTACATCGAATGGTCTCGCGTTCGGAACGGAGCCCTACGCGGCTCTGCTCTCTGGAATACTCGAGCTTGTCGAGCGCGACGCGTTCATGCTCACCTGGTACCACCAATTGACGCTCCCACGTATCGACACCAACTCCCACCCAAGTCTCGCGTCGTTCGTAAGACGCCATGTGGCCCCCACAGGCCTCCAGGTCTCTGCGATCGACCTGAGCGTCTTCACAGGCGTTCCGGCTGTCCTCGCCGTCGCCCGACCGGCAGTCGGCGGCCACGGTCCCATCGGCGTAGGGGCCTCTGCGGCCCTTCGCCCTGAGGTCGCGTGCATAAAGGCGATGAGCGAGGCGGTCGGATCTCGCTCCTGGGCAGCCCAGCGGGTTCGAAGTGGCTCCCCGTGCCTCGTCGACTCCAACTGGTTTGAGTCTATCGTCGACTTCGAGCACCACATCGACCTATTCAGCGACCCGGCTATGTACGAATACCTAGACTTCCTCGACGCGAGCCAGGAGCACCGGGCGGTCGCAGACATCCAAGGCGTCCTCGCACCGGCCGGTCTCGCCTCCGTCGAGGCCCTCGTTATACGACTCGCTGAGCGAGGCGTCACCATCTACAGCGTCGACGTCACTTCGCCAGACGTGCGGGAAGCCGGCGGCTTCGTCATCCGTGCGTTCTCGCCGGAAATGCAGCCCCTGGACGTGTCCTACCGGTATCGCTATCTCGGTCATCCGCGATTGCGCGACGCTGCCATGCTGGCCGCAGCAGGAGAACCGCTGCGAGACCTTTCCTCGCTTAACCACATTCCCCACCCCTTCCCATAGGAGGCTATGCGTGCAGTACGACAGCTCGAACCTTGAGCGCGTGATTTACTCTCGCGGCATCCCCGGTCCTAACGACGTGGCAGAGCAATTTCACGAGAGCTCGAAACTGTCGCGGGCGACGATCAGTGACGACTTAAGCGGCGCAGCGAGAATTCAGCGATCGACCGAGTTGCAGGCTATGACTTCGCGGAGCGCGCGCTCATACCCGCACCGGCCCGCAATTTCGCTGCCTGATCCCGCCCCCCTCCACAACTCGTTCCACGACGTCTCAACCCGACGACGCAGCGCAAACGGGTTCCGTGACGGTCCAGTCACCGCCCAGTCCGTTTCGGACGTTCTGCACCACAGTTACCGCGCCATACCGGAGGACGGCACGCGCACCCCGAAGCGACCTTCACCTTCTGCTGGTGCTCTATACCCTCTAGACATTTTTCTTCTGAATCTTAACGACGGCGGGACGATTCCTGGCGAATCCTGCCTTTATTACGACCCCATGAGGCACCAATTGGCGCATATCACCGACGTCGAGCGGCCGGCAGTACACGAGGCTCTTGGTTCGAGTGACCTAGCGCAAGACGTTGGCATGGTCGTGGTGATCACAGCGATGTTTGCGAGGTCAAGAATCAAGTACGGAACACGGGGCGCCCGCTTTTGCTACATCGAGGCCGGCCATCTCGCGCAGTCGATCGTGCTCGCTGCCGAGGCGGCGGGCCTCAGCGCAAGGACTTATGGCGGGTTCTTCGACGACGCAATCACCGCCCTGATTCCCGGTCTCGACGGGGTCGATAGCGCGCCGGTGCACGCGGTACTGCTCGGCCCCCGCGACTGACCATGTTTGCCTCGGGGGCCGCCGTCGGCATTGGTCTCACTTCGTGCCTGGCGCACATCGCTTATGTTCGGAAGGGGCTCCCGTGGTTGCTTTTCTCTAAGCCGTTCAGGGGGCGGCTGCGGACGTCGACCGTCGAGTTACTTTACGTCGGCGGAACCGTTTTGATCGCCAGTCTTTCGACCACGGGCGTTGCTTTGACGGTCGGCTTTCCTGAACCGCAGTTCAACGTTGACCCGTGGTGGCTGTTGCTCTGTACGTTTGTGGTCGTGATCGTACTGGTCTCGTTTACCCCTCATCCGAGATCGGGTGAGCCATCTCGACTGCGGCGGCTGCTGCTATGCCTCGGTGGGGGTGCAGAAGAGGTTCTATGGCGAGGCGTCGCGATCGCGGCGATAGCAGCGACAGGCCTAGGGTTACCTTGGGCGTACCTGATCTCCACTCTCGGGTTCACTAGCCTCCATATCACCAGATATGGCAAGCGTGGGATGGGTTTTATCGCGCTTTTCTCAATCGCGGTGTCCCTACTTGCCTGGTCATTCGGGCTCCTCGCCGCTATCACTGCGCACGTTGCTTGGAACGCATATACGGCGCTACGGCGACCTCGGGACGACAGGCCCGCTGCCTCAAGGAAATCCGTTGACGAGTGGTGACCAAGAACGACCCCTACCTTCCACCGACACCCTATTCCCTTTAAGCTGAATATGCGCCGTGCCGAGACCTAGGACAACGGCGTAAGAAGACACAATCTGAGGAGGACTAATGGAGCGACGAAAAATTGCATTATGGGCCGTATACGCGGTGGTAGGGACCATCGGCGTCTATTTCCTCGCCAGCGCGGCCGGATGGGGTGCCCTCGGAACCGCTGGAATTTTTCTTGCGATCCTCATCATCTTCTTCATAATAAGCATTTTCAAGGGATCGTCAGCGAACGAGCAGCCTAATGCCTTGGATGGCTGACGGACAACTGAATATTCCCAGTATCAAATTAAGTCTCGGCGGTAACTGGTGGACTCAACAAGGATCTTGTTGAGATGTGAGGAGAGGAAGTACACCTAAGCAATGAGCTCTCCTCTGGCAATCCGTTCGAGGTCTGCGACTAGTTGGTGCGGAGTAGAGGTGGCGGAGACCTCTTCCTGCAACGCTCTGGCAGCTCGCGAGTAGCCCGGGTCAGTCAAGAGTTCGGACAGTTCCGTCCTAACGAGAGACGGGCTAATTTCGTTGTGGTGTATGGCCTTCGCAACGCCGACGGCCACCATACTGTCCGCAACTCTTGAACCGCCCCACATATCTAAGCCGTCTCCCACGTAGAGCTGAGGGAGGCCGTGCCTGATTGCGGTGTTTAGCGTGTTGATCCCAAAGTGGCTAATCATCGCTGAGCAGGTGGGCAACACGAGGTCGAGCGGTAGGTAGTCCGAGGCAACGACGTTATCCGGTAGCACGGTCCCTTTAAGCTGCGACGAGTCTAGGGTCGCTAGGACTTCCACATCCAAGTCCGCGAGTCCCTCCAGAATCGCCGACACCGACGGCGCGGGTAGCCCGTAAGCACGCGATGAGTAACCGAGAGTCAAACACACGCGCGGCCGTTTCGGCAGTTCAATCGCCACTGCTGGATAGATGCCATTAGCGCTCATGGGAATTTGCTGTATCGGGAGGTGCTCACCGACAAACGGCGTACTTCGCAAGACCCCTGGCAGAGGGTCAATTGTCGCGTGACCTAGAGTCAGCGCGTCATCGTTTCGGCGCACGGGGCGATGACCGCTACGTTCGAGGCGCCCAAGTATCCAAGAGGTCATAGGGTCGTCCACACCGAGGTCATGCTCTCGGTGACGAGCGAGCATGTGCGCGACATAGTCCGGACCGAAGAGCGTCCGCACATGGGGCACGTCCAGGATTTCAGCCGCGACGGGACCGACGTACGTAAGTGCATCCCAAACGATCATGTCCGGTTTCCAGACCCGCCCGAACGTCACAAGGTCGGCGAGCATTTCGTCGTCAGCAAGGTATCCGGAGACGAACCGCCCATACGTGCCGAGCGCGGTGGTCGTGTAGGCCGGTGTCAGTAGCTCGGGATTGTCCTCAGCGATGTCGGCTACCGAGTGCTTACCTGGCAGAGGGCCACCGTCCCGGACATACCCCGCAAGATCGAGTGGCTGCCCCACAGGCACGCCCGTCAACCCGCTCGAAGTAATCTCTCGCATCAGGTCGGGCTGGCTTGCGATGCAGACGTCGTGCCCCGCCGCCCTGAGCGCCCAAGCTATCGGGACCTGCAGCTGAAGATGCGGTAACGAGGCGAAGGTGGTGAAAAGGAACCTCATCCGGTGTTCCTCTCACACCCTTGGCCTCCGGCGGTTAGCAGGTAGCTGGCGACGGGGGCAAACCCCCTGGGGCCGGTCATGAGGCGGCTCCACCACTACGCGCAACATGGTCGTCCAAATGCTTTATGAAATCCTCATACGTATGAAGGTAATCCTCGGGATCGTACGGCTCGGAGGCGAGGACGGCGCAAATCGTCCCAGGATCGAAGGTGTGCAGCCGGCGCCAGACTAACGGCCCGACAGTGAGAGCTATGTTCGGGGATTCGAGCCGGACAGTCTCTGTCACCCGTCCGTTGTCGAGCTCGACAGTAACGCTCCCGGTCAGGCATACGATAACTTGGTGCAACCGCGTGTGGGCGTGGTTTCCTCGCTGAGCCGAGGGCAAGTCGGTGTAGAGAAAGTACACGCGCTTCGCATCGAAACCATGCGGAACACTCGCACCCTCGGGAAGGACGACCACTGCGCCTCGCTCGTCCCGAATCTCGGCGACCTCGGATACCCACCAAGGTAGTCCCGATACATCGCGTGGGGAGATGGATTCACCGGTTCGGTCAGGCATCGCTACCGGTGCCCTCTCCTGCGCCCGTCGCTTGAGACACGGGAGTAGTCCTACTTTTAGGCTCCCCATAGAGCCGCAGTGAGAATTCGTACGCTTCCGCCGCGTGCCGTCGGACCACTGTCTTCGGCGATTCTGACTCGCGTCCAATCGCGCGACGAACGGTATCGTTCACCGGAAAAGCGTCCGGACCTGTTGTGAAAATCATGTAGTAGGCTCGCCGCTCCGCAAGTGCCGGGCTCGTCCCGCTGCGCCTCATCCCGATAATCGCCTGGTCGGCGCCGAGCAAAACATAATGGAATGGCACCTCGCAGGTTTCGGCAACAACGTCTGTGAGGTCCCTCGGGCTAGAGAGCTCGCCCCCGGTGAGTTCATAAGTGCGGTTTCTCCTGCCCGGTTCCTTAGACAGAACTAGGACAACATCGACTACATCATCAAAGTCGAGCCACGGGACCCCC
>NZ_JEMO01000041.1:0-15103 GCF_000582475.1 Nesterenkonia sp. AN1
CCGATCAGATGCCCAACGAGCGCACCATCGACGTGCATATCCGCCGGCCTGCGCTCCAAGCTGGGACGCCTGGCGAACACCGTGCGCACGGTCCGCGGACAGGGCTACCGCTTCTACGAGCACCCCGAGGTCACCGTCTGGGCGGCCCCGGAATACTCGATCTGAGCCGTCCGTGCCTGAACTGCTGATCCTGCGCCACGGGGAATCTGGGCACTCCTTCTCCGGGGACGACCACGGCCGCACCCTCACGCGCCACGGGCAGCAACAGGCGCGCGCCGTCGGCCGCTGGCTCGTGAGCTCGGGGAATCTGCCGGATAACACGGTCTGCTCCGACGCGATGCGCACCCGGCAGACCTGTATCTGGGTCAATCATGAGCTGGGCGAGAAGTCGCCGACGCCGTACCTGGACTCCCGGCTCTACCTGGCGGCGCCGCGTTCGATGCTTTCGATCATCAACGAGGTTCCCGAGACAGTGCGCACGTTGTTGGTGGTCGCTCATATGCCGGGGGTCCAGGAGCTGAGCATGGACCTGGCCTCTGCGCACTCCCAAGAGGATCCGGTGATCCAGATGGCCGGGTCCTGGCCGCCGGCCGGTCTCGCCCGGTTCCAGGTGCACAAGCCGTGGGCTGAGCTCGATGGTCGCGACGCGGAGCTCACGGACTTCTTCACCGCCGACTGAGTCTGGGCGGTGATCGTGACCCCAGGCCGCGATCTCTGCTCTGCCGCGGAGAGCGGGGCCTGGGCGAGTTCTCAGCGCTTTCGGTGAGCTGGAGGCTCATCCGTCGGATCGGTTGATCTCGTGTACCTCCGCGGTCTGGATCCTGCACCGTGACCCGGATTGCACAGTGTAGATGTCTGATAGCCGCTCACGGGTGGAAGGCCCGAGGTAAAGGTCTGCGATTTCTCCGAACAGCGGTCGGCTTAGAGCGCCGTAGCTTATCCTCCTGTCCTTCAGCGGTCGTTGTTATCCCTGCTGAACGTCGGATCGCGGGCGTCTGAGTGGCGGCTCACTCACCAGGAGGCCTCTCACTCGGGCTACGAAGAAGAGGGTATTCGTCTCGAAACTGTTGCTCTAAAGAAGGGCGTTGCGTGTAGCAGATAAGGCACCCGTGCAGGCATTTTCTTCGGGCGGGGTAAACGGGCATCCCAGCGTTGACGTGGGCGTCCGGATTCGATCAGGTGAATCGCGCTCGTTTGCCGACCGGCTTACGGGCGCAGTGATCCTATTTCTTGAACGACGGGGATGGTCTGATGCAAGGGCGCTGCAACATTCCGGATCGCCTCTCTGCATCAGCTGCGAGTGAACCTGGGATCCAGGATCTCGCAGCCAGCGTGGTGAGTGGCTCAGGAGCTGCGGCCGGGGGCGTCGAGTCCTCCGGTGCAGGAGGCACCCGGTTCCGGGGCGTCAGGGGACTGCCAGTACTTGTTCACGAACTGTTCAATGCGCTCGTCACCTGGAGTTTCCACGGCAACCTGCGCCCCCCAGGCCGAGAGCGTGATGGGCGAGTCCATGTCCTCGTACGGAGACAGCACGACATAGGTATCCGGCAACACCGATTCCAGTTCGTCGACCTGGTCCTGAGGCACGTTTTGCGGGTCGTAGGTGACCCAGATGGCCCCGTGTTCCAGTGAGTGTACGGCGTTCTCCGCGGGCACCTCTTGGGTGTAAGTCCCGCAGTTGAGCCAGGTGCTGGAGTGGGTGCCACCCACCGGAGGGTTCTGGTCGTAGTCCACAGGGGAGGACACGTGTTCGGCGTCGAGGTCCTCGAAGGTCTCGATGCCGGTGATTTCGATGTCTTGACGTGCCTGTGGCGCAGGGTCGTTGATCACTGCGACCGCTACCAAGGCTCCGGTCATGACGAGGGCCGTGACTCCTCCTGCGCCCCAAAAGAGTTTCCTTTTGCGGACGGCCCTGATCTCGGCGGCCCGGTGGGCGGCCAGCAGCGCGGTGCGATCCTGCCGCGGTGAATCGGGGTGCTTATCACTGGCCATGGGCTGATCTCCTCAAAGAACTGATTGGGCCTCGATGGCTCAGCCAGCTCTTACGTGTGCATTCTGAACGAGACTCGTCGGTATCTTTCACTCGCCGCGATGCGTGCTGACCGGGACTGAGCACGATAGGGCGCAGTCCCGGTCTTGTGGCGCATCCCATCACAGGCGATGGGTCAGGGTCGTTGGCAGGTGTTACAGCGAAGGTGCAGCTGGAACATCGAGTTCGGTCTGCACCATGTGGTTGAAGTAGTTGGTATAGAGATTCAGCGCCACATGGGTGGTCAGCTCGGTGAGCTCTTCGGCGCTCCACCCGGCGTCCAGGGCGGCCTGCCAGGTGGCGTCATCGACGTTGCCCTTCTCAGCGGTCGCTTCCCGAGCGACCTGCAGCAGCGCGGCCAGCTTCGGGTCGAAGTCGACCTCACCGCGGCGGATCGCGATGGTCTGCTCCTCGCTCAGTCCTGCAGCCTTGGCGCCCTGGGTGTGGGCGGACTGGCAGTAGGTGCACTCATCGACGTTGCCGACCGCCAGGGCGATCGCCTCACGGGTCTTCGCGTCAAAGGTGCCGTAGTCCTCGATGACCTGCTGGAGGGCGACGTAGGCCTGCAGCACCACCGGGGATGTCGCCATAGCCCCGTGGATGTTCAGAACCTTGCCGAACTGCTTTTCAAGGTTTTTCAGCTCGGCCTGGGAGTTCTGCGGTGCGGTCTCGGTGGTAGCTGGGGTGACTCGGGTCATGGTGATGCCTTTCTTTCGTCTTTCGTGTGGAACCCGCCTCCCTGTCTGTGTGGGGTGGCGGAAGAATTTAGGAGGTTGTCCTGGCGATGGATCGCAGGCTCTGGGGATCTCGGACGGTGATGCGGCCTCGGGTCTGTTTGATGAGGCCCTTCGCGGCGAAGTCGGAGACGGTCTTGCTGGTGGCTTCCCGGGTGGCTCCGAGCAGGCCGGCGAGCTGCTCGTGGGTGATGCGGATGACTCCGCCGTGGCCTAACCGGGCGCTGAGCGCGTTCGTGGGCGCCGCTCTGGCCAGGGTGAGCAGGGTCTTGGCCGTGCGGGCTGCCAGGGGGCGCAGCGCGAGATCGGTGAGTCGTTCCTCGAGCCGAGCCACCTCGTCTCCGAGTAGTTTCGCGATGCGCAGGGCGATGCGCGGGTCTGCGAGCAGGTGTTGCTCGACGTCTTCGACGGTGAGCTGGCAGATGACTGAGTCTTCGACGGCTTCGGCGTAGTTCTCATACATCCGCTGACCCACCAGCAGCATTTCGCCGAAGACCGCTCCTGGTTCCAGGATGGCCAGGGTCAGGGCTTTGCCGTCTTCAGCGACCCGGAAGATCCGCACCCGCCCGGATTTCAGCATGAACAGGGCGCTGACCGGTTCTGATTGGGAGAAGATCAGGTCCCCGGGACCGAACCGGCGTTCGGGGACCATCATGTGCATGGCCTCTATCTCGGCCGGACTGAGGTCGGCGAAGAGGTCCATCTCGTTGAGGCAGGTGAAGCCGTCGGCGTCGAAGCTCAAAGGGTCTTCTTCCCGTCGTTGGGGGGACCAGGGCTGATCTCCGCACATTGATGCATGCGTGAGACCGTGTGCACACGCAGCGTGGGATTCCATGATGGACATCTCAACCCCTCCTCTCCAACTCCGACTGCAACTTCGAGGACTCTGATCACCCTAGGAGTGGGGTGGGGGACGAGTCTGCAATCCAGCACACACTCCGGGAAGACCTCCTGGGATTCAGTACGGGACAGCCCACCCGTACGGGTTCTGCAGTGCGACCCCGGTGATGTCTCCTGGGCGCAGTTCCGGGGCTCCGGTGACTTCCACCGCCACTACAGCCGGGTCTTGGCCGGGTCCGTCGTGAAGTTCAACGCGGATCAGGCTATGAGCCCCGGATGCTCGGACCTGGATGACTCTTCCGCTCACCTGGGCGCCCTCGGGGCCAGCCAGGCACAGAGACTCCTGCCGCGGGACCAGCAGGGCAGGACCCTCGGCGGTGTCCGCAAAGACCGGGATCCTGCCCAGAGGCGAATGGTGCACCCCGCCGCGGACCACCCCCGGCACCTCGTTGAGTCCACCAAGGATCCGGTTGACGGCCCGGGAGGTTGGCTGGTGATGAAGCTGAGCAACATCTCCGTGCTGCAGGATCTCACCGTGGTCCAGCACCGCGATGGTCTCAGCCAGGACCGAGGCTTCACGCCGATCATGAGTCACTAACACGATGGTCGGACGCAGCTGCTCCCGGATCGTCTCGAGGAGCTCATACATGTCTTCACGCAGAGGCAAATCCAGCGAGCTGAAAGGTTCGTCCAGCAGCAGAATCTGAGGCTGGCGGGCCAGGGCGCGGGCCAGCGCCACCCGCTGTTCCTGCCCTCCGGAGAGTTCGCCGGGCATCCGCCGGGCGTAGTCGGCGAGCTGGACCAGCTCCAGATATTCACGGGCGTGGCGGCGCGCGTCTGCCTTGGAGTGACCGGACATGCGGGAGGAGAACGCCACGTTGTCCACCACAGACAGGTGCGGGAAAAGCAGGGGCTGCTGAAACACCAGCGCGGTCTCCCTCTTCTCCGCGTTGATTTCTGTGACATCTTCTCCGTCCATGAGCACCCGTCCCGCGGAGGGCCGTTCCAGCCCGGCGGCGATGCGCAGCAGGGTGGACTTGCCGCTGCCCGAGGCGCCCAGCAGGGCGACACAGCTGCCCTCGGGTGCTTCCAGGGAGATATTCGTGAGCACCTCCTGTGCGCCGAACCGATGAGAGATGCCGGAAAAGCTCAGGTGTGAGCTCATGAAGGGGTCCTTCCACGTGGGCGGTGACGGGCCAAGAGAATCAGGAGAACCACAGGGGGCGCGATCATGGCCAGCGAGAGAGCTGCGGTGAGCTGCTCACCACCGGTACTGGACGCCGCGGAGCCCAGCAGGATCGGTAGCGTGACGAACTGGCCACCGCCGATCAGCACGGTGGTGATGTAGTCACTCCACCCCACCAGGAACGCGAGGAACCCCGCCCGAGCGATGGCCGGAGCCAGCAGTCCCAGCCGGACCTTCCCGACCACCTGGGCAGGGGACGCCCCCAGAGTGCGCGCCACAGCTTCGAACCGATGGTCATAGGAGGCCAGTGCCGTGAGGAACATATAGGTGGTGTAGGGCAGGGCCGTGACCGTCAGGACGATCAGCACGCCCAGGAAGGACGCGCCCGGGCACCGAGCAACAACACATTCGAGCCCATCACCAGAGCGAAGGGGGGCACTGCCAGCGGCGCCAGCATGACGAACCCGATGAGGCGCGTGAACGCCGGAGAATCTACAGCCGTTGGTCCGCGTAGGCCAAGGGCGGCGAGGCCACCGAGCACGGTAGCCGTGACCGCGACGCTGAGTCCCAGTCCGAGCGACCTGGCGCCGGCCATCAGAATCCCGGGATCTGCGAGGGACAGCGCGGCCTCGGCGGACCAGGAGCTGGGCAGCACATCAGGTGCGCGCCATTGGCCCGCCGCCGCCCACAGCAACACGGGCACCAGCGGCAGCATGATCCAGATCAGCAGGGCCAGCCCGAGCAGCACCGGCAGGACAGTGCGGACTCGCCATCGCGCACGACGACGGCGGCTCACCTCAGATTGACTCAGGCTCACGTGCGGTCTCCGGACCTTCGGGTCAGGAACAGTCCCGCTGTGATGGCGAGCATGGCGATCACCACTGAGGTCAGCGCGGTGGCCATGGCCTCGGGGCGGGCACTGAGCTGCGTGGAGCCGAAGAGCCGCACTGCCCGCACCGAGAGCGGCTCGGGGGCCAGGGGGCCCAGCAGCCACGGGGACTCGTAGGATCCGATGGTGTAGACGAAGACCACCAGCCCGGAGACCACCAGCGGCAGGCGCGCCAGAGGCAGGATGACGTGGCGGAACCGCTGCCATGCCGAGGCGCCCAGGGTCGAGGCGGTCTCACTGAGCGCCGTGGCCGAGCGCGAGATGCTTCCCAGGATCACCAGCGCGACGAACGCCGATTCCTTCCAGGCGAACTCCAGGATCACGGCCGTCCACCACTGCGTGGCCACCAGCTGCGGAAACCCCGCGGGCATCCCGAACAGTCGTGCCAGGAACCCGGCATCTGCCAGCAGCAGACCGATGGCACCGGAGGCGACCAGGTGGGGGATCGGAATGGTGGCAGCGCTCAGTGCTGCGACCAGCCGCCCGCTCCGCCCGGCGGTGAGGGCATAGACGGCGATGAGCAGACCGAGCCCGGCCGAGAGGGAGGTGGTCAGGGTCGCAATGTAGACCGAGACGCCGGCGGACTCGAGCAGCGAGGTTGAGTCGGCCCACGCGTTCAGGCTGAGCTTCGGCTCGCCGAACACCGGCATCAGGCCCAGGCTCTGCAGCACCACCGTGATCAGTGCGGCACCGAGCACCAGGATCACCAGGATCACGGCGGGGGCTGCGGTCAACATCGCCCGCCGTGCGGAGCTGGTGTTCGCTGCGAGACTGCTCAACCGCGGCCCACCGATTCACGCCAGGCCTCGTCCAGGGCCGGGACCCAGTCGAAGTCCAGCTCCGAATGCGCGTTCTCCGACAGCTCCTCATAGGGGGGTACCACCGGTGAGCTGGGAAGCTCCTCGAAGCGCGCCTGATCCGCAAGCGCCAGCCGCTCGACGTCGAGCACGGTGAACTGGCCCCAGACGTCCGGATCAGCTTTCAGTGCCTGTTGCTCCGGAGACAGCGCGAGGTTCGCGACCGCCATGGCGCCGGCGGTGTCTGCCGCGTTCTCCGGGATCGCGAGGAAGCTGGCGTTGCCCACGGTGCCTTCCTCTATCGGCATCACCCGGGTGGAGGCGGGCAGCGCGCCGGAGTCGACGAGCTCGGTGAGCCGCGCCGGGCCGTAGGTCATCCCGATGTCCACCTCGCCGTTGCTGAAGAGCTCGTTGAGCGCTTGCTCGTCCCGCGGGTAGGTGACGCCTTCGCGCCAGAGGGAGGGGGCGAGCTCCTGAAGGGTCTCGATCGCGGCGGGGGAGTGCTCCTCGAAGTGATCCTGGCTGAACTCCAGCGGGATCTCCTCGGCGCCACCGGCCTGAGAGATCATCACCTCGCGCAGGAAGACGCTGCCGGTGAAGTCCGGAGGCCCGGGGTAGGTGAACCGGCCAGGGTTCGCCTCGGCCCAGTCGAGCAGCTCCGGCAGTGAGGCGGGTGGTTCCTCCACGGCGTCCGAGTCGTAGAAGTAGGTGAACTGTGCCTTGTGCCAGGGCGCCTCGCACCCGTCCACGGGGGTCCCGAAGTCATCGGCCAGAAGAGGGTCCTCCGGGTCGGTGTGCGCCATGTTGGGCAGCATCTCGGTCCACTCGCACCGCCACGCCTCGGCCTGGCGCCCGGTGCTGAAGGTAGGGCCGTTGACCCACACCAGGTCCACGGAGCCGTCTTCCCGGCCGGCCTGCTGCTCGCTGAGCACCCGGTTCAGCGCGTCGGCGGTGTCGGTCACCGGGACCCGGCGCAGCGTGATGCCCAGCTCCTCGGCCGCCGGGGTGAGGTGCTCGTCGACGTAGGTGTTGCCCTGCTCGTCACCGCCGTACATCCACAGGTCCACCGTCTGGTCCTCGGCGGCGTCCAGCACGGCGTCGAAGTCGGGGAACTCCTCGGTCTGCGGGGCGGCGCTCGAGGCGCAGGAGGAGAGCAGCAGCGTGGCGACCCCGGCTCCCGCAAGCGGCCCCAGCCGCCTCAACGTGGGTGTGCGGGACGTGTGGCGGATCATGTCATCGGTTCCTTCGGTTGTGGTGTGCGGACTGACGTAGGGTCAAGTCGTGAATGACCCACAGCAGGCGAGCCCCGGGCCCAAGGCTCCTGAGGCCGGTGAGGCTGCGCGAGGGGAGACGAGTGCGCGTCGGACCGCCCTGGCGAAGGCGCTGCTGCTGGTGGCGGCGCTGATCGTCTTCACCATCGCTGCGGTGGTGCTGCCGATTCCGTCGGTGGGTCAGATGCGAGACCAGGTGGCCGAAGCAGGCTGGTGGGGTCCGGTCGGGTTCGGCGCCGCCTACGCGGCGCTGACCCTGGCGCCGGTGCCCAAAAACGTCCTCTCCGTCGGGGCCGGGGTGCTCTTCGGCTTCGGCCCAGGACTGCTGATCGTCTACGCCGCCGCCATGGTGGGGGCCTCCGCCGCGTTCTGGCTCGGCCGCGCGCTGGGGCGGGAGGCCGTGGAACGGTTCACCGGCACACGGGTCGCCAAGGTCGAAGACGTGCTCCTGAGGCATGGATTCGCCGCCGTCGTCGGGGTCCGCCTGGTCCCGGTGCTGCCCTTCACCGCGATCAACTACTCGGCCGGGCTCACAGCCCTGGGCTGGTGGCCCTACTTCCTGGGCACGCTGCTGGGCATCATCCCGGGCACGGCCAGCTACCTCGCGCTGGGCGCCTTCGGGTTCCAGCCGGGGGCGCAGATGGAGCTGGCTTTCGCGGTGCTGGGACTGCTGACCCTGGCTGGGATCGCCTACGCCGTCCGACTTCGCGGAAGGAACAGGAGGGCCGATGTTTGACACCCGTCTGCGCGCCGCGCTGGGACCGACGCTCGATACCGGGGCGCGCTGGCTGGATAAGCCCTGGATCACGCCGAATCGACTCACGACGCTGAACCTCTCCGCCGGTCTGGCCAGCGCGGGCCTCGCCGCCACCCAGCACTGGGTCCTGGCACTGCTCATGTGGCTGCTCTGTCGGCTGGCCGACGGCCTGGACGGCCCGCTGGCCCGGCGTCGTGAGCGTGAATCATCGCCGGCCTCCGGGCAGGGTGGTTTCTTCGACATCTGCGCGGACTTCATCGTCTACGGGGCCACGGTGATCGGCGTGGCGATCGGCGCGAGCGCGGCCTTCGACGCGTCGCTGCTGCCGTTCATGCTGGTGCTCTTCGCCTATTACATCAACGGGGCCGCGTTTCTCGCGTTCTCCTCTATTGCGGAGAAGGACGGCAGAACCCTCGACGACGGACGCTCGCTGTCCTTCCTCGGCGGACTGGCCGAGGGCGGTGAGACCGTCCTGGTGCACAGCCTGTGGCTGATCCTGCCCATGTTCGCCGGTCCCATCGCGCTGGTCTGGGGACTGCTGGTGTGTCTGAGCGCGGCGCAGCGCATCGTCGCGGGGTATCACGCGCTGCGCTGAGCCGGGTGTGTCCGGTGTCGGAACCGGGTGATCGCCGCGAGGGCTGAGGTGGCCGTCTTGACCGCGGGGGAACTCAGCCCGCTGCTGGCATGGGCGACTGCCGCATTCCAGAGCGCGTCGCTGTAGGTGGGATAGGCGTGAGTGACCCCGGCGAGTTGACGGGTGGTCAGCTTCTGCTCGACGGCGAGGCTCAGCTCTCCCAGCGATTCACCGGCACGAGGCCCGACGATCGTGCCGCCCAGGATGCGGCCCCGCTTGCCGATGACCAGGCGGGCAAAACCTTCGGTGGTTCCTTGAGCGATCGCGCGGTCGGTGTTCTCCAGGGAGACGGTGGAGGTGGTCATCTCTGGGATCGAGGCCTCGGTGACGCCGACGGCGGCGACCTCGGGGGAGGTGTAGGTGATGCGCGGAACGGTGGAGCTGACCGTACGCCGCAGCCCCAGAACAGCGTTCGACGCGGCGGTGCTGGCGTGGACCCCGGCGAGGTGGGTGAACTTCGCATGCTGGGTGACGTCTCCGGCGGCCCAGATGGAGGTGTTCGAGGTGCGCATGGACCCATCGACGAGCACCTGGCCGGCGTCGTCGCAGTCCACGCTGATGCTTTCCAGCCCCAGCCCGGCGGTGCGCGCCGTCCGGCCGGTGGCCACGAGGACGACATCAGCCTCGAGCTCGCGTCCGGCCTTGGTAGTGATCACGGTGCTGATTGAGCTTCTGCCGCCGGGGTTGCTGTCGCCCGGGCTTTCAGCGGCTGGGTTCCTGCGGACCTGCTGCGGCTCGTCGTCGATGATCACCGTGACGCCGTCACGCTTCAAGCTCGCGCGCACCAGTGCGGAGGCCTCCGGGTCTTCCTTGGGCAGCAGCCCGGACCGGGCCAGGATGCTCACCTGGGAGCCCAGGCGCGCGAAGGCCTGTCCGAGCTCGCAGGCGATCGGTCCGCCCCCGATGACCACCAGCCTCTGTGGCAGCTCGGGGAGGTCCCAGATCGTCTCCGAAGTGACGAATCCGGCGTCGACCAGCCCGGGGATCGGAGGCGCAGCGGGGGAGCTGCCGGTGACGATGAGCGCCTGACGGAACCGAAGCTTCTGGCCGTCGACCTCGGCCTCATTCGGTGCGGTGAAGCGGGCGGTGCCCTTGCGGACGCTCACCCCGGCGCGTTCGAGCGCTTCGGGGGAGTCCTCGGGTTCGATCGTCTGGATGGTGGCGCGGATCCGGTCCTGGATCTGGCTGAAGTCCGGCTCGGCGCCCGAGGAGTCCCGGGCTGAGACCGCCTGCGCGGCGGCGGAGAGCAGCGTCTTCGACGGGATGCAACCGGTCCACAGGCAGTCTCCGCCGGTCCGGTGCGCCTCGACAAGGACCGTGCTGGCCCCGAGCCGGGCGGCGGTCTTGGCGCCCACGATTCCTGCGGTGCCGCCGCCTATGACCAGCAGATCGATCGGGTGGTCCATGGGAGGAGATCCTTCACGCAGGTCGGATGAGACGTCGGATTAAACCCCGCAAGACTACGTGGACGAAACCGGCCGGTCTGTAAACCAGAACACTTTCATCGAGGTTCGAACTGAGTAGGGTCAGAGCCAGCACTCGCGGCACCATGGGCATCATAGGTATGAAGGGGGCAGGACCATCGAGAAGTACACCGCCTTCGCCCCCTTATACGATGCGCTCTCCGGCGAATACCCCATCTACGGGGCCGGACGGCTTCGGCTGATCGAGCTGCTGGAGCTCCGTGAGGGCGAGCAGGTGCTGGATATCGGGTGCGGGACGGGGATGAACATCCCCCTGATTCAGGAGCGAGTGGGAGCCGGCGGCGTCGTCGTCGGGATCGATCGCAGCGCCGAGATGCTGGCCCAGGCCCGGAAACGGGCCGCGCGGCACAGCTGGGAGAACGTGATCCTCATCCAGGCCGACGCCACCACCATGCGGGCCGCTGACATCGCCGCCGAGGTGACGCGGGCCGGAGGACGGGCCCGCTCAGACGTAGCACTAGCCACCTACGCGCTCTCCCTGATGCAGCCCTGGGAGAGCGCGTGGGAGACCATGCGGGAGCTGACCACGGCGTCGGCACGGCTGGGCGTGCTGGACATGCAGCGTCCCACCGGAATCTCTGCACTGCTCACCCCACTGGCGAGGGCCGCCTGCAGGCTGGGCGGGGCCGATATCGAGGCGCATCCCTGGACGGCGGTGGAGCGCGACTGCGCCGAGATCCGGGCCGCCTCAGTGCGCGGCGGACACCTGCAGATGCGCGTAGGAACGACCTAGAGACCACAGAGGAATCCCGCAGCCGGTGACACATACGTGTTCCGTCCCCAAGAAAGAGGAGTCACCACGATGACCGAGCACGAGCAGACATCGGATCTGGAATGGGATTTCACGGGTTTGAAGGCCGTGTTCTTCAACTGCACCCTCAAGCGTAGCCCGGAGCTCAGTCACACCTCCGGGCTGGTCGACCTCAGCGCCAGGGTGATGCGCAACCAGGGGGTCGAGGTCGAGATCATCCGGCCCATCGATCATGCGATCGCCACCGGGGTCTACCCGGACATGACAGAACACGGGTGGGAACAAGACGCCTGGCCAGAGATCTTCGAGCACGTGAAGGCAGCCGACATCATCGTCGTCGCCGGACCGATCTGGCTCGGAGACAACAGCTCGGTGACCAAACAGATCATCGAACGCCTCTACGCGATGTCAGGGGTGACGAAGGCCGATGGCCAGTACATCTACTACGGCAAGGTCGGCGGGGCGTTGATCACCGGCAACGAGGACGGGGTGAAGCACTGCGCCATGAACATCCTCTACAGCCTCCAGCACATCGGGGTGACCATCCCGCCTGGTGCTGATGCGGGATGGATCGGTCCGGTCGGTCCGGGACCGAGCTATCTCGATGAAGGCTCCGGTGGACCCGAGAGTGACTTCACCAACCGCAACACCACGTTCATGGCGTGGAACCTGATGCATATGGCGAAGCTGCTGCGCCAGGCAGGAGGCATCCCTGCCTGGGGCAACGTGCCGGAGCAGTGGGATGCGGGAGAGGATCTCGGTCTCGATCCCAACCCCGAGTACCGATGAGATGTTGGGCAGCACGGTCAATGTGTCGGGAAGTGGTCTCACGATCTCCGCAACGCCAGTGAGGACGCCGGGAGAACCTGGAGCGGTTCAGATCCCGTTTCCCCTTGAACGGGACTGCACTCTGGTACTGGCATGGCAAACCTGATGGATACGGTGGTCGTGATGGATATGGCTAGCCACGCTGGATAGAGTTTCGCTGCGAGATTTCCGCCAGTACCGACCCGAGGGTGGGGTTCATGAGGCGATACGCGGACTCACTGAGGCAACACCGCGGCGCGAGAGTCTGATTCGCTGCGTCGCAGATAGGTCAGCCTGGTTGCCGAGTGCCAGGGGGCTCGGCAACCAGCGTTCGCGTATCGAAGCCGCGATGCATTGCCCTGTCGATCGAGAGGTTTCGCGCGAGATCTCCTCGTCATAGATGCCAGGTAGGCGGCAGAGGACGCGCTCGGGCGCACATCCCGGACTTCGTCGGACACAGATCTAACAACCCCCGTGGTGCGAGCTCATATCGTCGACGGTCGAGTCGAGACCTGCGCACTGTCCGCCATTGCTGGCGGCGAGCCCGTCACATCAAACTGGCCCGCTATTGCTTCTAAGTCGACGCGCGTGAGAGGCGCAGCGGACGAGCCTTAGAACGGGCGAGGCAACAGACGCTGGCAGGCTTCTTCGCAATCGCGGCATGCCTGGATCGCTAACGAGCAGTGTTCGTACTGGTCGGCGTGGTGCGCAGCTCCATCGCGAAGGTCGCGACAAAGTCGCGGCAGAGCATCAAGATCGTCTTCAAGAGATTGCCGTCGGTCTCTGTGAGCCGAGACAGGAACCGGGCCGTGGTGGTACACATGTCCGCGGCATCCTGAGCTAGACGGATGGTGGAACGCAACTCAGCCACTGCATCTTCGGCCAGGCAGGCGTCGGAGCAGGAGGTGCACGCCAGGGCCGCGTCTGTGCAGGCTTGAATGCACTCGGCCAGAACATCCGGGATCGATGGGTCCACAGGATGAGCTGAGATCATTGCCGCGGCGGTGTTCATGTCGTCCTCATCTTCTCTAGCCCTCACAGCTGTTGGGCCAACGGTATCGAAGTCATTCATGGCTGAAAGACGGGGCGACGTATGGACCACAGAACGGAACGACGTCCGCCCTGTCCAGGGGTTAGGCGGCGATCTCTTGCAGCGCCTCCTCGGTGGTGAGCACGTCTGAGGCGATGTAGCGGAAGTTCGTCATGGCGGCTGCGTAGCCGTCTCCCGGAGCTCGGGGGTGCTGGGGCGGGCTGCGGTGGGCGTCGGCGACGACGACCACCTCGAAACCCCTGCTCGAGAAGCTCCCGGAGATGACTCTCCACGCATAGGTTCGCTGACATCCCGGCCAGCAGACCTTGCTGATCCCCCCGTTTACGCAGCTGAAGGACGAGGTCATTGGCTTCAGGGCCGTAGACCTTATGCGGACTACAGATGACGGCGCGGCCGCTCTCGAGGTAGGGCTTGTACTGAGGCATCCAGTCAGCCCCAGAGCCCTGGAAACCTTCCATGTTCAAGGGCCCGGGTCGGTCGAACATGCCGATCTCGTGCATCTTCTCCTCAAGGGTGCCGCCGAACTCCCACTGGTGGTCGTGAGGGTAGTAGTAATGCGGGGAGACGAAGACCTTGTAGTGACCAGCCGTGGCTCGAGCGAAGAGCTGCTCCAGATGGGCGACGGTGTCGTTGTCTTCTACGTTGTGACCGACCAGTTCCCAGGCGACTCCGTCGGGGCTCAGGAAATCGATCTGAGGGTCGGTGACCACCAAGGCGGTGTCTGCGGGATTGAAATTCATCGTGTCTCCGTGTTCTCCAGCGCTTATGGCGCTGAGGGTTAAAGCTGTGCGTGCGAACAGTGGGGGTCGTCCCAGACGTGCACTCGTGGTGTTGTCACGCTGGACGTATCGTCTAGGGGCCTGTCGTCTACTTGCGCCGGTTCAGGATTGCGACGGCGATCAGACCCAGGATCAGTCCGTAGAGGAGGTGGCCCATGAGGCTAAAAAGCGCCATGGTGTTCACGGCGAAGATCGGCATCCCCATCATCAGCGGCATGATCAGCAAGGCCCCCAAGACCCACCAGAGGACGCCGTAAAGCAGTCCGATGATCGCGCCCCGGCCGTAGCTGCGAAGTGCCCCGCCGAAGGGGATGGTCAGACCCAGACCAAGCAGGATGGAGATGACCAGGTGTACGCCGAAGCCCACAGCCGCCGAGGTGCTTCCGACCATGGAGGCGATCATCGGCAACATGCCCATCATCGCCATCAAGATCCCGAAGACGACACCGCCGGCGAAACCTCCGATGACACCGGCGGAGATCTTCTGTCCCATCGTGGTGGCAGGGGCTGTAGTACGTGATGTGTCGTGTGTTGCATGGGGGGCAGACATCGGAGGATCCCTTCTCGAGGTGTGTACCTGTGAATCAAACATAGGACGACCGTCACACTTGTTCTGCGATCCAGGACACACAACGACGGGATTCCGGCAGGTGAATCACTTGTCAACCTTAGAGAATTTGGCCTGTCAAGAGTTCTTTGAAGCGTCTCGCAACTGAGGACGAGAACACGGTTGTGCCGAGACACTGTTTGAGACGCCTGGTTAGCTTCCGCTGCTTGGGATATGGCGGACGCCGGCGTGAGGGAGAGGGGGGTCCATCGACGGTTTAGGGGCTCTTCACACTTGAGCGTGGAGTCCTGCTCGAGCATGGATTTGGGAGCGTCGGCGTGTCCGCCTGAAGCTCCTGCCCAGAATACGTGACTGATAGTTCCTCTGGTTCCGGAACCCCCGGCCGGTGCGCTTGATCTGCTTGACCGAAGTGTTCGCCGCCTCAGTCCGCGCATTGGTGACCCTGGTGCGGATGAACACCTTGATCTCTGGCCACCACCTCGCCACCGTGACTGAGAGCCTGTCGGCCTCGGGCAGCTCGGCGGCG
>NZ_JEMO01000042.1:0-16725 GCF_000582475.1 Nesterenkonia sp. AN1
CTGCATCCGGGGTATGTCTACGTGCCATGTCAGTGAATTTCCTCCTGCACCCATTATCGGATGCGAAACCCACACAGTCACTGGACTCCTACCCGGGGACCCAACCAGAGTCATTCAACAGCCGTCTGCGCGATGAGTGCTTGAACATCAACAGCTTCTACTCGCTCCTGCACGCTCGCGTCGTGATAGGCGATTGGAAGAGGGAATACAATCACGCCCGGCCGCACTCATCGCTGGGCTACCTCACGCCCGCCGAGTACGCTCGGCAATGCACCTACCAAACGGAGAACGACGACTCCCACAACGTGTGGACCTAACAGAGGGGGCGGCTCACATGTGTCGGCCCTGGCTTTCAAGCAGTAAATGACTTCGACGCCGTTGGCCCAGTAGCTGCGGATCAGGGAAGATGAGGGCAATATGAACACCGCAGCGGCAATGATTTCAGCTCATCCTGTGGACCCATCAATCCCTGGTGTGCTGGCCGAGTGCATTCAAGCCTGCGCAGACGCGGCCCTGGCCTGTACCTCCTGCGCCGATGCCTGCCTAGCCGAAGATGCGGTCGCTGAATTGCGCACCACCATCCGTCTTGCCCATGATGCCGCGGACATGTGCACCACTACGGCCCGGTTTCTTTCCCGGCTCACAGAGACCGACGGCAATCTCTTAAAGACGATCTTGATGCTGTGCCGGGACTTCGCCACCACTTTCGCGATGGAAGCTGAACGCCACGCAGACCAGTACGAACACTGCACACTGGCAGCCGCGGCCTGCCGACGGTGTGAAGAGGCCTGCCAGCGTCTACTGCCTCGCCCGTTCTAAAACCCGCCTGCTGAGCCCCTCAGCGGGTCGACTCAAAAATATTGCAGGGACTGTTCGATGGGATCGGCTCGCGGTCAGCAGCGATTCAAATCCGGTCTCTACTCGACCGTTGACGACGTGATCGTGCACCGCTGGGGTTGCTAGCTCCATGCGGCTAGCCTCTACTCATCATGACCGTCATATCCTTCGTGGCCGCCGTATCCTTCGTGCCTGTCATGCCCGCACCAGGGTGCAGCTCCGTGCAAGATGAAACAGGGCCTTACCCCGCTCCAGACTCTCCAGCCGTCTTAGCTGGAGTTGTGCACAGACGGTGAGACCACTTCCTCACTCCTTGAGGGCATCGCCCCACGTCTCATCGGTACTCAGGGTTGGGATCGAGACCAAGATCCTTCCCTGCGTTCCATTGCTCCGGCACGTTGCCCCAAGCAGGGATGCCGCCTGACTGGCGAAGCAGCTTCGCCAGATGCATCAGGTTCCACGCCATGAATGTGGTGTTGCGGTTAGTGAAGTCACTCTCCTGGCCCGCCTGACCCTTCGTCAAGGTAGCTCGGTCCGGGACCGATCGAGCCGATCCCATCCCGCATCCTGCGGCCCGGCGGGATGGTCACCCCGATGTGCTGGAGGCTATAGAGGATGTTCATGGCACAGTGCTTCACTCCGTCTTCGTTGCCGGTGATCAGCGCACCGCCGACCTTGCCGTAGTAGATGTACTGGCCATCGGCTCGTCATCCCAGACATCGCGTACAGGCGTCAATCAGCTGTTTGGTCACCGAGCTGTTGTCCCCGAGCCAGATCGGTCCGGCGACGACGACGATGTCGGCTGCCTTCACGTGCTCAAAGATCTCTGGCCAGGCGTCTTGTTCCCACCCATGTTCGGTCATGTCCGGGTAGACCCCTGTGGCGATCGGATGGTCGATCGGTCGGATGATGTCGACTTCGACCCCCTGGTTGCGCATCAACCTCGCACTGAGGTCGACGAGCCCGGAGGTGTGGCTCAGCTCAGGGCTGCGCTTGAGGGTGCAGTTGAAGAACACGGCCTTCAAGCCCGTGAAATCGAAGTCCAGATCCAGTGTCTGGTCATGATCAGTCATCGTGTTGACTCCTCGTTCTCTACGTAGGACGAGGTATCCGTCCACGACCGTGTGGTCCCTACTCGTATCTGTAGATGCCCGCCGCGCACCGAGGACGACCGAACCTCCGTGAAGTCACGCTCCACGGCCGTCCAGGGATGGGCCTCGATATCGGCCCCTCCCAGCCAGCACACGGTCTTCGCCAATGGACTCAGCAGAGCGCTGAGTCCGGTGGGCCGCTGCATATCCAGCACACCCAGACGCGCATCCTCCGTGGTCAGCCGTCTCATGTTCTCCCAGGCACCCTCCCACCGTTCCATCAAGGACAGGGCGTACGTGGCTACCGCCGCGTCGCAGAGCGCCGCCGTATTCAACCGGTGGTCGCAACAGCGTGCTTTGGGACCGAGCGTAGCTGATCGGCGAAGGCCTCAGCAGGGGTTCTCCACCCGAGAATGCCTCGAGGCCTGTTGTTCATAGCTGTCGCCACAGCAGCAATCTCATCGGCGTTCCACCTGGAGATGTCTGTGCCCTTCGGGAAGTACTGGCGGAGAAGACCATTGAGATGTTCGTTAGAGCCGCGCTGCCACGGGCTCATCGCGTCGGCAAAGTACACCGGCAGCCCCGTCTCTTCGGTCAGCAGGGCGTGGGCTGAGAGCTCTTTGCCACGATCCCAGGTCAAGGAACGGCGCAACGACTCAGGCAGCGGCGCGATCGATCTGGCCAGTGCCTCCTTCATAGTCAGCGCACCGTAACCAGCCAATGCAGACCCGTTCTTCCTCGGCGGGATCACCCCGTAACCAGCCTGCCGAGGCAGATGAACGAGCATCGCGTAGCGAGTGGTGCGTTCGATGAGGGTGGCCATGGCTGAGCGCTTCAGCCCGATGATCAAATCACCTTCCCAATGCCCGGCGGTTTGGCGGTCCTCGACCTCAGCAGGGCGCTTGTTCAGCACTGTCTCCTCGGTGACGTGTGCCCAGGCTTGCTGGTGGGTCCTTGCCCGAGGCTTCCGCTTGGCACGGCCTCTGCGCAGATGCCTCGATTGCTTCCGCTGAAGCCCGCCGCGTGACTCGACATAGAGGGCCTGATAGATGGCTTCGTGGGAGATACGCATCGAGGAATCGGCGGGGAAGTCCAAGGGCAGGCGCCGAGCGATCTGCTGAGGACTCCATCCCGTGACCCATTCCCGGTCACCGCGGTGAGGCTTGTTCTTCCCATCCCACACCGGCCCGATAGGGCCGACGATTTCCCCATCAGCGGTGATGATCTCGCCGCTGAGCTTGTCCTGGACGTATTGGCGCAGCTGCCCGTGGGTGACCATCTTCGCGGTCTTGGGTCTCCTAGCTCGGCGTTCTGCGTGCCATTGCGCGGTGGATGCTTTGTACTCCAGCGTGTAGGTACGAGTCGAGGCGTTGCGGCGCAGCTCACGTGAGATGGTCGAGGTGTTGCGGCCCAATCGCCGAGCGATTTCGCGGACCCCGACCTGCTGGGCACGCCACAGGGCAATGTCCTCACGTTCAGCAGAGGACAGATAGCGCCCCGAGACGGTCGGAGCCAGTTGTGGGTTCACTCCACCAGCATGCCGGAACCAGCGATGCGCTACTGGCTCCGAGACCCCGGCGGCCGCACCTGCTTCTCGGGTTTTCGCTCCTGCGGCGATGGCTTCCCAGAATCTGACTCTGTCCTGACGCCACGCGATGCTGGGGCGTCCCGGCGAGTATATGAGCCCCCGCTCTTCCCTGATTTTCTTTTGTCTCGGGCCGATGCCCATCGAACACCTCCATCAGGTAGGTGTTGCGACGACCAGTTGAATACGGCATCGAGCGGCCTGATGCACTCGTCCTTGGTTGCAAGACACCTCCGCCCCACTCGCGACAGATATTTCTCAGTGAAACCTGCTGACAGATGAGGTGAACCTGTCGTCTGTCAGCGCAGCAGCCCCTACAGCCGGTTCACTCGCCGGCACCCTGTCGTTGTGTGTCCTGGATCGCAGAACAAGTGTGACGGTCGCCCTACGTTGAGGTCCCAGGTACTTACCTCTAGAAGGGATCCTCCGATGTCTGTCCCCAACGCAACACACGCAACATCACGTACCGCAGCTCCGGCCACCACGATGGGACAGAAGATCTCTGCCGGTGCCATCGGAGGCGTAGCCGGCGGGGTCGTCTTCGGAATCTTGATGGCGATGATGGGCATGTTGCCGATGATCGCCTCCATGGTCGGAAGCACCTCTGCTGGTGTGGGCTTCGGCGTCCACCTGGCCATCTCCGTCCTCCTTGGACTGGGTCTGACCATCCCCCTCGGTGGGACACTCTCAAGCTACGGCCGGGGAGCGATCGTCGGCTTGCTCTACGGTGGCCTCTGGTGGGTCTTGGGCGCCTTGCTGATCATGCCCCTGATGATGGGGATGCCGGCCTTCGCCATAAATGCCCCAGCGCTGTGGAGCCTGATGGGCCACCTCGCCTACGGCCTGGTCCTCGGGCTGATCGCCGTCGCAGCCCTGAATCGGCGCAACTAGACGTCAAACTCCTGCACGACCAGTTGAGCCTGCCATTGTCCTGAACTCACGAGGAGTCAATCCAAAGAATCGTCTCCCTTCTATCCCGGCACCTCTCTGCAACCAATCCAGACACCACACCAACACGCTGAGGGTGGGCCTGTAGATTGACCAGACGCCCCACCTGGTTGAAGCAGAAGTAACCCCAAGACGCTTATTCTCTGGTGTCGACCGCCTACGCGAAAGAGACCTCGCATGCCGCACCCCCGTCACCGACACCCTGAGGCCGTGACCACCGCCGTGGCGTCGAATCGCTCGCGCAATGCCGGAGTCGCGATCGTCTCCATGCTGATGCTGACACTCACAGCGTGTTCCCCCGGGCAAGACAGCGAACCGGAACCTGGGCAGGAAGATGACACCGCAGTCGTCGAAACTGAAGCCAGCCCCACAGAAACTCAAGACTCTTCACCGGCGCAGGGGTCTTCGCAGGACGAACCGGATGAACAAGCCGAGCCTGACGAGTCGGAGGCGGACGACGATGCTGCTTCAGCCTCGCCCACTGATTCCACCAGCCAAGACGACCAGGCTGACCAGGCTGACCAGGCTGACCAGGCTGATGATGTCGCTGACGCCGCGGCGCCTGAGTCCTTCGAGATCTCCTCCATCGGTGCAGGCTCAGAGCTGATGCACCTGGGCCTGAAGGAGGACAACACCCTCGACGTTCCCCCCGGAGACCCAGGCTCACCCGCCAGCTGGTACACCGGATCTCCCGCACCCGGGGACCCCGGCCCCGCAGTGCTGCTAGGACATGTCGATGACTCTCTCGGAGAACCCGGGGTATTCGCTGATCTTCCCGACCTCGTCGAAGGAGATGAGATCACCATCGACCGGGAAGACGGCACCACCGCCACATTTGAGGTGACCAAGGCCGAGCAATACGATCAAGACACCTTCCCCACCCTGGAGGTCTACGGCAACACCGAAGACCCAGAACTGCGGCTGATCACCTGTGACGGGTACAACCAAGCCACCGGAGAGTACGAAGACAACTACGTGGTCTACGCCACCCTCGCCGGGTAGAGACCGAACAGCCGGTCCGACACAGCGACCTCAGTACTTCCCGCACGCGCAGAATACTTAGTCTTTCGGCACCGCTAGTGGATTAACGAGACGACGCGTTCCACATATCTTTCTCAACAGTTGAACCATCGAACTAGTTTCTTAACGTGAGTGATCTGAGTTACTCTAAGAATGTCGCGCCCGGGACCCCTGGACGCGTGAACGGTCTTCACGCCATCATCTTCAAGAAGATGGCGGCCCGGATCCTTTGCCGATACCGAGCAGGCGGGCACCTCCGGGGTGAAGCGGATCGATGAGCTGAGAAACTTTTTCTAGATTTTCACCATCCGATCCTGATCTCGCTCCGAACCCCACGTACGTGGCCTGGTCGATACCACGATCGAAGGTCCGTACAACCACACCACTCTGATGAGGAGTCCCTCAAAATGCGTACATCAAAATTCTTCGCTGTTCCGACCCTGGCCCTGGGCGCCATTCTGCTCAGCGCCGGTCCAGCCATGGCACATTCCGACCACGAGATCCAGACCGATGGTGCCGCCACGTCCGACTCAAGCGAGTCCTGGTCCTTCCAGACCAACCTGGACCCGCTGAACAACTCCGGCACCGTCGGTGACGTGCTCATCGAGGGCCAGGGCAACCAGGCCACCGTGTACATGACCGTCGATGGTGCAGCAGAGACCTTCATGGACGGGCCCTTCCCCCACGCTCAGCACATCCACTTCGGCGCCCAGGGCCTGTGCCCAGGACCCGATGCTGACGAAGACGGTGACGGTGTTGTCAACACCCCCGAAGGCGAGCCCTCCTACGGCGGCATCGGCTCCTCCCTGACCATCGAAGGTGACACCTCACCGGATTCAGCTCTGGCCGTGGAACGCTTCCCCGGTGGTTCCAGCTACACCTACGAGCGCGACCTTGAGATCCCCGATGACGTGCTGGCCTCCATCGTTGACGGCACCGGCGTGATCGTGGTTCACGGTGTAAACCCAGAGCTGATGCCAGAGGAAGCTGCGGCGAAGCAGAGCACCCTGGATGAGTCCCTGCCCCTGGCCGCGACTCTTCCGGCTGCCTGTGGCACGCTGACCGCTTCGCAGATGGACGGGATGCCTGAAGGCGGCGCCGACACCGGCGTCTCCGGCGGGTCCCAGGGCAATGGGGTGGCCATGGCCGCCGGTGGCGGCGTGCTGGCCCTGGGCGCGATCGGTGCAGGTGCGTACTTCATGCGCCAGCGCCCCGTCGAGTCCTGAACCGCTCCGAGTCCTGATCACCCACGCCTGACCAGCAGGGCGAGCGACCTCCCTTAAGGGTGGTGGCCCGTGGTGCTTCAACGGCTCAGATCATGATGACGACATAGTGGTGGCCCTACAGATACCTCCTGGTTCTGTGGGGCCACTGCTATATCAGGCCACCACCTGTGGCCCTCCCCTGGCGCCAGTCGCGGGATACTTCCATCGAGCTCAGCCATTCACAGCCTTGCAGCTGGCGTGCTCTGGAGAGTGCAATCTCCGCAGATAACGACTCACCTGAGTCCAGATAAAGAAAGCCAGAGGTAGACCGAACATGTTCTCCTCCCCCACGCTTCTCATCGCGGCGCGATGCCTATGCCTGGCCCAACTGGCCACCCTGGGGTTTCTCTTTGCTTCAGCAGGACTCTTCGTCCAGGACTTCCGCGGACTCGGGGTCCATGGTCTTGCAGCCATTGGGATTCACGTCACCTCTGGATTCCTCGCCGTGACCCTCATCCTCTTTGCTCGGCTCACCAAGGCCGGTCTGGTGCCAGCCATCACCGCGGTGGCACTGTTCGGCCTGACATTCCTCCAAGCTCTCTTGGGCAACGCCATGACACTGACTCAACACGTCAGTGGAGCCTTGGTCCTCACCGTGATGGCGACATGGCTCACCGCCTGGGCCTTCTCCGTCCAGCGGCGCAGCACCGTCGGCCGCTCATCTGAATCTCGTAGTGACTATCTCGAAGGAGCACCCTCATGAACACCATCACGCGGAAAATCCACTGGAGACAGTCTCTCCTGGTCCCAGTAGCGGCCGGAAGCCTCCTCCTGCTCTCGGCATGCGGGCAAGGCGCGGACGAAGCTCAAGACGCCCCCGAACCCGAAACGGCGCAGGACACCGAGGCCCCTGAGGAGACCGAAGCTTCTCAAGAGGCTGAGGCCCCCCAGGAGACCAGCCCCGACCAGACAGAGACTGCCCCGGCAGACGGTGGGAACACCGAGGCAGAGGAGAACACTACTGAGGGCTACACGGTGGAAGAGGATCAGGAATCTTCTGACGAGGCCCTGACTATGGACCAAGTCGAGGAGAACGACTCTCCCGAGTCCTGCTGGGCGGTCATGGACGGGACCGTCTATGACCTCACCGACTGGATCGAGGATCATCCAGGAGGCGCCGACCGGATCGAAGGGCTGTGCGGTACTGATGCAGCAGAGGCCTTCGAAGGCCAACACGGCGGCAGCGAAGGCCCCGAGCAGCAGCTCGCCGAATTCGAGATCGGCACCCTCGAGAACTGAGCCGGTCACCACCGCCGAGAGAAGACGTGACGAGGGCTGTGTGCCCTTGTCCGGAACTGTAGGCGACCGTATCGAACATGCCACGATGGAGTCTGGGTGCGCCGCGCCGAGAGTGTGGGCCCAGCGCAAGAATCCAGAAAGGCCCACACCCAATGCAGACCCAACACGTGACGCTTCGATTCAGCGCCGGAACGAAGCACTACCGACTAGGGATTCCCCCACTGCAAGCAGCAGTACTACGAGCAGTGATCGCAGCCCGAGCCGATCAAGGAAAAAGCACACCCCTCCAGGTCCGCCAACGCACGATCACCACACAGGGCAGCTTCGATAACTACGTGTTCACCGTGCTGGGCTCAAGCACGGATTTCAGCCTCGAGTTCCCCGTCGATCAATCCCCGGCTCCGCCCGAAGCCGAGGTGAAAGCAGCCCTTTCCTCCCTGGATAAGAATCCATGGATGCCCCTCTCCCTCGACCCATGACCCATGACCATGACCTATGGCCCAGCCGATGGCCCTCGATGGCGGTTCACGGCTCGTGGGCGGCAGGGATTAGCTGCCCCTCGACCATCCCGCCGGGACGATTGACCGCTGTGGGTGAAGTAATCCCACTGGGCTGAAGTGCCACGAACGTTTCTACTGTGGAAGAGGTTGATATGAGTAGAGTCGAAATCCATCAGCACGGACAAATGCTCACACTAGAGGCCCTGGACCCGATGGTCGAAGCCCTCTCCGTCGTCATCCAGCTGGGTTTAACCAACCGTAACGGTCTGGTCATCGACGGACTCGCTGTGAACTCCGCTGGTGCCCTGGAAGACACCTCGATGTCGGTCTGGATCAGTTCGGCTGCGACCATTAAGTTCATCTAGCGGCCAAGAACTGACACTGCGGCAACGAAGAAGCACGTCGAAGTCATGACTGAGTCCCTGGAACGCGGTGGACGCATCCACTTCACCCCCAGTAACCCCAGCCACTGACACCTACCCCCTGAACCCCACAGCCCCTCAGCCCCACAGCCCTCAAAGCACCCAGGGCTGGAGGAAAGAGCCCTGGGTAACTTCTCTGCTCTTCCCCCATGTCAAGGGCACCCGTAGGATAGGTGGACAACCGGGCGGTTGTCCTTTCGTGCCCGGTTGGTTCCCCTTCCAGGGAACAGCAGTGAGCTGAATCCCCGTCAACTCCGGAAGTGGTTGGCGGGGCTCTCACCTCCACAGAACACGTCGAAAGACTCACCCCCTCTGGTCATCACGGCGAACCGCGTGTCACTGACCGAGGGGCCCTGCCCACGGCACCCCTCAACGGCGGCCCCGAGAAGACCAAAGGGACCCATCACCCAGGACAGCAACTCCAGGAATGCGCAGTGTCCCCACATCTGGGTCAGTTCTGTCCCAACGTGCACCTCGATGTGATCACCTCTTTGACAACATCACACCCGGGGCGGTATCAACACGCAAAACCCGTAGGGCCCAGAAGTCCAAGAGTGCCCCGAGTCGCTTATAACGTGTCACTCTTAACCCATGTGTGCAGGTCAGAGCTCAGAGGCACCCTCCCCTGGAGGCGCCAGCAGGCACGTCCCCTTGGTGGATGTCTGCGGAGACCTCCTGGCGAGGATCACAGGCGGCGATGAGCAGGCGTTCACTGTGTTCTACGAAAAGTATGGCCGGTTCATACTGCTGGCGATACTACGGGTCGTACCCGAGAAGAGTGCCGCCGAGAGCATCCTTGAAGCAGTCTTCACCCGAGTGTGGAGAGACGCCTCCACTTTCCAGGTCACGGAGGAGGACGGCCTCACCTGGCTCCAGAGACTCCGGAACCGGTTGGTCCGAGACACGATGCCGCCCGACGCCTCTACATCTCCCCAGGCCGGGCCTACTAGCCCGAACGCCTCTTGTGATCCCCGACCAGAGTAGCTATGCACCTGTTCTCAGCGATCCCATTGTGCCCCGCCGGTGCGCGACCCTGCTCACCTGTGGGGCACACATCCCAGAAATGACTCTCGTTCAGCATCCCCGGGTGGTCTCGATGGTGGGCGCTGCCCCGTCATCTCAGCGTCGAGCCTGGAACCCGTCCTCCCTGCTAGAGCGGCACCCGCCCACATACGCCAGTCAGATGCCGGTCAGCACAGGCAGGCGCATAAACTTGGCAACGACGTGGTCGCCTCCACTAGGCTAAAAGCGCTGAGTCCTTCCCCTTAAGGACAAGGCGCCGCCCGTTTGGTGATACCTCCTAGGCGGGCGGTTTAGATGCCTCACTGCCGGATTCTTAGCTCCACTAGGGGCCACCAGGTCACCCAGTCTTCCGTGCGATCTAGGATCGCGCGCACCAGCCTTGCGGCATCGTCCGACACCAAGAAATATGTTGAGTCCAAGCCGAAGAAACTGATCGCTGAGAAGCTCGGGGGTTCGCGATTCAGTGGCTAGGAGGCTTCGGGGTCCGGCGGGTTACCGAAGCTAGTTGGCAGCGCCGTCAATGGTTCAGGTCCGATTAGGCGGTAGCGGGCAGGGCCGAGGGCACGGGGCGAACCCAGGGAGGAATGCTGAGCAGAAACATTGTTGCTGCGATCATCAGCCCCGCCACGAAGATCGTGTCCAGATGCGTAGACAATGGGGTCCCGTTGTACATCGTGATGCCTACCGCCCATCAGCGCTGCCCGCCCAATAAAGACCAGCGCGCCCCCCGGGTGCTGGGCGGGCGCAAACCCCCACCCATGACTAATACGGCCGGAATCACGTACCAGATCACACTCGCCGTGCCTAGAGTGTTGATCTGACTGATCAGACCATCAGTGCCTGGTACTGCAGCAACCAGGTGACGGAAGAACATCGACGCGCAATGAAGCACCAGACCCAGCACACCGACAACAGTGAGACAAAGGTCCAGCCACGTTAGGCGCCGGGCCAGCCGCTGTGGAGGCAGGCCCGGGATGGACAGACGCAGCACCAGCAGGGCAACGACGACCATGGCGAGGGTCACGACAAACGAGATGGACATGACCCCACTCTAGATCTCGGCCACCGGCACAACGGTGTCCTAGATTCCACAACGATCGCTGACCACAGGATTGACGATGAGCACGAGGCGCTCCCTCCCCGCGACATTGATCAGCCACGGCCCAGGTCCATAGCACTGGACTGCGCGCCTCCACGGAGGCTTTCTCCGGACCCATAGGGAAATCTTCGAGCCTCGGTCTGGTCTGGGCTCCAGTGAATCGACGGTCTTTTCTCCCCATTCCGCTGTGATGAATCAGATCCGTCTTATCTACAGACGATCAACACTCCCCTACCAACAGTTCTGGGATTAGGGTGAAAGACTCAAGCAACGGGCTTTCCCTACCGATAATCGGAGAAACTATGGATCGTTCCCTGCACCTGACCCTTACCGCTGAGGTATTACCCGGTCCCCTTCACTTGGCCGCAACTGGAGCTCTCACCGCGCAGAACACCCGAGAATTAGTCTCCACGCTTCGATGTGCTCTGGCTCTACAAGGGTGCCCCAAGGTCACCGTCGATCTTCGCGAACTTGACCACGTCGATCCCCGAGCATGGAGCGCGGTAAAGACCTATCTCACACTCCACATTCTGGCCAACAGGGCACCACGTATAGGGATACTTCCACTGCGCAGCGAGGCGGACGGGCCCACACCACACCTGTGCAGAAATTCTGAACAACCCAGCGCCACGCAACCCCCTCTCGGACCTCTGTCTTGAGGGCACTGGACTGTCATGAAAGAGCTCAACCGACACCCCGCCTGCTCGTGGGAGCATGGATCTGGTGTCCTTAAGCGAAGGCACTCGCCCATTGGCAGGACGCCGTATCTGTGAACACTTTGGAGTTGAGTCCCGCATAGTGGTGTAACCCATGGTGGCCAAGCCTGTCGTTCCCGACATGGACGCGGCCACCGTGTGATCCTTCGAGAAAAACTCTCACATCCCACTCGAAAGGCATCATCACGATGACCGCACCTCACATTATCGACCCTGCCGGCCTCCTCGCTGAAGCCCTGACCGACGCATCCCCAGATCTGATGCGCAACCTGCTCCAGACTATGATCAACGCACTGCTCTCCGCTGACGCGGACGCCGTGATCGGAGCCGAATGGGGCAAGCCCAGCGCTGATCGCGCCACCCAGCGCAACGGATACCGACACCGCGATCTCGACACCCGCGCAGGCACCGTCGATGTCGCGGTCCCGAAGCTGCGATCGGGCACCTACTTCCCTGAATGGCTGCTCGAGCGTCGCAAACGAGCGGAATCAGCGCTGATCACCGTCGTGGCTGACTGCTACCTCGCCGGGGTCTCCACACGGCGGATGGACAAGCTCGTCAAGACCCTCGGGATCAACGCGCTCTCGAAGTCCCAGGTCTCGCGGATGGCAGCAGACCTCGATGAACACGTCGACCAGTTCCGCCACCGGCCCCTCGATGATGCCGGCCCGTTCACCTTCGTCGCCGCCGACGCGCTGACCATGAAGGTCCGAGAAGGCGGCCGGGTGATCAACGCGGTCGTGCTCATCGCGACCGGGGTCAACGCCGATGGGCGCCGAGAGGTCCTGGGCATGCGGGTCGCAACAAGTGAGACTGGGACGGCATGGAACAGCTTCTTCGCCGACCTCGTCGCCCGCGGACTCAGGGGAGTCCAGCTGGTCACCTCTGATGCCCACCAGGGCCTGGTGGAAGCGATCGCGGCGAATCTGCCTGGCGCTGGGTGGCAGAGATGCCGTACCCATTACGCGGCGAACCTGATGAGCGTCTGCCCCAAGGCCATGTGGCCGGCGGTGAAAGCCATGCTGCACTCGGTTTATGACCAGCCCGATGCCGAGGCGGTCCACGCCCAGTTCGACCGGCTCCTGGACTACGTCGAGACCAAGCTCCCCGACGCTTATGAGCATCTCGACGCCGCCCGGGCGGAGATCCTCACGTTCACCAGCTTCCCCGAAGGTCTCTGGTCACAGGTCTGGTCGAATAATCCCAATGAGCGGCTCAACCGCGAGATCCGGCGCCGCACAGATAGCGTCGGGATCTTCCCCAACCGGGAGGCGATCATTCGTCTCGTCGGCGCTGTTCTGGCTGAACAGACTGATGAATGGGCAGAGGGCCGCCGCTACCTTGGTCTGGAGATCCTCGCGAAGAGCCGCCTGAGTCTCTTACCCGACGTGGGAAGGGAAGTGGGGGCCGACATTGCTCTGAAACTCAGCGCCTGATTGATCACAATGAAGGACACCGCGCTACACCACTACCTGGGACTTGACCCACTTTGGCGGGCCCAGCCGTGCTTGTGCCCCGCCAGGGCTCCCTGCGTCTGACTCACTCGGGATGCGCGGCGGGCTTACGTGATCCGCTCGGCAACGCCTGACAGGGTGGTCAGTGCCGCACTGCCATATCCCACTGCTGAGATCTTCTTGGGAGTGTGTGCTGGATTGCAGACCCGTCCCGCACCCCATTCCTAATGTGGTTAGGGGCGTCGAAGTTGGAGAGGAGGGGTTGAGATGTCCATCATGGAACCTCATGGTGCGTGTGCACACGGTCTCGCGCATGCTTCAATGTGCGGAGATCAGCCCTGGTCCTCCCAACGACGGGAAGAAGATCCTTTGACCTTCGACGCCGACGGCTTCACCTGCCTCAACGAGATGGACCTCTTCGCCGACCTCACCCCGGCCGAGATAGAGGCCATGCACATGATGGTCCCCGAACGCCGGTTCGGCCCCGGGGACCTGATCTTCTCCCAATCAGAACCGGTCAGCGCTCTGTTCGTGCTGAAATCGGGCCGGGTGCGGATCTTCCGGGTCGCCGAAGACGGCAAAGCCCTGACCCTGGCCATCCTTGAACCTGGAGCGGTCTTCGGAGAGATGCTGCTGGTGGGTCAGCAGATGTATGAGAACTACGCCGAGGCCGTCGAAGACTCAGTCATCTGCCAGCTCACCGTTGAAGACGTCGAGCGACACCTGGTCGCGGACCCGCGCATCGCCCTGCGCATCGCGAAGCTCCTCGGAGACGAGGTGGCTCGGCTCGAGGAGCGGCTTACCGATCTCGCGCTGCGCCCCCTGGCAGCCCGCACCGCCAAGACACTGCTGACCCTGGCCGAGTCCGCTCCCACGAACGCGCTCAGCGCCCGGTTAGGCCACGGCAGTCTCATCCGCATCACCCATGAGCAGCTCGCCGGCCTGCTCGGCGCCACCCGGGAAGCCACCAGCAAGACCGTCTCCGACTTCGCCGGCAAGGGCCTCATCAGACAGTCCCGCGGACGCATCACCGTCCGAGATTCCCAGCGCCTGCGATCCATCGCCAGGACCACCTCCTAGATTCTTCCGCCACCCCACACCGGGGAGGCGGAGCCCGTACGAAAGAAAGGCACCACCATGACCCGAGTCACCCCAGCTACCACCGAGACCGCACCAGAGAACGCCCAGTCTGAGCTGAAGAACCTCGAACAGCAGTTCGGCAAGGTCCTGAACATCCACGGGGCCATGGCCACCTCCCCCGTGGTGCTCCAGGCCTACATCGCCATCCAGCAGGCCATCGAGGACTACGGCACCTTCGACGCCCAGACCCGCGAGGCCATCGCACTGGCAGTCGGCAACGTCGATGAGTGCACCTACTGCCAGTCCGCCCACACCCAAGGAGCCAAGGCCGCAGGACTCAGCGAGGACCAGACCGTCGCCATCCGCCGCGGTGACCTCGACTTCGACCCCAAACTGGCCGCCCTGCTGAAGGTCGCCCGCGAAGCAACCGCGGAGAAGGGCAACGTCGATGACACCACCTGGCAGGCGGCCCTTGATGCCGGATGGAGCACCGAGGAACTGACCGAGCTCTCCACCCATGTGGCGGTGAACCTCTACACCAACTACTTCAACCACATGGTCAAGACCGAACTCGACGTCCCGGCCGCACCCTCGCTCTAACACCTACCAACGACGCTGAACCGTCGTCACCATCGTTTCGCGTTGCCATGAGTTGACGCGCCGGGCATCAGTCCCCTCGGGCTCGGTCCTGGCTGACTCACGCCAACCGGGTGCCGGGTTCAGGTGAGTGTCATTCCGAATGCATACGTAAGGACTGGCTGGTCTCTTGAGGCCGAGTCAGGTCTTTGAGGAGATCAGCCCATGGCCAGTGATATGAATCCCGATGCGCCGCGGCAGGATCGCGCCGAGCTGCTCGCCGCCCACCGGGCCGCTGAGACCAGGGCCTCTCGTAAAAGAAAGCTCTTCTGGGGCGCAGGTGGAGTCACCGCCCTCGCTATGGTCGGAGCTTTAGTCGCGGTCGCAGTGGTCAACGACCCTGCGCCACAGGCACGCGAAGACATCGAGATCGCCGGAATCGAGACCTTCGAGTGGTTGGGCCCCCGTTAGCAGCCCAGTGGCTATGCGATAGCTAATTGGTTCTCTGCGGTCCAGCGTTCCCAGTATCGCTTCGGTGTCAGTCCATCGAGGGATCCGTGGGGCCGTCCATAATTGTAAATGTCTTTCCACTCGTCGGCCAAGTACTCTGCCTCGGCCATCGTGTCCATGATCTCCCCAGTCAGTTGTTCCCTTCTGAATTGGGCGTTGAATGATTCGGCGAACCCATTCTGCCAGGGCGATCCTGGATCGATGAACGCGGTATCGACCCCGGCGGTTGCGCACCAGTCGACCAGCGCGGCAGCGGTGAATTCCGGCCCATTATCGGACCGGACGTAGGTCGGCACGGTGCCGGTTTCGGCGATGATGTTCTCCAGGACGGCGACCACATCGGTGGCAGTGAACGACCGCCGCGGGATAATGGCCAGGGCGGTGCGGGTGTATTCATCAATGACGTTGAAGAACCTAATATGCCGGCCGCAGGAGGTCACGTCGGATTGGAAGTCGAAGCTGACCACATGCATCGGATATTCGGCCCGCAACCGCTTCTGCTCCCCAGCGCCGGGACCGGTGCGGCGCTTCTTCCGCGCCTTGGGCTTGCAGGTGAGCCCTTCGGCCCGCCAGAGCCGGCGTACGCGCTTCTTATTCAGCGCCACCGTCTCCCACTGCGGCTGCTCCAGCAGGTGCCAGCGCGCCTTGCGCCAGCCCCACGCCGGATGCTTCCCGGCCACGACTCGTAGATCAGCGCGCAGCTGGACCTCTTCAAAGCTGACCACCGGCCGGCCCTTGCGCAGCACTGAGCGGTTCTGACCCAGCACCTTGCAGGCGAACCTCTCGGACGCCCCGAACTTCTCCTGCGCCATGGCCACGGCGCGGCGGCGAGGTTCAGGGCTCAGAATTTTCCCCGGGCCACCTCATTCAAAATGTCGATGGCCAGTTCTTTCTCTGCAACCAGCTTCTTCAGTCGAGCGTTCTCTTTCTCAAGGTCCTTGACGGCTTTGGTCTGAGTGGCGTTCTTCTCGGACCCGTACTGCTGCAACCACCGATACCAGGTCGCCTCAGTCACCTGCAGTTCCTTGATGACCTCGATCATCGGCCGTCCGTCGTTGAGGAGTCTCTGGCCCTCGCGCACTTTCGCGATGACCTGATCCGGGGTATGTCTACGTGCCATGTCAGTGAATTTCCTCCTGCACCCATTATCGGATGCGAAACCCACACAGTCACTGGACTCCTACCCGGGGACCCAACCACTGGTGTTGCTCCGGGGAGGCGCTGGCTACCGACAGGTTTAATCGATGACTGCTGTCGCTTCTACTTCTACCAGGACGTCTGGTTCGAAAAGGTAGTCCACTCCAATCAGGGAGGCTGGCGGCATCGGCATGGGCAGTCCCACCTCCTTCCGGCTACGGAA